>CAZHDI010000013.1:0-54047 GCA_964531285.1 uncultured Alphaproteobacteria bacterium | reverse complement strand
CAAAAAGGCCGCGGGGCTGATCCCGCGGCCTTTTCCGTTCGGATGCTGTAACAGCAATCAGTTGTAGGACAGGCGCAACTCGACGCCAACCGTCCGGCCGCGGGTCAAGGGCGCGAAGGTGCCCCCGACCGGGAAGCCGGCCAGAGTGGCCCCGAGCTGAGTATCGTTGCCATGCTGAACATCATTGAGCAGGTTCTTACCGTAGAACGACAGCACGGCCCGGTCATCCCAGGTCAGGAAGTCAAGACCGGCATCGATGATGTCAGCCGCATTGAGAATACCGCGGTTGTTGTCGGTAAAGGCCGACTCGTCCCGGTGCGCATAGTTGAACCGCAGGGTCGCAAGGCCGAAATCGCCCAGATCGTGGTCGTAGACGAACCCGACATTGTAGGTCCACGGAGCCAGACGCGGGATATCGAGATCCTCATCCGCGCCATCGACCACGCCGTCCCCGTTCAGATCGAACCGGACATCCGTGTAATCGCCATCGGTGTAACCAACCGAGCCGCGCAGCAGGAAGTTATCCAAGACCGCATACTGAGCTTCGACCTCAAAACCGAGAAGGCGCGCATCGGCCGTGTTCCGAATGAGCTGGAGGACACCGGAAGCCTCACTCGGCAGGTTCACTTCCCGCTGCATGTCATCGATCTGTGTGTAGAAGCCCGCCAGATTGAAGATCCCGCGGCCGCCCATGAAGCTGTTCTTCACACCGACTTCGAAGGAACTCACTTCTTCCTGGTCGAACGGGCCCGGGCCGAGAAGCTCGGCTTCTTCCGGCGTGGTCGGGACGGCGGTGTTGCGAAGATTGTAGCCACCCGAACGGAACGAGCGCGCCCAGCTTGCGTAAGTCAGCGTGTCTTCGTTGACGATGTATTTCAAACCGACCCGCGATGACAACGACGTCCAGGACTCGTTGTCGACGAAATCGAACGGACATGTTCCGTCCACAACATTACACGGCACCTCCCCGGCCGGCGGCGACACTTGGTTGAACACCAGATTGGCGATCTCGACCTCTTTTTCTTCCTCGCTCCAGCGCAGGCCACCGGACAGGATCAGGCGATCGGTGAGATCGTAATCCACATTCGCGAACACGCCGATGGTGTCGTGATCTTGGATGCCCCCACCCGTCTGAACCAGAGCCGGCACACCGCCGGCCGGGCTTCCAAGCACCACACCCAGCAGATCGCGCTGTTCGGCATATTCCAGGGTCTGGGTGAAGTAAAAGAGACCGGCCGTCAGATCCATGGTGTCGAAGAACCGGCCGAAATAGCGCAGTTCGTTCGAATACTGCTCCTGGCGCAGATTGGCCGGCGCGTGGAAGATGTAGAGCGGTTGGGAGTCGATATCGCTCAGCGTATCTTGCGAGTAATCCCGCCACCCGAAAATGTTGGTGATGGTGCCGCCTTCGCCGAAGGGAACATCGAACACGATATCCGCGATCACCTGATCCCAGGACGTGTCCTGGAAACCGACCTCGTCGATCGAAGCGTCGAAGGTCTCACGGTCGAAATTTTCCGGCGTTCCCGGGATACCGAAGCCGTTGGTGTGCGACTGGCTGACCGGGCCATCGCCCTCGACCTCGCCGTGCTCATAGCGGACATTGACTTCGGCGCCATCCCACGGGAACCAGGTCAGGCTGGGACGCAGAATGTAGCTTTCCGCGGCCCCGACATTGTCGCCCGTGAGCTGATTTTCGAACCAGCCTTCATCGTTGCGGTAGTAGCCGGCAAATTTGACCAGCAGGGTATCCTCAACGACCGGACCGGACACATAGCCCTGCAGATTGTATGTCGCACCGGTGCCGCGCAGGCCGGATTCGACCAGCGCTTTACCGGCGGCCTCGAACTCGTCCGTGGGTTTCTTGGTATTGATGACGACGGCACCGCCGGTCACGTTCCGCCCAAAGAGCACACCTTGGGGACCGCGCAGGACCTCGATGCTCTCCAGATCGAAGATATCCAGAACCACGCCGCTGTTGATGCCGTAATAAACGCCATCGACGAAAACGCCCACGGCCGGATCGATGGACGGGATAGAGCTGTTCACGCCCAGACCGCGAATGGTGAAATTCGCCGTGCCGTTCGCGGTGCCGATATCCGACAGCGCCACGTTCGGGATGGCGTAAGTGAGATCTTCCAGATCGTCGACCTTCAGCGCATCGAGTTGCGCAGCCCCGAGCGCCGTCACCGCGATCGGCACGCTTTGCGCGGCCTCCTCGTCGCCGCGTTTGCGCGCCGTGACGACCACCGTCTCCGTCAGGGCGCCAGTCGCGCCGCGCCGCGGCTGATCCGCCCCGGCCTCGGTTTCACTGGTTGCGTCCTGCGCCTGCGCGGGAAACGCGAGCAGCGCGGCAACGCACACCGACATTCCAGCAATCCGCAAATGCTTCGTGGCACCCAAGGTCCTACTCCCTATCCGATTATGTCTGCCGGCGTTCCGGCTCCCAAACCGCCTGAAGAAAACGAGCTTTGCATAGCAATGCGAAGACGCACCGGTGACGCCCGGCGTGATCACAGCCATTGCAAAGCATAACCAGCAAAAAGCGGTTAATCCCTGACAGTTTCTCAAAATGTAACGGGATGGCTCGACCGGCGGAAGCTCTTTTTCGTCCTGCGGCAAACAGGACCACAAGCCTGGATCAACGGACCAACCGCCACGCGTTGGGGATCCGCATCCTAAAGGGTATGACGGTCTCGATCACAATTATGTGTGGCCAGCGCGAAGCGGCCCGTGCCGAGATCTCAATCGGCCGAGACGGTATGCAGCGCGGGCCAATCCTGACCTCGACGGCACGGTCGTCGATGCCTTCGATGCTCCGTTCCCTGACGCGCGCTATAAGGTGGGCGTCAAACGCTTCCCCAATCTTATACTGCGGACGGCAGACGAGCCTGCCGCCATCATCACGGATCGCGCAAAGGACTGGTTGGGGCGCCATTGGGACAGCAAGGCAGCCCTGGTCGCCAGCCTGAACGATCCCATTCTTGTGCTTCGGTCCATGTCCAAAGTTCGGGCGATGATCCGGGGGGCCACTGAGCCCATACAGGTGCCCGATGCCGGTGCGCTCCTATGCGAGCTTTCGGATCGGTTCCTGAAGGACGCTCTTCAGGCCATCGCATAGCGCAGCTTGATCGGCCTCAAGACGCGGCATGCGACACAATCCCAAATGTCACATTCTCTTCGCTTGCCAGGCCAGTTCACCCGTGGTTGCAGTTATCACCCACGGGACTCTGATTTGGCGAGAGAGGCTACCATGCGCTTCGCACTTACGATCTGCAGCATATTGATGATAACACCCGCTGCTCTGGCTCAGGAGCAAATCCAAGGCGGCACCGGTCAACTCGATATCACCATCCAGACAACCTTGCCCGACGAGCAGCTCCGCCTCTCGCGCTCGCGCGATACGCGAGTCTCGGGCATCCGCGGCGATTCCGAAACGGTCCTTTCCAGCGGCAATGCCGACGAAGCCGTCAAATCCATCGCGATTAGTGAGCGTGCGGATAATCCGTGCGTTGTGCACGTCGGCTTTGCTCCCATCACCAATGGGGCAAGAACCAGCGAGACCGCGGATTGGAATGAATGCGGCAATGATGGACGCACATCTGATGCCTATGTCGGTGGCGGCGGCCGGATCGACGTGACACTGTCGAAACAACAGTTTGTAACCGGCGTGCGGATCTGCACGAACGGTCGGAACGACGGCCGCGGCCGGCTGGTCAAGGGGATCGATGTGGCCTACACGCGCTTTGGCGTGAAAGGAAAATTCGGTCCGCGCGATACGGTGCGCGATGAACAGCCCAATTGCAGGGAATGGGACGATTGGGTGAGGTGCCCGGACGATTGGGTGGCCACCAGTGTGTCAGTCCGTCACCAAGATGGCATCGCAAAAAGGGGACGCGGGTCGGTTGTGGGCCTGAGCCTCACCTGCGCCCAGGTCGTCTATCGCTGATCCGTGATGAGCGCGCTCTGTATTGCGCACTCCTTCCAATCAGGTGACCGCGGCGCGCGCGGCGGTCACCGACGCGATCAGGGCCTTGATCCGGTATCGCCGGATCGTCAGCGTTCCTCCTGCCGTTTGGAAATCGACAAGTCGGCCCACGAATCCGGAGCGAACCGAAACGGTCTGGATATCGGTCAACCGAAATACGATGTCACTCAGACTGTGATGCGCTGCCCGGTTCAAGGCATTCGGTTGGAAGATCACGCGGTGGGAGGTCAAAAACAGCCGACCACCCACCCATAATCCCCCGGACATACGCGTGATCGCTCCCAATGCGGCATCGGCGCCCGCCTTGGAGCCGGTGGCCTGGAAGATCATCTGCGCCAAGGTGCTGGGCACCGCGCCTTTGATCGACGCATTGCAAACATATGTCGCGATCAGCCGCTCATCGGGACTGGAGGACGTGAGCGCCGCGATCTGCGCCGCGCTGGGACTCGCGGTCAGGGACAGGATCAGGCTCAGCCCCGCGATCGCCAGACCGATCGCAAGGAGAAGAACGAGAAAGACACTGATGATATCGATGAACATGGCGTATCCGGTGTTACCTGGCCCACTCTCTTGGTCCGAATGCTCAAGGAGCCCTCTTACCCTTTACCGCTCTATAGGCAGATCCACACGGCCGCCGTAAACCGTCTGGCGGGCGATATCCGCTCCGGTCTGCTGCGCCCATGGGCCGGCACGATTGGTGTGCGCATGGAATTTGGGGAAGTCCGACGACGACACATCGAGGCGCAGTCTCGACCCTGGCTGCATACGCCAGGCGATCGGCCAGAAATCGAGGGTCACCGAGACACGCTCCCCCGGCGTGTAGTCAACCGGGACCGGCGCACCGTTGCGATACGCCAATGACGTAATGCTGTCTCGGATGTTGAAGCTGCGGCCGTCCGCAAACACCTCGATCAGCTTCGCGGTGAACGCCGTATCCGGCGCCGATGAAGACACATCCAGGGTGACGCTGATCGGGCCGGAGATCAGGAGGCTCTCAGTGAGCGGCTCGCCCTGGAATGTCAGGACGTCGTCACGCTCGCACAGGCCGCTTTGCTCGACATTGGCACGGGGCGCCCCGTCAAAACCGGGTATGCCGCCGGCCAGCATGCCCGCGCCGCCCCGGGTCGGCACCGGATCGTCCGGATCATACTCAAATTCTGCTGCGCCGGCGCCGGGTTGTGCCGCAAGGCGGCCGCCGTCGCATGTGTTGGCCGCATCCAGATTCGACAGATAGACCGTCCGCGTCCCAGCCGGCGACGGCCAATCATCGCGCTGCACCCAGGCACCCTCGCCCATGACATAAACGCTGAGGCCCGTCGGCGAGGTGAGCGGCTTGCCCTTCAGGTGATGCTCAAGCCAGGGCAGCATCTCGGACCATTGAAACCGGCCGCCGCCGGCATTGGGAGTCTCAAGGTCGCCGGTCGTTCCCGAATGCGTCCACGGACCGATAATGTACCGGCTCTGCGAACGCGTGGCCAGCCGTTGCCAATCCTCGAACTGCGGACCGAAAAAAACATCGTACCAGCCGCCGATCATCAATACCGGGATGGTCATGGTTTGCGGCACCGTCCGGAGTTGAACCCGGTCTTCGCGCTGCCAGTAGTCGTCAGCCGGCGATGTCGCTGTGAGCATGCCTTGATACCAGGGCAATGAAGCACCGAAGATCTTCGTGTCGACCTCATTGTGGGGACGGTGCCGGACCGCTTTTTGATAGTCTCCACCCGGATCGCCCCCGCTGTCATTCGATCCGCGCATGAGGCTTGCCCAGGCGGTGTAGGTTTCGTGCCGGAACAAACCATCCTGATACATCACGCCGCGATTGTCCGTCGTATAAACCGACGGCACAATTGTCTTGAGTTCGGGCGGTGCGCCGTCGACCAGCGCCGCAAACTGCACGGACGCCAGATAAGACGCACCGACCATGGCGATATTCCCGTCCTGAAAGTCCTGCTCCGTGAGCCAGGCAAGGACATCGCGGCCATCCGCGATTTCAGGATTTGCGCCGGGGTCCCAATCGCCCTCGGACCGCCCCTGGCCGCGCGTGTCCTGATAGACGCAGGCATAGCCATACCGCACAAACCGTCCGCACACGAAGTCTCGCATCAGCCAACCGATCTGGGCGTAAGGGCTGCGCATCAAAATTGTGGGAAAGGGGCCATCGCCCGATGGCAAGTGCACCGTCGTGAACAACGCCGCGCCGTCCCTCATAGGAACCATCCGGTCGAAGCTAGCGCCTGCGCTGTGGGTGAACGCAGGCAAACCGCCCCACATCCGGGTCAAGTCATGGCGCGCCAGATACGCTGAAACGGCGATCGCGGCCAGGAACACGACGACAAAAAGCACTGCCTTTAGCCATTTCATAGCGTTTTATCCCCCTACGGATCGGATCTTGCTGACCGACGTCTTGAACCACGCACTTAAAGGATGACTGTGCCGCCCCTGGACTCAAAACCGACAATTCGTCAACCCGTCAAAGGCGATGCGCTTTCCTTCATGCAATCATGCTGTAGAATTTCGTCCGAGAAAAGCCGTGCGGCCTTGGATCGTGACGCCGCTTATGGCCGGCGGGCCATTCCTCGCGGGCTTCATCGTCGCAATAAGCTGGAGGACGCCCATGAAAACGGTCTCATCGATACTTGCCGCAGCACTTGCGGGTCTCACCCTGATCCTGACCACTCAGACCGCGCTGGCCGAGGACGCGTGGTATCCCTCGTCGCATGGCGCCAACGACACGCTCGGGGCCGTGGGGCAGATCGGGCCCGAAGCAGTCCTGAAGGGCGCGGGGCTGATCAAAACCGGTAAGGTCTATGCACTGGGCGGTGTGACCGGTCGCGACACGCCGGCCTTCGGTCACCGCAGTTTCCAGCTGTTTCTCTATCCGCACGGGAATGGTTCCGGCGCCCCGAGCGGACCCAATCAAGCCACGTTCAATGATGATTTCATGACAGTGTGGCCGGGGATCGGCACCCAGATCGACGGCTTCGCCCATGGCGGCATCGGACATCGCTATTATAATGGCCGAACCGTGGATGAGGTATTCGACCCCACTGGCGCCCAGCTGTTCGGCACCCATGAGATCCCGCCCATCGCCACGCGCGGCGTGCTTCTCGACATGGCCGCTCTCAAAGGCGTTGACATGCTCGAGGCCGGCACCGCCTTCAACCGCGCCGACATAGAGGCGGCGATGACCCGGCAGGGCGTTACAATCAGCCAGGGCGACGTGGTGATCTTTCATACCGGCTGGCAACGTCTGGCCACGGAGGATCCAGAGCGGTTCCTGTCGGGCGAGCCGGGCCTTGGACCCGAGGGGGCGGAATGGCTGGCCGGCCTTGGGGTCGTGGCCGTGGGCGCCGACACTTTGGGCCTGGAGGCCTTCAACATGGCCACCGCGACGCCGGACATGCCCGTCTTTCCCGTGCATCAGATCCTATTGGCCAAGCACGGCGTACACATTCTTGAAAACATTCAGACCGCGGAACTGATCGCGGACGGCGTAGACGAGTTCTTCTTCGTTCTCGGCGTCCCGCGGTTCGAGGGCGCGGTGCAGATGGTGATCAATCCCATCGCGATCCGGTAGATAACGGCAAACGGACTGTTTGTTGCGATCGGAGGCCCGCGCTGATCCTCGGCGGGCCTCTGCCCTGCCCTCTCGTCCGGTAAAGGCGTGGCGCGAGGCGCCGGCTCAACCCACCCCGTGAAAACCGCCCATAGGCCGCATCACTCGATCACATCGCCCCAGGCACAGGGCGCGCTTAAGTCCTGCTCATAGATCTGCCGCGCGTGTGCTTGATCGTCCTCATTCAGATCGTCCCATACTCCGGAGGCCCGCTTCTCCGCATCGTCCTCCCCGCGGTCCGCTGCCAGTTGCAGCCAAGCCCATGCGACCGGGAGATTGGTGCTGCTACCAGCCAGCCCCTGCGCCACGCGCCGGGACAGACGGACACCGTCGATGACATCGCCGGAATAGATCTTACCCAGTTTCACCATGGCGGGCGCATAGTCCTGCTTGGCCGAGCGACAGAGCCAGTCGACCGAGGTCTTCGTGTTGTAAAGTCCGCTGCCCTCATGAACAGAGCAGCAATAAGCATTGCCAACTTTGTATTGCGCCTCGGCATCACCGGCCTTCGCCTCGTCGATGTTCCTTGAGATGACAACTTCGGACTTGGCCGCCTGCGCCCCCTCAACAGCGACAGAGGCACAGCCGGCTGTCAGAAGAGATGCACCACCGGTCAGGAGCAGCGCGGTCAGGCGTGTATGGCGCATCGATACTGTCCTTCAATCGTGAAACGTCACGGTGGCGAAGCGAGACCCGGGTGGCTGTGGGGACGCGTCCTGTCAGTTCTGGTTCGAGATGGGAAAGTCCTTGAACAGTTCCGCAATATCCCCATCGATTTCGTTGCTGTATTTGTTCACGTCAGCGAGATCCATGGTCTTCTTGATCCGGCCCTGCCAGATATCCTGTCCGGCCGCGCGGTCCTGGATAGCGATGACCAGCGTGCCGTCGATCTCCACGCTGACCACAGTGCCTACATGGCCCATGGCCGCTTGGCGTTGTTCCGCATAAGGCCCCGAATGCGTCGGATCGTATCGGCGCGCGGCCTCGCGCCGGTGATAGGGCACCCCGGCCACCCTGGGAATGGCCGGGTTGCTGTGCGCCCAGGATTGCCCGACCTGTGTGTCGAAATCCCCATCGACATCCACCGCGACAAGCAGATCCGCGAGCCTCGGATTATCGGTCAGCACATATCCCTTTTCCGAAAGAGACTGGACAATAGCATCGCTGAGCGCGCTTGCCCGCCGTTCACCGAACTCTTTCGGCACCATCATGAGAACGCTTCCGCCGGCCCAGGCAAATGTTTTATGGGGCAGCGTATCGCTCTTGATCGGCTTTGAAACGCGAATCTCAGGGTTCGACGCGCAACCTGTAACCACGAGGGCCGCCATCATTACACTGATGACCCAAGCCAACCGTTTATGTGTGGTCATGTCCTAGTTCCCCGGTTGTTTTCCCACGGCAGCCCTCAAGCATGCCAGGGACGCATGACATATATAGTATATGCCGAACGCTATGCGATCTCACCAAAAATGGCCAAACCATTTCCCGGAACAACCACTACCGACTGTTCGGCTAAAGTCCGCCAAGGAGCGTTCTGCTTTTTCCTCCGCGCCGGACATATTGCGACACCCCGGCGTCCCCTTAAACCACTGCTAATGATCCGCATTAAATACAGATGTGTACAGTTGTTGTCAATCTATGTGCCAATTTTTTCGAGCCAACCCTATGATCATCACCAGAAGCATCAAAAGTTGTCCGACAATCGGCAAAAAACGGCCGTCGAAGATGCAGCATACCGATCTGTCAGATACATTCAGTAATCAGACCAATCGCGGCTGCCCGCGGACTCGATTGCGACATTCGGATGACGACAGCCCGTCACGCATTCGGCCTGTCTCCCATTCAGTCCGTCGCGCATTCGGCCTGCATTGCCATTTGGCTCGCAGCGTTTATTGTGCCCCAGGCACGGTCAATGGCGCCTCGCACCTGAGATCGTCTGTATGCATATTTTATGACGGAGACGGACATGAACCTCAAGACCACAATCCTCACCGCCGGCTTTGGGGCGGCCGCCCTCATCTTGGCCAACGGTGCTCTGGCCCAGCCGAGCGAAGAGCAGCAAGCGCTCTTTCAGGAAAACTTCTCCGAGGCTGACGCCAATGACGATATGGCTCTCGACCGCCAGGAATTCGAAGCCTTCATCCGGGCCAATGCCGATGACAAGCTGGGGAATGCGACTAGAGTTGTACGGATGGGCCTTTTCGACCGTGCCTTTTCCCGGCTCGACGCGGATAAAGACGGCTTGATCACGATCGGCGAGATTCAAGAGCAAGCCAACTGACGATCGTGACCCGACAATTGAATAACGCTTTGGGGTGGGATGCGGCAGTCCGCATCCCACCATTCCGGCTCAGACCGAGGGCAATCCGTCGAGCCGCCCGCGCTGCCGGCATCTCACCGCTATGAAAACAGGACGGGGTCGGACAATCCCTCAAGAGCCTCGTTGAACGCGATAAGCTGCGCGGCAAGCCCTGTGTCCGCGTCCATGGCGGCCCACAGCAACGACGGCAAGGAGGCCGTCTCCGGCGACCACTCCTGAAGCAGCGCTTCGAAATCGATATCGACCGCCGGGGTCGAAACGGCAAGGCCCTGCCCCTGACGGCCCGCATCGTAAAGGGCGGCCACATCAGCGGGCGACGGCTGGGACGACAGGAGCGCCACCTCGTCGATCCGCCCCTCGAAGAAACGGGAGACCGGTTCGGCGGAGCGATCATCGGACTGCCGGCCCGACGCGCCGAGCAACAGCGGTTCGGCGTTTCCGCTGCCACCCGATGACGGCCCAAGGCCGCGCACAAAGGCGGGGTCCGCATCGACCAGCGCGCCGTTCACATAAAGCTGTGCGCCATCCGGCCCCCAAGCAAAGGCTATATGGGTCCAGGCACCCGCGGCAACAGGCGCACTCGCCAGGATCGTTTCCACGCCAGCCTCCTGCCCTTGCAGGCGGGCCGAAACCGTACCATCCGGGAGCAGAGCAATATCCACATGCCCACCGGTCCCACTTCCGGCCGCGTCCTTCGAGACCAGTCCCTGATCGACCCCGAGACGGTTCGGATTGATCCAGAAACTGGCCGCCCCTTCATCCAGAAGCAATGACCCGGTATGGGGAATGACGATCCGCCCCGTTTCTCCATCGAATATCAGACCACTGCCGACATAACCGGCATCCGTTGTATCGGCGCCGCCGACAAGACTGCCGTTCAAGACGCTCCCTGTCAGGTCCACCAAACTGCGCCCGTCGTTCACGTCCGCAGGCCAGTATGCCGCAAGATCGAACACCGGCGTGAGGTCAACACCGTCGATATCGATCCGCACCGCGGCGGTATCGGTGAGGTCGCCGGCATCCCGGACGGTATACCTGAATTCATCGATCGCACTTCGATCCGAGCCAAGAGCATCGAACTGTCCATTCGGATCATAAACGATCCGACCATCGGCCCCCACCGTCACGAGCGCGCCCGATGTCAGGGCAATCGTCTCATTCGGTGTCACCGGCGTACCGTCCACCATGGCCACGGACAAGGGATCGAAATCGGGGTCTATATCATTCGCCAGCACGGACACCGTAACCGGTTCCGATGCCAACGTTGCCGCCAGATCGTCATTTGCGACCGGCGGGTCATTCTCCCCCTGGATAGTGAGCGTGACTGTACCAATTGCCGTCTCCCCGGCAGCGTCTTCAACTGTATAAATAAACCGGTCAATCGCCTGTGCACCGGCGGGAAGATAATCGAATGTCTGACCGGGGTCATAGGCGATCAACCCGTCCGCGGTGATCGAGGCTTGCGCGCCCGATGCGAGCGGCAGAACACTGTCAGGGTCCAGACGACGCCCGTTGATCGCAACGACGACCAAGGGGCCATTCTCCTGGGCATCATCATTACGCAGAGCATCAATCAGAACCGCCTGTTCCTCGCCAATCGTCCGGCGATCGAGGACCGCCACCGGACCGCCGGTCGGCAGTGCATCGGGTCCGGTGATCGTCAGAGCATAAGATGGCTCGGCATCGCTGTTCTCCAGACGCACACGGATCCACAGGGGCTCGACATCGAACCCAGCAAGGCTGATCGACTCGAACCCGAAGGGGCTGTTGGAAAATGCAATTCTGTCGCCGTCTGCATTGTAAAGCTCAAGGTCGAGCGATGCATTGCCGATCAGCGCATCATGGGTGAGGCTGATGCCGTCGCCCCGCCGCCCCCGGGCCGCCAGTTCGAAGCGATACCAGTCCTCATCGCCGCTGGATACCACGAGCTCATCTTCGATCCGGCGCCCGTCGATGACGCCCAGATCGGCTGCCTCATCGAAACTGTCATTGTTCTCGAAGGGGTCGGACATATCGCCGGATTCGGTATCGTCATTGCGGATCGTGCCGGTCGCCGTCCCCACGCCGACGCTGCCGTCCGACGCATTGAAGATCTCGATGGTGAAGGTTTCGTCCGGCTCAAGATCCGTATCCCCGGAGATCTCGATCGGGATGACTTGAGTTGTCGCCTGATCCACGAATGTGATTGTTCCGCTCGGCAAAACACCGCCGAAATCGTCCGCATCCGCTGGATTAGGTCCGCTACCGACAACCCGATAATCCAGCGTGCTCGTGGTGACCACCGGCGGGTTCCCCCCGATAATGTTGGGCACCTCCCGGTCAATCGTCACCGTCACCGTTGCGCTTGCGGCATCCCCTTCGACAGTCTCAACTTGCAGCGATGATATTGAATAGAGCGAGTCATCATCCCTGATCGCAATCTCTGCCGTCCCTTCACCCAGAACGCTTGCGTTGACCGGGTTCGACAGAACAACAAGAAAGCGCTCGCGTTCTTCGAAAAGGAGATCACCGGCAATCGGAATATCGATCACCTTACGCAGGTCGCCATCCAGGAACTCAATCGTACCTGAGGGAAAGACTCCGCCGACAAAATCACCCGGGCTGGCCGCATTCTCCCCAATGCCGATGACCGCATAATCGACAGTTGAACGGCCAGTACTGCCGCCGAGTCGCGTGGCCTGCAAACTGATCGCTGTGCTTCCAGCATCACCTTCGAGGAATGAGGCGCCCTCAGAGAGATTAATGACCGGCACAGTGTCTGATTGGGCAGAAGGACGGCCAAAGACGACATATGCTTCGCCGGCACCAGAGCGTCCCAAGGGATCACCCAAAGGCGCTCCTAAAATGATGTCTGCGTACCCATCTTGATTGAGATCCCCGGCTCGACTGACGTCGCCTCCCAGATCGTCAAATGCGTCCGCACCAAAGAACATGATCCCGTTGGAGCCATCGAGCGATGCCAGATCGAGTCGAGCATCGAATCCAGCTGACGTTCCAAACACGACATAAGCACGCCCCGCACTCGACGCCTCAGATTTATCCGCCTGCGGCGCGCCGATCAGAAGATCGTCAATACCATCGCCATTGACGTCGCCGGCCGATGCCACCGATTGGCCCGTCTCATCGCGAGGATCAATTCCATCTATGGTGAAACCATTGAGGCCATCAAGCTGGGATAGGTCAACGCGGGACCCATATCGACCCGAATTGCCAAACAGGACGTACACGGCGCCGGGGGTGTCCGAGGGAAAGCCATCTCCCGGCGCTCCCAGCACAAGGTCATCCAAGCCATCGGCATTCAGGTCCCCGACAATATCAAGCGAGAGACCGGGCAGACCTTCCACGCCCCCAAGTGCAACAGCGTTGCTGCTCCCCAAGGCATCAAGGCGTTGGACTGCGTCCGGTTGTGCCGACCCGAAGACAACATAGCTGCTCGAGGCATCAGTGCCGGTAACTGACGATGAACTGACGACCCCAAGGGCACTCAGCACCACATCGGCAAATCCGTCGCCATCGACGTCACCGCCGCCCGCAACGGTAAATCCGGCTCGGTCGCCTCGTTCCGCCCCCAGAATGGTATAGCCGTTGTCACCATCAAGCGCTCTCACATCGAGCGGCGCATCAGACTGCGCGGTTCCGCCGAATACCACATATGCCGCGCCGGTCAGGGATTCTGACCCATCATCCACCTGCCAGGCCCCAAGGATGACGTCGTCGAACCCATCTCCATTCGTATCACCTGCTCCGTCGACGGATATACCGAGTCCGCCAAACGTCTCCGCACCCGCTACTGTTAAGCCAGTCTGTCCGCTGATCTGATCGGTCGAGATGAACGGTGCAAAAGTCGGGCGCCCAAACAGGATATAACTCTCACCAGCCCCACTCACGCCATTGGGATCGGCGCTGCTCGCTCCGATGATGAGGTCGTCAAACCCGTCTTTGTTGAAATCACCCGCTGAGGCAATGCTCGCACCAATGCGGTCTTCGGCATTGCTCCCTGTTATGACGAAGCCATTGGTGCCATTCAGACCCTCCAGTCCAAACTGCGGCGGAAGACCACCAGCATCGCCAAAGACAACATAAACCTTACCCGTATTGCTGATGCCCCCACTATCGGCGAACGGAGCACTCACGACAAAATCATCAATGCCATCGCCGTTGATGTCGCCGGCTGAGGCAACCGCGGTGCCGGCGTTGTCCCCTGTGCCGATGCCGGTAATCAGGACGCCGTCTTCGGGGCCGAACCGGGCGAGATCAATCAGCGCCTCGAACGGGTCCGGTTCGTCCGGAACACCGTCATCGGTCAGCGCATTATCCAGAAGGGCGATCTCGAAGAATGTCGATCCGGCGAAACTGAATGGGGCTCCGGTAATGTTCGTGAGCTGAAGACCGAAGGTCTCGGCAGACTCCGCGACACCCTCGTTGAAGACCGTTATGGGAATGGCAACGCGGGTCTGGCCGGGCAGGATGCTCGCCGTTCCGCTTTCAAGCGCGATATCAAGGCCGGGCTGCGCGGTGCCCGTGGCCAGGATCTCATAGGTGAAGGTGATCTCGCTCGCCACAGGTTGGCTGAGATGGAGATCGACCGTGCGCTCGCCCGACGGCCCGGACGGTTCCAAAATCTGGGGGTCCGGCAGGAAAACAGACGTGTTCGAACCCCCGCCGTCATCATCCAGAATGATACCCGCTGCCCGGTTCGCCGGCGCCGACCCGGCGAACACGGCCCCGGCCGGATCGAAGAACTCCATGACGAAATACTCGTCGCGCTCATCCTCCGTATCGCGATCTTCCAGCACGACCTCGACGGACGCGGAGGTCTGCCCCGGGGCAATGACCAGCGTGCCGCTTCTTCCGAAATAATCGACAGTATCGAGTGCGCCATGAACGCCCGCCCCGTCGATCGTCCGGTAACCGACACGCACCTCCGCGCTTGTCGGGCCGGATAGGAACACATCGAACCGGATCTCAGGAACGGACGATTCGCTTTCCACAGTTTGCCCGCCGCGAACCCAAAGGCTGGGAGCCTGGTCATCGGTATCGTCGTCCAGAATGGTCGCAAGACCCGCAGCGCCGTCGATGCCGTTTGCAATCGACGGCGGCGGGGTCAGGACGAGAGACAGCGTTTCATTGAGTTCCGCCGACCCGTCGCCGGTGACTGGAATGAAAAGAGAGGTGCTGGTCTGGCCAGGCCGGAAGGTCAGCACGCCCGACGAGAGGGCGTTGAAATCCGAGCCCGCGCGGGCGCTGCCGGAGACCAGGGCATAACCGATATCGAGCGTGGCCGTGGCCGGCTGCGACAGTATTGCCTCGAATCGGGCGAAGCGCTGCCCGTCATCACCTTCGACGATCTCGATATCGTCGACGAACAGAGCCCGGTTCGGCCCCAATCCGTCATCATCGAGAATGATCCCCGTGGCTCTAAGACTTTGTGCGTTGTTGGCGAAGGTGGCAAATGCCGGATTGAACAGTTCCAGATACACCGACTCATCCGCTTCATCGCGCGAGTCTCTATCTTCCACCGTGACCCGGATGGTCTGGCTGGTGGTGTTGGGACTGAAAACGAGGGTTCCGGACGTTCCAAAATAGTCGACGGTCTCACGCGCCGTCCCGTCGAGCGTCCGGTACTGAACCGTCACGGCCGCAAGCGACGGCTGGGACAGGCTGACAGTGTACTCGATCTGCGGGACTGAGCTGGCGCTCTCGACGACCCGGCCACCGGACACCGAGAGCGTGACATCCGATCCGGCGGCATCGTCATCGAAAATAATCGCGCGTCCGGCCGCACCGTCCGTCTCGTTCCGGATGAGCGCATTGGTCGAGACCACCAAGTCGAAGCCCTCCGCGGGTTCCGCGAGGCCATCGCCGAGAACCGGGACCGGCACACTGGCCCAAAGCTGCCCGGCAGCGAAGTCGATGGATCCGGTTCGCGGCGTGTAATCGGTGCCGGCAAGAGCGCTGCCATCGGCGGTGGTGTAGGCAAAACGCTGATCGGTTTCGAACGGCCGGGACAGCACCACATCAAAGCGGGCTTCCCCCAGCCCGGCGTCCGGCTCGAGTATGACCGGATCCGACGTGAACAAGGCCGTATTGGGACCCACACCGTCGTCATCCTGAATAATACCGAGCGCTCTCAGACGCGGGGCATTACCCGTGAGGATGGCGTTGGTTGGGTCGGTCAGTTCCAGATAAACAGACTCATCGGCTTCGTCCGTACTATCACCATCTTCAACGGTCAGGAACAGAGACTTGAACTGCTCACCTGGAGCAAAGGTCAGCGTTCCAATGAGATCCGAATAATCGCTCGTCTCCGTCGCGGTGCCGTCATAGGCTTCATATTCGACGCTCACGGAAGTGGTCACGGCTTCGGACAAAGCGACCACATATTCAATCAACGGAACCGAGTTTGCGCTCTCGGTCACTCGCCCTCCGGAGACGGACAGAACCGGCATTCGGCCGGACGGGCTGTCATTGTCCAAAATCGTGAGGAGGCCTGCGGGCCCGTCGGAGGTGTTCCGGATCTGTGAGGGGGCATCGAAGACAAGGGCGATGGACTCAGTGGGCTCGATCGCGCGGTCGCCAAACAGCCGGACCGGAACGGCATGCCGTGTCTGTCCGGGCAGAAAGGTCAAGACCCCGGATGCCGCCTCGAAATCCTCGCCCGCAACGGCACCGATGCCAATTGTCCGGTAAGGAATGGCGAGCGTGGACCCGAAAGGCTCGGATAACACGACGTCGAAGACGCCGACCGTATCGCCATCGTCCGGCTCCGGCACAACAGTATGCGACGCAAAGAGACCGAGCTTGGCACCCGCTCCATCATCGTCTTTGATGAAACCTTGCGCGCTGATGAGGGCCTGCTCGCCTGAAAACACGCCGTTCACGGGATTGCGTAATTCAAGGACAACGCTTTCATCCGGCTCGACCACCGTGTCGCGGTCTTCGACCGCAACGAAAATCGTTCTGAGCGTTTCACCGGGAGCGAACGTCACCGTGCCGGCTTGCCCGTCATAATCGACATAGCGCAACGCCGTGCCGTCGCGCGTTCGATAATCGACGCTGACATCCACAAGGGACGGCTCGGACAGAATAATCGTGTAAGGAATGGTGGGGACCGATGAGGAATCTTCGACGATCCGTCCCCCATCCACCGAGATGATCCCGCCAAAGCCATCACCACTGTCATCATCGAGGATCGTGATGACGCCGGAGGCACCGTCTGACCCGTTCGCAATGGCCGAATCCGTCGTAACGGCGAGGCCGAAGCGCTCGGTGATCTCGCTGTCGGTGTCACCGAACACAGGAATCGTGACCGTCGCTTGGGTTGCGCCCGGCGCAAAATCCACGAGCCCACTGACCGCCTCGTAGTCTTCGCCTGCCACCGCTGTGATGTCATATGTGGTATACGGAAATTCCAAACGCGACGCGGACGCCTCCGAAAGCTCGATGGTCACAACGGCATTGCGGGTACCGGCATCGGATTCCGTAATATAGATGTCCGGTGTGAACAAGGCGCGGTCGAGCGACGATCCGTCATCGTCCTCAATGACTCCCAGAGCCCGCAAAGTCAGCCCGCCGCCCGCGAGGGTCGCCTCCTGCGGATCGAATAATTCGAGATAAACGCTCTCGTCGCCTTCATCGAGATCGTCCCGATCCTCAACGGCCACCAAGAGGCTCAAGGTTTGCTCGCCCGGCCCAAACTCGAGCGTTCCGCTAATCAATCCATAATCGATGAACCGGTCCGCCGTTCCGTCCACAGTGCGGTAGCCAACGCGTACGACATCGGGCGCCGGCTCGGACAGGGTGATGTCGAATGGAATGCGCGGTACGGAGGAACTGCTTTCCACAACGCTGCCGCCGGAAACCGAAATTTCAGGCATGGTCGGCCCCCCAATAGACGGATGGGGTTGGATCGCCGGTCAGATGCTGATCGAGCAGATCCTCCACCATCGCAAGGCGTTGAGCGAGGCCCGTGCCGCTGCCCTTCACGAAAGCAGCCAGTTGTTCCGCTGGGTTCTCGGCCACGGCCCAAGCACCCAAATCGTCCGTCAGAAGCGCAGCGCTGAATGGCTCCGCATCCGCCAGGGCCCGGTCATTGCTATGGATCAGGCCGGCGAGCCAAAGATCGTCACCGCTGCCGGGGGCCTGGACCCCGTCAAAGTCAAAGAGGCGCAGCGACAGGGTTTCATCCGCTTCCGGCAGAAGATCGTCCCGCACCGGCACGACAACCGTCGCATAACGCTCACCTTGGGCTAACGTCATGGTCCCCGATACGGGTTCGAAATCCCCGCCGGCGACAGCCGACCCGGCATGGGTCTCGTAACGGAAAGACACATCATGGGGCGCAACCGCATGCGCCAGACCGATTTTGAAGATGAGCGCGTTGCCCTCATCCGGTCCCTCACCGGCAAGGGCATCCGTGGCCGTGAGCGTCGGAACGAGACCGGCACTGGAACTGCCTGTGGCGACGGTACGGTCCTGGAACTGAAGATATTCCACATCGATGATCGAACGATCGTTTTGCTCCGGAAGGCTCAAGGTGACGACCGGGCCATCGAGACCATCAAGGGCAACAGTCTCGAAAGGCGCATCGATTTCGAGAATATCGAGCCCGGCTCCCGCCCGAACCTCCGTCACCAACGGTGTGAGAGCCAGAATGTCATTGCCGCCGGTGCCGTCAAGAACGGTCGGCGCCGGATGGGGCACGGGAAGCTCGTCTGCCGGATCGTCCGTATCGGCCAGGATGGCGGCACCGGACCCATCCGGCGTGGCCGAGAGCACCAATGTGTAATTCGGATTATCGGCGCTGTTGATGCCCTGCACACGGGCGGCGTAGACCCCGGCCGGCAAGCCCTCCAGACTGACCACTTCGCGGTCATTGAGCGTGTCCGACCCGCGAATGATCTGACCCGACGGCGTGAACAGATCGAGCGCCAAATTCCCCTTTGCGTGATCGAAAACGATTTCCAGATAGTCGCCCGCTTGCGTGTCACGATCCAGGCGGAAGGTGAACCAGTCCGTATCATTCGCTTCCACCGTCAGGCTGCGATAGACCTGCCGGCCACTCACCGCGCCCAGATCGAAGGCCGTGGCCTGGCTGTCGTTTTCTTCAAACCGGTCGCGCAGAATGGGTCCGGTCTGCCGCCCGAAGAGCACATAGGTGCTGCCGGCGAGCGCCGCCGCATCCGGATCGCCCGGCGCGCCGATCAGAATGTCATCGACGCCATCGGCATTCACATCGCCTGCGTCACTGACCGCGAAGCCGGCGCGGCCATCGAGCCGCGCGCCCTCGATCAGGGTCCCGGTCCGCCCGTCGAGAGCCGTTAGGGTCAGTGTCTGTTGATCCGCAAGGTCCGTATTACCATAGAGCACATAGGCCTCGCCCGCGTTCTGGCCCGTGGCGTCGCTGCCCCAGGCACCGATCACGATGTCGCTGGCGCCGTCATTGTTGAAATCGCCTGCGGTGCTCACCGACCGTCCGAACCGGTCCCCCGCGCCCAGGCCGACAATGGTCAGGCCCTCGCCGGCCTCAAGCGCCGCAAGATCGAGGAACCCGCCGTCGCTGATGTCGGCGCGGCCGAAAATCACATAAGTCTCACCTGCGCCGCCGCCCGCCGCTTCCGCGAAATCGGCACCGATGACAAAGTCATCGAAGCCATCGAGATTGAGATCGCCCGCGCCGCTCACGGCAATCCCTGTGCGCGCGCCATCGATCGTCCCGTCGATCTGAAAGCCCAGGCGTTCGTCCAGAACGGTCAGGTCGAGGCGTCCGGTCTCCCCGATCGTCCGATCACCGAAGATAACATAAGCTTGCCCGGTGGTTTCGGCGTTGGGACCGGCCCCAACGCCGCCGATGGCAAAATCATCGATGCCGTCACCGTTCACATCGCCGAGATCGGTCACCGAGGCGCCGCTCAGATCATTGGCGCCGAGTCCGCCCAGGCGAAACCCTGACGTTCCGTCGAGAGTATCGAGAGACACCACGCCGCCGGTGCCGATCGAAGGACCGCCGAACACGACATAGCTTTCGCCTGCACGCTCCCCGATCCCGCCGCCATCAGCGCCCGCCCCGCCGATGACAATGTCGCGGTAACCATCCCCATTGATATCCCCGGCGCCGCTCGCGGACAGGCCCGCCCGCGCATCTCCGGTGATACCGGTGAGCACGAAGCCGTTCTGGCTGTTCAGCAAAGCAAGGTCGAGGACCGGCAGGCCGTCAGACCCCGGATCGCCAGTCAGAGCCGGATCGCCAAAGACCACATAGGCCGTGCCCGCAGCCAGATTCACGGAACCCGCCCCCCGGGCACCGACGAGGAAATCATCGACCCCATCGCCATTGATGTCCCCAAGGCCGCTGACGGTTTCCCCGGCCCGTTCACCCTGACGCGCGCCCGCCAGCGAAACCCCCTCCTCGGGGCGCAGGGTGGCCACCGGTTTCACGGCGGTCTGGTCGATGTCTCTTGCGCCGAACAGAAGCACACCCTGCCCGGACGCAACGCGGCCCAGACCGTCCGATCCCGGCGCACCGATCAGAAGATCATCCACGCCGTCATTATTGACGTCGCCCGGCGCGCCAACCGACTGGCCAAGGGCATCGCCCGGCGCGGTGCCATCGATGACGATGCCGTCCTGCGGGCTAAGCGCCGCCAGATCGATCGTCGCCCGTGCCCCGGTATCGTCCGTACCCCCTGCTTTGACCAACAGCGTGTAGTCACCGACCCCCGTTCCGGGCGTCTCCGCTGCAATGCCGACCTGATAAACACCGGGGGGCTGACCGCGCAGGGAAATGCTCTTGCCGTCGTCGGTCCGCGTGGCCCTATCGAAGACCGTGCCGCCGGGAAGGATCAGCGTCAGCCGCAGATCGCCGGCACCGGGATCGAATGCAATCTGCACTGCGTCCTGAAGGCGGCCCTGTTCGCTCAAGGTGAATTCGAACCAATCCTCGTCGCCCGCCTCCAATGTCAGACCGGTAAGCGTCTGCGGCTGCACAATGGGGCCGATGACCGTCGCCTGGTCCGGCGTATCATTGGACGGGAACTCGAAGCGGTCGGGTTGAACCGGGCCTTGGGGCAGGTTGAAGCTGAGGTCATAGCTCGGATTGGCATCACCCGCGAAGCCATAGACCCGCACCGTATAGTCGCCGGGCTCAAGCCCCTTGAGACTGATCTGCTCACCGCCGAAGGCCCCGTCGGGACGGTCGATGGGCGTGCCGAACACAACATTGTTGGATGTAAACCGCAAATCTCCGTCAGCGTCATAAAGCTGAAGATCGACATCCCCTTCGATATGGTTGAAGTCCGCCCGTACAAAATGCTCGCCCGTGCCGTCTTCGGTGAGCGTGAAGGCGTACCAGTCGTCATCGTTGAGTTCGAGCGTCAAACCGGAAAGGCCCGGCGTCGTTACCGCCGGTCCGAGATCGGTCGCCGAAAGCCGGCCATCATTGCCCGCTGCTTCAAACCGGTCGGCACGGATCGCGCTCTTGTCCCGGAACGTCACCGTGGTGTCGTTGCCCCGCCGCCCAAAGTCGAGATAGGTGTTCGTCAGCCCGCCACCGATGGTGAACAGGGAGTCGATTTCTCCGTCCCCGTCGAGATCGAGCCCGATCGTGGCATCGAGATCCGTCGCACTCCGGTCCCTGCTTTCATCGATGCGCGCTTCGCGCCGGGGGAAGTTGATATCCTTGTAGACCGTCACATCACTGGGAAGACTGCCAAGCAGAAGGTCCAGATTGAGATCGATCGGACTACCCTCGACCGTGTCGCCCCCCTCTTCTCCCTCGGTATCCCCGGAGGCTCCATCGCCAGGCAGGGTATTATCGATATCCACGCCCTGACCGGCGGTCGCAGCACGAACACCACCGGTGATATAAACGTCCGGACCCGGACCGCCGATCAGCCGGTCCGCCCCCAAACCTCCATCGATGAAATCGGCCCCGTCCAGACCGCGGATCGTATCGTTTCCGCCGCGCCCTTCGATATAGTTCGCCCGTACGGATCCTGTCTGGATGTTGTCGTTGTCGTCACCCAGGATCGGCGGATCGGAGAGATAGCTGTTCGTGCCGGTATCGCCCGCACTATTGAAGAAGGGCGGAATACCCAGAGTGCGGAGATTGGAGATGAACAGTCCGGTGTCGCCGGCAAAATCATTCGTGTCCGCAATGATAAACTCGAGCGTATTGACCTGCCCCACATTCGGTGTGCCAATCAAGGTCAACGGACGGCTGAGGGCGTCATATTCAATGGTAAAGCGCGGCCCATCCTCGCCCTGGACACCGTGCGGGGCGTTGGACAGGAAATAGCCGGCATCTTGATTATCCTCGACAACGCTTAAGGGCTGCTGCCGGCTATCGTCGAAAAAGGCAATGTTCTCACCATTGAGGAACACCGCCGCGATATCGACGAATTGGACCGTATCCGGTTGGGGCAGCTCCTCCGATCCGAGAATGAGATCGACACTGATGACCTGGGCCGATGGATCCGTGACCTCGAACTCGACGATCAGGCTCGCGGCGTCATTGGTGCCCGTCACGCCATCGAACACCGTCGCCGCCAAATCCGTCAGCCGCTCATCCCCGGCAACATTATTGACTTGCGAGAATTCAGGATTCGTATTCGAGAGCGGCAAAACCGCCGCGCCGGTGCTGAGCAAGACACCCGTGCCAAGCGCCAGCCGCGATAGCCCGCTTCCGCCGTCGTCCGGTGCATTGTCTTCCGGCGGAATATCCCCGAAATCGATGCCGCCAAAGGTCGAAATCGCGCTCGGCGTCCCCTGCTCGCCGGCATATCCCTCATAGGACACATTGATGATCCGCAGCCCGGCGCCAGCAGCAGTCAGAGACTCAATAACGGCCTGCTGACCATCGGCCGCTTGCGGATCGACCGGAACAAACCGGTTTATGCCGTCCTCCACGAAGGCAGCCGCGGCAAGGGCATTGACGAAGCCCGACCCGGAGACCCGGTCGAAGCCCGGATTGGCCGGACTGCCGAAGCCCCCCTCCGCCATGGACTGCGCCGTGGTTTGAAGAACACTCTCCAGTTCTGCCGGCTGGAGCGTCGGATCAAGCTCAAGGAGCAGGGCCGCCAGACCGGCAATATGCGGTGCCGCCGCGGAGGTGCCCGGGAACCGGAAGGCGATCTCGTTGTCACTCAGGTCCAGGGGCCCAAAGAACGTGGTTTGAACATTATCGGGGCCGGTCAGATCCGGCGTCGGCCGTTGCAATCCCTCGCCATCGATCCGCGTACCGTCGGCATCGAAGAGGATCGGCACACCGCCGATCGAGGAATAGGGCGCGATTTCCGCCGGCGCGGTTCCGAAGAGCGGTGTCTTGTCGAAATTGGCCGCCGCGACCGAGATCGTGCCCACCGTATTCGCCAGACCATAGATCGTCGGCTTGCCGAACCCGGTCGGGCTCACCCCTGTGTCTTTGACGAAGTCCCCTTGAAACCCGACCGGCACATACTTCATAAAATCTTCGTCGCGCCCCTCACCTTTCTTGGCAATGACAAGAGAGACGGTCTGGCTGTCACTCGTCAGGTTCGTATAGCGCAGGGTTTCATAGGGGAACCCGCCTGGATCGGTGTTGACCCGGTTGGCAAAATCCGTTCTCAGCAAAGCGCCGGTTTCGGTGTCGAATAAGAAGAGATCCAGATCGGTCTGCGTGCCCGGCGCCGATTGCGGACTATCCGGGAACGGCTCATCCCACTGGAAACTGAAGAATAGCCGTTCGCCTGCTGATAAGTCGAAGGTTTGCGCGGTCACCGGTGTCTGGCTGAACGGCTCGAAGTTGTGAAGTCGATAATCATCCGCTCGAAGATTGATCGGGGGCGCGGCACCGCCGAAGGTGACATCCCGGAACGACAACCCGCTATCGAGAAACTCCGCCTCGTAGGAATCGGTGCCGAAATTACCGGCGGCACTGATCACCGGAATGCCCGACGCGACGATCTGCTCAAGCTCGCGCGCCGCGATGCCGTCTTGGAACATCGGCTGGTTGAGCACGAGCACATCTTCGACGATCAGATCGGCGCCCTGATCCGCCAAAGTGCGCAGTGCGGTTTTGAGGCTGTCTTCGCTGTCCCCGGAGGCATGGAACAGCAGATCAGCATCCGGCGCGATATCGTGGATGATCTGGGCCATCGCGCGGCCTTCGTCCCGGCCGCCCGTCGGTCCTTCGAACAGGACGATGCTTTCAAGCGCCACATCCGGAAGATCGCCGGTGAGCACATCGTCGTCGAAACTGGTCCGGGCGCGCGCGCTCGCGGCAAAGCTATCGGATATGATGCCGACCGTAATACCGTCGCCACTGACCGGATAGCGGGCCTGCAGCAGATCGATCCCGAGGGCTTCGACCCCTTCCGAGATGACCGAACCGCCGGGCCGATCGCTCGGATCGCTCGTGTCGGTCACCACGGCGCGCGGGCCATTGGATCCAGTCATGATGCGCCCCCCAGACGTCAATGCACCTCAGAAGATACCATCATTTCAAATTCGTAAAGCAAGGAAGGGGGACGAAAGGCGGCTCTGGTCGCTCCAAGACGAGGCAGCCGCCGGCATTGGCCCTGTTCCGTCTTTCCAGGCCGAGAACAGCATTCCGAGGGGCGCTGGAAATGAACATGTTTTCAAGACTCTGGCGGATATTGATCGCCTGCTGATGGCCGCCGGTCATTTGCGGTCGATATCGCTCTTTTTCGGCCTTCAGAAGCACTTTAGCTCAGGGTTTCAGACAGAGTGGTCCAGCTTTGCTTGAGCAAAAGTCTTGTGCGCCCGCGACGTCCACAAGACTGCCGGGGAACTCCGCCCCTTCATTCGGCCCATGATTTCGGCCCGCCCAACAAGGTCTGGCGAAACCGGCATGGGCCATAGTACCCTCATGAGCAACGTTCGGGGGGACATCGCTCACGATCCGGCGCGCGGGATCGGACCTGCGGCTGCGACGCAGACCGCAGCCTAGGACGGTCCATCGTGGAAACGGATCAGGCGGAACCACTTCAACCGCCGTGCCGGTTGCTCTCCCTCGAAACCACCTGTGCCGCACCGTGCGACGGGGATATCATCCCCAGGGCTCGGGACCGGGCACCGATAGGACGGGGGCGGAGGATGGCCGACCGGTTTGAGCAAAACGATACGGCTGGGGATCCGTACGACCTCGGCATCATTGACGGCCTGCGGACTGAAGAGACCCTTTCGATCGAGTCCGGCGATGACGACTGGTACCGGTTTGAAATCAACGGCGGGACCACGCTGCAACATTTCGCCTTCATCCAATTCGAAGATCCGGATGGCGACCTTGACCTCTTCTTGTATGACAGTGATGGCCCCTCCTCGCGGGCGACCCTCGGCAAGCTGCTCGAGACCTCGAACAGCGTCACCGATAATGAATTCATCAGCCTGAAAGGGCTACCCGACGGCGTTTATTTCCTTCAGGTCGCCGGGTTCCGCAATGCGGACAATGAGAACTATGCGCTGGTGATCAACGGCCCGTCGCAGCCCATACGCGGCGATGAATTCGAAGACAACGACACCCTCCGCACCGCGACGGATCTTGGCGCGATTGAAGGCCCTGGCGACGACGCCCTGAGCAATCTGACAATCCAGTCTGGTGACGATGACTGGTTCCGTTTCGTCCTGTTGGGCACCGGACAACAGGACGATTTCATTGAAGTGGTCTTCGATGACATGTCGGGCGACCTCGATATCGAACTGTTCGATGCGCGCCAGGAGATCGTCCGCTTGGCCAGCGGCGATACGGAGGGGACGGAACGCATCAATCTCACCGGGCTCAGTGAGGGCATTTATTTCCTCAGGGTGTTCGGCTTCGATGGTGCGGAGAACCGGAACTACGCGGTCCGATATGACGCCCCCTTCAAGATTTTACCCGACGGCGATGAGGAGAATGATGCGCCCGCCACGGCAACCGATCTGGGCCTTCTGGAAGGCGACGGGCCCGTTACCCGCGACGGCTTGACCATCGAAGCGGGCGATCCGGACTATTATCGCTTCACGACCCAGGCGACCGGGACCGCGAGCAACACCTTAACTGTCGCCTTCGATGCGGACGAAGGCCCTCTCTCCGCCAGTCTTCTGTTGCCGGATGGCAGTACCCGCCCGTCCAGTCCCTTCGGCGAGAATGCCCGTGTCATCAGCCTTCTCGACCTGCCAGCGGCGACCTACACGCTTCTTGTCGAGGGTGTCGACAATGCCGAAAGCGCAGGCTACAGCTTTGAAATCATGCCCCCGTCCCTGAGGATTGGGCCTGACCGGTTCGAACAGGGCGACGGTAACGACACGCTCGAAACCGCCGCCAGCCTGGGCAAGCTTGAGGTCCCGCAGACAATCGAGGATCTCTCGGCGGAACCCGGGGATGACGACTGGTTCTCCATCACCACCCTGGGTCTGGGCAGCCCGGACGATCTGATTGACCTGTTGTTCGACGCCGACCAGGGCGATCTCACGCTCGCACTCCATGATGCCAGTGGCGCGGTTCTCCTGACCTCGAGCAGCGATCTCACCGACACCGTTTCCGTGTCCCTCGACGGCATCGAGGCGGGATCCTATTTCGTCAGTGTCACAAGCACCAAAGATAACCTCGACGGCAATCCCGCCTATGCCTTGCGGCTTCCCGCACCGATGGATCCAGAGGTCATTCTGCCGGATCGTTTCGAAGACGGTGTCGGGAACGACAGCATTGATATGCCGGCGGATTTGGGCGCCCTCACATCGAACCGTCAGTTTGAGTCCCTGACCATCGACGCCCCCAATGACGACGACTGGTATCGGTTCACGCTGGCCGACCGGGCCGACGACAGCCATTCCATTCTCGTGACCTTCTCCCATGCCGCGGGCAATATCGATCTCGAACTCTATGACACGCAGCTCAATCTGATCGGCCAGTCGCTCAGCACCACGGATAATGAATCACTGTCGCTTGAGGGGCTGGATGCTGGCGCCTACATTCTGGGCGTTCGCGGGGTGAAGGGAGCCGTCAGCCCCGACTATGCCATGACCTTCACGGTGCCCAGTCCTCCGCCGGATGATGATTCATTCGAGCCCAACGATACGCTGGAACAAGCAAGCGATCTGGGCATCATTTCGGAAGAGATCCGTTTTTCCGACCTCGTCGTTCTTCCGGGTAATGACGACTGGTTCCGGTTTGAAACGATCGGTACCGGACAAGCGGGCAACGCTGTTCAAATCGCCTTTCAGAACAGCAACGGCGATCTGGATCTCTTTCTGTTTAATGAGGCCGGATCGCGCCTTGCCAGGACTACCCAGACAAGCGATGTCGAAACCATCTCGCTTCTCAACCGGCCCGCCGGGGTCTACTACATCCTGGTTGAAGGCTTTAACAATGCCGGCAACCCCAATTACACGCTGACGATCGACCCGCCGGCTATCGCACCGGACCGGTTCGAACCGAACGATAGCTTCAATAGCGCAGCGACGCTGACCATAGCCGGCGGTGTGCGGACGATCTTTGATGGCTTGACACTCGAACCCAACAACGAAGACTGGTACCGCTTCGATCTCGAAGCCGACGGATCGGCGGGCGAAGACATCCGGGTGCTGTTCGACCATGCCCGGGGCGATATCAATGCCGAGTTATTGACCGCCAGCGGCATATCGGTGGTGCAATCCGCTGGTACCGAAGATATGGAGATTCTTTCTCTCGACGGGTTGGCGGCGGGGACTTACGTGCTCAAGATATCCGGGCTCGATGGCGCCGCGAACCCGTCCTACCGTATCGACTTCACCACGCCGGCCCCCATTGTGATTGAACCGGACATTTTCGAGGCCGGTGCCGGTAACGATACGTTCCAAACGGCCGCCAATCTGGGCCTTGTCGAAGGCGTCCGGACCGATCGCAATCTTACCATCGAAGCGGGCGACACCGACTGGTACCGCTTCGAGATCGTGGATACTGGCAGCGTCACGGACTCGGTGCGCATCGAGTTCCTCAATGCCGATGGCGATCTCGATCTCACGCTCTTCGATGACAGCGGTACGATCCTGCGGCAGTCCCGTGGTCAAGGCAATGTGGAGGAAGTCTCGCTCTTTGGCCGGGCGCCGGGCATTTATTATGTCCAGGTCTCCGGTACCGATGAAACGGTGGACAATCCCGACTATACGATGACGATTACAGGGCCCGACATTCTGGCCGACGGGTTCGAGGACAATGATGGATTCGCCAATGCTGCCCTGTTGGCGCCGCTCGTGAATGACTCGGTGACCTATGCGAATCTGACGGCCGAGGCCGCCGACGAAGACTGGTACCGCTTTGAAATTCCGGACATCGAGTCGGCATCGCGCAGCATCCGGATCGATTTCGATGGTAACGGGGGTGATCTCGACCTCGAGGTCCGCAGCGCCAGCAATATCGTCCTTGCCGACTCGCGCACATCCGGATCCAGCGAAGCCGTTGACCTCACCCCGTTCCCCAGCGGCATCTACTATGCCCGGGTCTTTGGCGGCCCCAATCCGGCCTATAGCCTCACGCTCCAGGGCGAGCCGGTGGCTCCAACGCCCGATGATCCGTTTGAGGAAAATGATACATTTGCCACAGCGGCGGATCTTGGCGTCCTGACCAGCGATTTCCTGCGCACCGATCCCGTGCTGCGCAGCAATGAGTCCGACTGGTTCCGGTTCCAGACCCAAGGTACCGGCAGCGTATTCGACACGGCGTCCATCGCATTCACCAACGCCAACGGCAATCTCGACCTGTTCCTTTATGACAGTCAGGGATTTATCCTGTCCTCCTCAACGGGAAGCGGAAACTCCGAATCCGTATCGTTGAACGGCCGAAGCGCCGGAACCTATTATCTGGAAGTGGTCGGAGCCGGCGGTGCGGGCAATCCTTCCTACACGCTCGCCATCGATGCTCCCGCGCCGGATCCGGCCACCGGCCAAGTCATCTATGCCCAGAATTTCGATGATCTGCCGCACGATCCCATTACAACGGATCGGTTTACCACCAGTTCAGAACTGACCAATGCCGGGTCGAAGAACCAGGGCGGACCGGGTCTCGACTTTGCGACACGCTGGACCCGAAAGGACGTGATCGGCCCGGTCACAAATGACGAAATTGACGATGACATCGGAGTGGGCGGCTTCAGCGGTGCGAATGCACCGGATGTGAACCCATTCGGCGTTCCGATCAGCATCGCAGACCAGAAATACTTTATTATGAACGATACGGACGGGTTCCTTGACCTCCGGTTGGAGACGGTCAACCTGTCGGGCTTTACGGATCGCTTTTTGACCTTCTACTACTGGCTTGCTCCGGAAGGCACGTATACCGGCACCACCGTGACCAATGGCGACAAATTCGAAGTGTTTCTCGGTACAGCCAGCGCGCCAGCCGCCCAGGTCGCTTATGACATTATCGGCTTCGAAATGGAGAGCTTCACGTCGGCGGATAATGGGACGGCGAATTGGCAGTTCGTCTCGATCCCACTTGACGACTTTATCGGTTTGACCGGCGTTCCCGCCGATGGGCTCCACATCATGCTGAGCCCACTGCTCGACGGCGATTTCGACAGCCTGTTCATTGATGAAATCACGATTACCGGGCGGCCCATCAGCACATCGGGATTGACCAATGACAGTCCGCTCACCAACGGCCTTGCGGACCTGGCGGGCACGGGATCGGCCGGAGAGGCAAACGATCTCATGGCCGCGCTGGACGCCTGGCAGGCGGACGACACCAGCCTGTCCGATGCCTTGTGGAATTATCTATCCGGCAGTGGGGCCGACACGGCCATCGGTGAGCGGATGGAATATCTGACCAAGGTCATCGACGACGACGGCAGCCTCTCCTTCCTTCTCCTGTGAGAGTGCCGAAGAGGCCGCCTCGCTCGCTCAGCGCTCGCCCAGATCCTTGATAATCGCCAAGGCCTGACGCCAGCTCTCCGCGGTATCGGGCTCCGGCCCGGCATGATCCGCGATCAGGGCTTCCACGCGCCCGACGACGTTATCCACATCGGGGCCATAGAGCCGCATGGCACTGATCGCCCTGCGGAATTCCTCTGCGCCGCAATTGGGCCGGGCCCGGTCCACCGCCCAATAGACGATACCGTCATCGAGTTCGCGGTTGACCAATGGACAGCGGTCTCCCGTTGTGAGGCTCAGCCAGATCACCGCCCGCATGTCATTGATGGCGCCCGTGCTGAAATCAAAATGCCCAAGAAAGCCCCGCGAAACCAGGCTCGTATCGACGGTCTGCACCCGCGATGCGACTTCCGGCAGCGGCGGCGATTGGCCCGCCCGCGGATGATCACCGACCAACCACCGGGACACCCGCAGCGCCAAGTCGTGCTCGGAACTGTAGAGCGTCATGCGGCGGGTCAGTGACGTCGCTTGAACATTCTGAACCCTCCTCGCGAATTGCACGGCATCCACGTCCGGGGCCGCCCAGATGACTTCATCGAGAAGCGGTTTATCTGCATTCTGCGTGTCTTCTGCTAGTCCTTCCAACGCCGAAAGCAGGAGGCGGTTGCCCATGGAGTGGGCGATGATGTGGACACGGTCCGCCCCCGAGCGGTTGGCGACTAGGGTGATGAAGCTCTTGAGGTGCCGGATCGACGGCGCCACATTGTCGTGGCTGGTCACATAGCCCAACATCATGCCGGACGGCCAGGAATAGAACGTGGCGCCATGCCGCATATCAAGATCGACGGCAAGTTGCGCGGTTTGGCGTGCTGCGCTCGCCAGCGTCTCGCCGTGACCATGAACATAGATGAACGCCTCGGATACACCGTCCTCGCTCTGACGGGCACCATAATCGATCGATTGCTTCAAACGGACCGTAAAGGCCTCGGCGTCATCATCCGTCTCGATCCGTTTCAGAACAATATGCACACCGTCCCGCGCGCCTCGGAGATCCCAAATCTGCGGACGGGGGATCGAACCAAGCACGCGATCCTTCGGGACGGTGACCGTGACCGATCCATAGCTGAGATTGTCGGGCCGCCAGTCGAAGGCATCTTCGGGGTCCTCATCGCCCGTGGCCCGCCGGTTGGTCCCAAAGAACACCCGGACGGTTTCATAATCATCCGTCTGCGGCAGCGTAGACGGACCGCCCAGAGATTCAAGCGCGCGGAATTCTGCATCCGCGATGGCATTCAACGCCTCGAGCAATGCCTGATCGGCTGGATCGGCCGGCAAATCGAAGCGGGCCCGCAACTGCTCGATCTTGGTCAGGATAAAGCGCAGCTGCGTGTTTTCCGGGCCGAACAGATCGGCCTGAACCGCGCGCGCTTCGTTCAATGCGGCCAAAGCCTGTTCAGCATCGCAGCCCAGAACGGGCCTCTCGTCACTGGACGGGCACGCTTGAAGGTGAAACCCCGCCAGTTGCTCAAGCCGCTGGGACAGACCCGATCGAATGGCGCTGGCGTCCTCGGCGCCGGCGGCCGCGAGGGCGTCTTTGTCTGCCGCAATCACATCAGTCAGAAGGCGGATCGCCGCTTCCAGCCGGCCACCGGCCGCCATGGCCGCCGCGAGGTCGGCCCGGAACGCGCGGACCTCCAAAGCCGGCAGCGGTGCGTCGGAAAAATCCGCATCAGAAAGGCTCTCCGCGATACCGGCCGCTGTCTCCACTTCGCCCGAGGTACGGGCATCATCGAAGGCCACAATCTGCGCGATCACCTCGCTGGATGCCCGCGCCGTCCCTGGGATCGAGACCAGGACTCCGCAGAACATCGCCAGAAAAACAGCAAGGCGCCAACGAATGGTTCTCGTCATGACAATCTTCCCCATCAGGACAATACTGTTTAGTTTCCATCGCCAACAATTACGAATGGCGCCCAAAGCGCCGGATGAGCCAGTTCCGGCCGGTCCGGATTGGCCCGTACCTCCGCCATCGCCTGCTGGAGCGCGACAGCAGGCGCAAGGCCTTGTGCCATGAGATCAGCCATGGCGGGCACTAGAAGAGCGGTCGCCCCGGCCTCCGCCGGCCAATGGGACACCAGGAGCCGCCGTGCCTGCGCATAGATGAAGGCCTTTGCCAGGCCGGAGAGAGTTTGAGCACCGGGCCGACCATCAGGCGCCGCCGTATTGCACGCAGCCAGGATGACGAGATCCGCATCGAGGGCCAGATCGACAACCTCGCTAGCCCGCAACAATCCGTCATTGGACGACCGGGGTTGCGTATTCCGGGGCGGGCTTAACACGATGGCAGGCTCGATGAGGTCCACATCGTTGAGCTCATTGGCAATGAGGGCATGGGTTGCAAAGGCGATGATCCGGTAACGGCGCAACCAATCCCGGTCATTCAGATTATAAAGATCGACTTCCTGAGCGCGCTCACCGAGAAATAGATCCTGTGGCTGGGCGCCGAGCACCGCCCCCACGGCCTCAAGCAGCGGACGGGTTTGCGGCACGGGCTTGAGGCCCGACAAGGATGTCGGCGAGGCGGCACCCAGACCCTCAAGGTGCCGGTAATCGGTATCCGTTCCGGGCTCTTGGGTCTGAGGCACGGCGTCGGGACGATCGCCAAGAGCAGGATCCCCAAAGCCGAGAAAGGGCCAATCGCCGGAGGCCGGCCGCGCATCCTCCGCCCGCCCTTTGACAATGCTGGATACGGCCGGCAGCGAGGAAATGGCGTAATCGTCGGCCAGCCAACGCACCGCGGCATAGCGCTGCCATGTCCCCGACCGGGGTGATGATCCGGGATCGGATGGCAAGACATGAAGCGGCAAGCTTCGCAAGGCTCCATCGGGAACGATCAGAAGCCGCGAGGCGGCATCCATGAACGGGACAAGCGGCGCCACAATGGTTTTATACAGGCCGTGTGCACGCTCGACATCGAAACTGAAGTCCTGGAGCAGCCAGCCAGCATTGGACGGCAGAGTCAAGGCCGCCCTCAAGGCCGTAACCTCGGTGGCCAGATCATCCGCATCGATCCCAAGCGGCACCGCAGCTGCCGAGCCGGGTGTTACGACAAAAGCCAGCAATCCATCATCGGCCGACGCTATTGAATACACGATGACGGCTTCGTGCGGCTGCAAAACCTCCTGAACCGCGGCAAGTCCCTGCGCCTGCGGCGCACCGAGTTCCGCCAGATCCGGATCGATCTCCTTCAGATCCTCAGCGGCCGCGTTCAAATCTGCCCGGGCTTGTTCCAGCAGACGCTCCAGGACCTTTTCATATTCAGCCTCGCGGATATGGCCATTCCGGCTGTCACGCATGGCACTCAGCGACGTCTCAAGGGTCTTGATGGTAAGATCCGCCTCATCGTACCGCTTTAACGCCGCCCGCCCTTCGAGGCCTCCGACATCGCGGATCGCAATCGACAGGGCCTTGGCCGTATCCGAGCCAGCGAAGGCCTGGGCGAGCCGAAAGGCCGCGGCCCGGCTGTCGGTCTTGTCCGGCCCCATCTGAAAGTCCAAATCATCCGCATGCAGACCGGCACGCAGCGCCGCGAGAAGACGGCGGGCCTGGGTAGCAGCGCTCGACGGATCCGTCAGGCGCGCCGGATCGACCTCCCGGTCCTTGTACGCCCTATCGAGGTCATTGAGATCCTGGTTGAGAAGATCCAAGGCCAGTTGCGAGGCTGGCTGCTCGACGGGACCGGCATCCCGGTTCGCAAAATAGTTCCAGATGGCCCGAACACGGTCGGGATGACCGCCGGACAGAGTCGCGTCGAAGATCGCCAGCGCCTCACGATAAAGCGGCTCCGCGTCCTCGGGGCGACCCTGGTCACGGAACAACTCCGCAAGATTACGCGTGCTCTTGCCGATATTCGGATGCCCGTCCCGATACGCACTCCGGATGATGTCCAGAGCCTGCCGGTAATGGGTTTCCGCTTCGGTGAACCGGTCCTGGGCCCGGTACAGTTCGGCAAGATTATTGAGCGTGGCGGCAATATCGGGACGCGTATCGGGCTGCAATGACCGCAAGATGCTCAGTGCATTGTCATAATATCGTTCAGCCTCGCCGAACTTCCGCCAGTCGAAATAGAGAGAGGCCAGATTGTTCAGACTTTGCGCCACCGCCTCGTCGCCCGGTTCCGACAGAGCACGGCGCATCTCAAGGGCGTCGGCATAGACCTGCTCGGCCTCGTCAAACCGGCCTTGGGCTTGATAAAGAGCGCCAAGATTGTTCAACACCGACGCGATGCTCGGGTGGTTCTCCGGAAGCCGGGTCCGGTAAATCTCCCGGGCCTCGTTGAAGGCCGGCTCCGCCTCGTCATTGCGGTTCTGCGCCGCGAGGGCCAGTGCCAATCCATTGAGGCTTGCGGCAATATCGAGATCATCCGCCTGCGGTTCCCTGCGCCGAAGGGTCAGCGCCTCCGCGTGACGGTCTTCGGCGTCACGGTAGCGGCCTTGAATGCGATGTAGTCCGGCAAGGTCAAAAAGGCTGGTGGCCAACATCAGCCGTGTGGCCGGCAAACCGGGGCGCAAGATCGCTTCGGCTTGCCGGTATCGCACTTCGGCCTCGCCGTAACGCTGCTCCGCCAGATCAAGCGATGCCCATACGGTCAGAACGGCCGCGACCGGCGGCCCGTCGTCCCGGCCCGACGCACGCAGACTATCGAGCGCTTCGTGCAATAGCGGCAGGGCGTCCACGGTCCGCCCTTGCAGCACATAAAGCCGGGCGAGAAGCGTCAAGCCGGATGCAATCTGCGGGTGATCAGCGGGTAATGCCTCCCGCAGAATGGCGACAAGCTGCTCCGCGGACTGACTGGCTTGGAGATAGTGCGCCGCCTGAAACCGCTCCGAGATTTCGGCGCTCAGGCGCGGCACGTCCGCGAGCGAGCCCACGGAGACAGGCGTCGCCGCCTTCCCAGATGGTGGTGCGGCGCTCTCTTGCGGTGCGCCATTGCCGCTCGCCGGTCCGCCGCACGCGGCCAGTCCCACCAGCAAAAGCGCGCCGGCCAATGTCCGCCAGACATGCATGATCTCGCCCCCATTCGGGGGATACACTACCTAAGGGAGAGTTTTTCGGCAACAAGCGGCGTTTGGACGGCTGCCCTAGAGCGTTTTCAGCAAAAGTGTGTGCGGTTTTGCGGTTCCAAAACGCGACAGAACAAAATCATAGAGCGCATTCAATGATCTAGAATACGTTGAATGCGCTCTAGGGTCCAAACTCAATCACCAGTGCGGCAAACCGGGCGCGGCCGTCGCGGCGCCCGGTTCAAACCGCGATGAACGGTCTTGATCAATAGGTCAGGCGCGCCTCGACGCCCCAGACCACCGGGCGGTTCGAATAGATCTGGCCGCCGCCCGAGCGCTCGACAATATAGAAGCGGTCGGTGATGTTCTTGCCGACAGCGGAAATCTCCAGCCAGTCATTACGCACGCCGGCCCGCAGATCGACGATCACGAAATCCGCCAGCGGATCGGCGTTGAACGTGTCTTCAAAGCCGCCCGCTTCGAACTGAAGATTGGTCACCGCGAAGGCGCTCCAGGTGTCGAAGAGCGGATGAATATACGTGCCGGTGAAATTGCCGGACACATCCCGCAAGCGCGGGAAGGTGTTGTCCTCGATCACCACCGGCACGACCGCACCGAACGGCACCGCCTCGCCTTCCGTATACTGGCCTTCCGACACCGCAACGCCGAGATTGTATTCGACACGCCCGCCGGTCAGATCGAGATCATGACCGCCCTGCACTTCGATCTCGACGCCATACACATTCGCATCGCCGGCATTCTGCACATAAGTCGCGGTTTGTCCGGGTGTCCGCGTGACGATCTGCACATCTTCGGTCTGCATGAAGAACGCACCGACATTGAAGCGCAGGGCATCATCGAACAGGATCGACTTGAAGCCCGCCTCATAGCCGATCGTGCTTTCCACATCATACTGGTCCGCACCGGGAACGACCGCAGGGAACGAGCGGTTGAACCCACCCGCTCGATACGCACTGCCGATCCGGGCATACAGATTGACGGCGTCATTGAGCGTATAAACCGCCGAAACCGCAGGCTGGTAATTCTCAAAGCTCTCCGATTGCTCGCGGGTCGGCTGCTCGATGCTCTTGTCGTCATAGGTGGCGCGCAACTCGGCGCCAACTTCGAGCCGGTCAGTAAGCTGATAGTCCACGAGACCGAAGACCGAGACGGACTCAAAGGACTCACTGAACGGCGTGATAGCCGGACCGGCGGTCACGATCGTCGTGACCAGATCCTCGTCGAGCTTGAGATAGTCCGCGCCCGCCAGCCAGGACAGGCGCCGCCCGTCTTGCGGCGAGGCAAGCCGGGCCTCAAGGCCGATGCGCTCTTGATCGGACGTCTCGCCCGCGAAGAACCCCAGACCGCCATTGGCGATGTTCAGGAACCAGTCGAGATCGTCCTCACGCTCCGCTTCCTGTTCGGCATAGAGACCCACCAGGGTCAGTTCGGCGAAGCTCAAATCCGTGACGAACTCACTCGACACGGAGATGCGCTCGATCTCGACCTCGGACGGACCGTTGAACGGCCGCTCGAACGGATCGAGCCCGTCGCGGAACACGAAATCGGCAAAACTCGGCGCCACGCTGTCATAGTATTCGACGAATGTGGTCCATTCGAACAGATCGCCGGGCGCATACTGCGCCGTCAGACGCGCACCATACTCATTACGCTGATCACCCGCCTCATCGCGGAAGGTCTGCTCGATGAACCCATCCGTCTGTTCCATGAAGAACCCGCTGGCCCGGACTGCGAAATCCTCCGTAAGCGGGATGTCCATCGCACCGCTCAGTTCATACCGGTCGAATGTATTGTAAGCCGCGCGCACGAAACCGCCGAATTCATCGCCCGGACGCCGGCTGATCACATTGATCGCCCCGCCAACCGCGTTCCGGCCGAAAACCGCGCCCTGCGGCCCCCGGAAGGTTTCCACGCGCTGCACGTCGAAGAGATCCATCCGGCTGAACTGCCGTCCGCCGTAATTGCCGCTGCCGACGTAAATGCCGTTCCGGTAAAGCCCCGTTGCCGGTTCGGCGCCGCCCGTTCGCCCGGCCCCGGCACCGCGCAGGATAACGTCATTAAGATATTCCGGACCGCCGCCATAAGCGATGATGGCATTCGGAATGTTCCGGATCAGGTCGACCGTATCGAAAATCGCCAAGGCGTCGAGATCGTCGCCGGTGAGCACGGTTGCCGAGGACGGAACGTCCTGGATACTCTCTTCCCGCTTCCGGGCGGTGACGGTGATCCGCTCGCTGAGCGTTGTCGCGCCGTCACCACTGTCCTGGGCTTGGGCGCCCATCGTCCCGCCAGCCGTCAATCCCACGGCCGCCACGCCGGCCAACACAATTGATCGCAGGTGCATCTTCGTTCCGCTCCCCTAATACGCCCGTTACCGGACCTGTTACTCATGAGTTATAGCACGCCCGGCAGATCGCAAAACAGTGTTCTGGAGACACACTGGCTTAGCGAAATGGGTGATTCGCTGCGTCAATGGGACTGGATCGCCGAGAAGCTTAACCCTCAGGTTACCTGTTCGGAATGTTACCCGTTTTTTGACGCGACCCTTGGCACGACTTCAGGTAAACTAACGGCATTTGTAATGACACCAGGATTGCCTGTGACCGAAACCGCGCCATTACGCATGAAGCCAGCCCGTCACGACCGGCGCGAACGTTTCCTGAACGGAGCGTCCAATGCTTTGCTGGCTTTCGGGCTGCGGGATGCGAAGATGGATGAGATCGCCGCGCAGCTCGGCGTCTCGAAGGTCATTCTGTACCGGCACTTTGCATCCAAGGAAGACCTGATCCATGGCGTGCTCGAGCGCGAGGCCAACCGCATGGTCGGTGTGGACGATCTGCCGTATCGCGGCGTGCGCCAGCGTGCCCGGGAAATTCTCGGCATCGCCCGGCAGGATCCGGCGAGCTTTCTGCTATTGGTCCGGGATGCCCGCAACGATCCGATCTTCGGTATGCATTACACGCGCGTGCAGGACACACTGACGGGTCGCCTCGCCCGCGACTACCGGCGGGAGGTCGTGGGCGACGCGCTCGCCTCTCTCTCCGGTCATAGCCTGACCAATCTCATTCTCGATTCCACCGCCTATTGGATTGCCAACCAACCCGAAACATCGGACGCTCAATTCATCGATTGGTACGCGGTTACCGTCGAAACGCTGTGCACGACGTTCAAGACCCTCTCCCCGCCCTCATAATCATCCGGCATACACGGTGCACACAGAGCACTCCGCTATCGGATGATATATCATACAGACAACTGACGCGGTTTTATTCGGACCGGCTCATGCTAGGTTGCGCGTGAACCGAACGGAGCGCGGCCATGGGCCACCATCATCACCATCACCATCATGGCCACCGCCATGCCCCTCATGGACAGGCAGACGAGACCGGCGACTGGCGCCTGACCGTCTCGATTGCGGTCAATGTGCTCCTGACGGTGGCGCAGATCGTCGGCGGGCTCCTCTCCGGCAGCCTGGCGCTCATCGCCGATGCGCTGCATAACCTGTCCGACGCCGCCTCTCTGCTGATCGCCGTGCTGGCCCGGCGGATCGCCCGGCGCCCGGCCGATGCACGCATGACCTTCGGCTATGGCCGCGCCGAAGTAGTCGCGGCACTGATCAATTTCACAACCCTGATTCTGATCGGCGTCTTTCTCGGTTATGAAGCGATTATGCGCCTGTTCGATCCGCAGCCGGTCGAAGGGTGGACCGTCGTCATCATCGCCGGCATCGCGCTCATCGTCGATGCCGTCACGGTGCTGCTGACCTATGCCATGGCGCGCGACAGTATGAATGTCCGGGCGGCCTTCCTGCATAATCTCGCCGATGCCCTGGCCTCTGTCGGTGTGATCATCGGCGGCATCGTGATCCTGCTTTATGACTGGACGCTGATCGATCCCCTGCTCACCTTGGCCATCTCGGGCTATGTGCTTTGGCATGGATTGGCCGAAATCAACGGCGCGATCCGGATCCTGATGCTGGGAACGCCGGATGAGCTGGACCCCGGCGAAGTCGTCGATGCCATGCGCGCCGTACCCGGCGTGTGCGATGTGCATCATGTCCATCTGTGGCGGTTCGATGAGCGCCGGGTGTTCCTTGAGGCCCATGTGGTTGTCGCGGACGACAGCGGCCCGGCAACCGAGCGCACCAAAGCCGCCTTGCGCAGCCTCCTGACCGATCGCTTCGCCATCGACCATGTCACGCTGGAGACCGAATGCAGCGATACCGCCTGCCAAGCCGGCGGCGGCGTGCCGCTCTGACCCCTGCCTGCCAGCCTAAAACAAGCCTTCCGTACGCAGATCCATCAGGGTCGAATCGAGCGCCTGGCGCGTGGTGTCGGCGATGAAATCCACATCATTGCGGGTGATAATGAAGGGCGGGGCAAAGCCCAAAATCTGCCCATGGGGCATGGCCCGGGCGATAAGCCCCCGGGCCCGCGCATGGGCCGACGCCCGGTGATGCGGCTTCACCTCGTCCGCGAACGACGCCTTGGTGTCCTTGGAGCGCACAAGTTCCACGCCCGCAAGGAGCCCCTCGCCCCGCACATCGCCCACCAGCGGATGATCGGCCAGCGTGTCACGCAGCCGTTCCTGGAAATAGGGCGTCAGGCGCGCCACCGCATCGATCAGCCCTTCACGCTCGATGATGTCGAGATTGGCATTCGCCGCCGCCGCACTCAAGGGATGGCCGCCATAGGTCGTGCAATGACCGAAAACGCCATAGCGCTCGGCCCCGTCTTCCAGAATGTCCCAGACCTTCTGGGAGACAATCACACCGGACATGGGCAGATAGGCGCTGGTCAGCCCCTTGGCGATCGACATCAGGTCCGGTGCGATACCGTAATAGTCGCAGCCGAAAGGCGTGCCCATGCGCCCGAAACCGCAGACCACCTCGTCGGCGACCAGCAGCACATCGTATTTGCGTAAGACCGCTTGAATTCGCGGCCAGTAACCATCCGGCGGCGGAATAAGCCCGCCCGTCCCCAACACCGGCTCGGCGACGAACGCGGCAATCGTTTCCGGTCCCTCGCGCAGGATCAATCGCTCCAGTTCGACCGCGCAAGCCTGCGCATAATCCTGTTCGCTCAGACCCGGTCCGGCATTGCGATAATAATAAGGCGCGGACAAATGGCGCACACCGTCGATCGGCAGATCGAACAGCCGGTGCCACAACGGCATGCCCGTGAGACTGCCCGACACCATGCCCGAGCCATGATAGCCGCGCTCGCGGGCAATGATCTTCTTCTTCTCCGGGCGCCCGAGCACATTGTTCACATAGCGGATGATCTTGACCTGGGTATCGTTCGCGTCCGAGCCCGACAGCCCGAAAAACACCTTGCTCATGCCCTTCGGCGCCATGGCGATGAGCCGTTCGGCCAGTTCGATCACCGGCTTGTTCGAATGGCCGGCAAAGGTGTGGAAATAGGCCAGATCCGTGCCCTGTGCCGCCACCGCATCGACGATTTCCCGGCGCCCATAACCGATATTGGTGCAGTACAGCGCACTGAACCCATCGAGCATGCGGTGCCCGGTGATGTCCTCCACCCACGCGCCCTCGCCCTTGACGATGATCGGCACGGGGCTCTCGCCGGACCGGTGCGCCTTGACCTGGGTCGTGTTGTGAAAATGGTAGGCGCGGTCCGCATCCTCATAGGACCAGTTCGCGGCGGGATGGGTCATGGCAGCCTCCTTGATTTACGGGACGAGGGTATCGTCCCGGCTGCTCTGCACATAAAGCTCGTTAAAGAACTCGGTCAGGATCTTGGCCGACAGCTCGGCGGGCACCTGGTTCAGGATCTCATTGATCCCGGCCGTGCCTTCCGGCAAGGCCGCACCTTCGATGCCCGCATTCTGCATCAATTGGCCGAAGATTTCCGGTGTGAAGGTCTCGGGCGTCAGTGTCCGGACGAGCGCCGCCAATTGGTCCATGCCTTCGGCGGGCGGCATGCCGCGCACATATTGCACGGAGGCGGACAAATCCGTCAGAAACCGGTCGGCGACATCAATCGTCGCCTGATCGATCGACAGATGGATGTTTTCCTTCGAGCCGTGGAAGCCAAGCTGCGGCTGCACATACCAGCCGCGTTTCTTCATGTCGTCCACGATGGGAAAGATCGAAAAATCATCCGCCGTGAAGGCGACCAGCACGAATTCGGGACGGCCCAGAACCCGCAATCCCGGAATCTGCGCGATGCCGTCCATGATCCGGTCCATGCCTTCGGCCATGCGCTTGGCGATGCGCAGATACCCGTCCTGCCCCATATACTGAAACAGCGCCCAGCACGCCGCGAGCGACCCGCCGCTCTTGGTGCTCTGGATCGTGTTGTTGATGACCGTGTAACCCGTCCACTGAGCGCAGGTGAAAATCTGATAGCGCCGGATGTCCTTGGTCTTATAGAGGATCACCGACGCGCCCTTGGCCGCATAAGCATATTTATGAAAGTCCATGGACATGGACGTTACGCCGGGCACCGTGAAGTCGAAGGGCGGCACCGGGCGCCCCAGACGCCGGAAGAACGGCAGGATGAACCCGCCGACGCAGGCATCCACATGGAACAGAATGTCCCGGCGCAGCGCAATCTGGCCGATGGCCTCAATGGGATCGATCACACCGTGAGCGTATTGCGGCGCTGACGCGACCATCATGATCGTGTTCGGCGTGACCGCTTTCTCCATGTCGTCGGGCCGCACACGGAAGGTCCGCGTATCGACCGGCACCAGAACCGGGGTCACGTCGAAATAGGCGCAGGCCTTGTGAAACGCCGCATGGGCCGTCACCGGCATCACGAGTTCGGGCTTGGTGATATGCGGATAAAGGTCGCGCGCCCGGTCCCGTGCCGCTTTCACCGCAAGCATACAGCTTTCCGTGCCGCCGGACGTGAAATTGCCGACCACATGCTCATCGCCGCCCAGATGAGCCGCCGCCATGGAAACGACTTCGCGCTCGAAACGCAACAGGCTCGGATAGACCGTCGGATCAAGACCGTTCTCGGTGAGATACCGCATATAAGCGTGCTTGATCACCGCCTCCATCTCGGCATCGACCGTATACACATAAGCGAACGTCCCGCCATCCCGCCAGGGCAGATCCGCTTCGCCATAGCGCTCAAGGAGGGTGAAAACCTCGTCTTTTGGGCGCCCTTTGGCTGGCAGTTCAAGCATGGCGGTCATCCTCCTGATCAGTGGTTTTCTTTGGCTCCGTCATCGTCCGGGTTCGGCGGGAACGAGCCGCATGGTCTTGGTCGTGACTGCTGCGATTTCCTCATCGCCCCAGGCCGGCTCCTTATAGAGTCCTTCGGCCCAGAGCGGTGCCTGATCGGCATAATGCGCACTGGCGGGATGCGAGCTTTGGCCCACCGAATTGATGCTTCGCACACTGGCCATATCGGACACATCGACGATACGGCGGTAGGACGGGATATGGCGCGCGGTGTGATCGCCCCGCGCCGGGCTCCATCGGCCGACATTCGGCGTACCGACGCCGCCGCCGGTCTTGAACGGGCCCGCATTGCCCCACCCCTCGATCAGCGGCAGACCGCTCGCCGCGAACACCGGATGTATGAAATGCGCCTTATGAACCGCATCCCAACGCCAGGTCTCGGATTTCGGGCCGAATTCCTTGCGCAGATCGGCGCAGACCCGGCTCACCAAAGGGGCAAGCCTCTCGTCCCGGGCCTCAATGCCGCCCGTCGCCGGATCGTCCCACCAGCCGCTCCCGGCATCCTCAAGAATGGTCTGAAGAAAGAGCAATTCGGTCATGCCAACACTGAGCGTTACATCATCGCCCAGATGCGGCTCCTGTACCTCGCGCACAATCGCGTCCCACACATGGGCGAACACCAGCGCGCCGGCGCTGTCGGCGGCGAAGGATCCGGTCCACCCGGCCAGCACATCCCGGCAGGCGCTTTGGCTCTCACCGACCGGCAGTGCGGCGAACACACTCATCGATGCGCCCAGTCCGTGGGTCGTCGTATCGGTCTGGATGGCGGAGAAACTATCGAGTGTATGCTCATCGCTGCGCGCCAGAAGTGTCTCGATGCGGGCCGCCCGATAGCCCCGCGCGGCATCTTTGAGATAATCCGCGTCGCCCCCGGTGCGGGCATTGATCTGGTCGAAATAGCTGGGCGGCACGGACGGATTGTTGCCCGACACGAGAATGCCGGAGGCCGGGTCCTTGACCCACGGCATCCGCTCATAGGGCAGGAAGCCAAGCCATGCGCTGGCGGCGGACGATCCGTCCTGCGGGCGCGCGCCATCGCTTCCGGCAGCACGGACCGGAAAGCGCCCCGCCTGCTGAAAGCCGATCGTGCCGTCCCGTCCGGCAAAGAAGAAATTCGTCGGCGGATAATCCCACTCCCGCAGGACATCGCGCATTTCCTCGAAAGATTCGATAAACGGCAAACGCACGCTTGCCCGAGCGATGAAGGACGCATCGAATCCGCCCCAACGCACCGCATAGACCGGCCCGCCTTCGTCCTCCGTGCTCAAGGGCAACACGGGACCGAAATGGGTAGCCCGGACGACCGTGCGATGCGGCTCCTGCGCATCCGCACGCGGGATCACGACCTCGCGGGTGGTCATGGTCTCCCAGCCGCCGTCCCACAAATAGCGGTCGGGCTCCTTGGGATCGATGGTGAGCGCATAGAGATCGAGCGCGTCCCCGCCGCTCACATTGGTCGTGCCCCAGGCCGCATGGGTATTGCTGCCCTCAAGCACCAAGAAGAACGGCGCGGCGGCAAAGCCCTGAATATCGAAGGACTGGCCCGTGCGCGGGCGCAGATGCAGGCCGATCTCATGCCAGACATTGGGGATTTCGATGCCCACATGGGAATCAACCGCCAGCATCGGCGCGCCGGACTTGGTGTGAGCGCCGGAGACGACCCAGGCATTGCTGCCATGGCTTGCGGCCATGCCGGGCAACCCGTTCAGGATCGGGTTGCGCAACACCGACGGCAGGCCAGCGTCTGCTTTAGCGTTGGCCGGGGCCGAAGGGCCAAGCACGGCATGGCGGGCCGGCGATGGCGCCACGCCAGCCCGATCGGCGGACTTGATGACCGTGGGGTGCTCCTCATACGGATAAGGTGCCAGCCATTGCGCATACATCTGCGGGCTCACCCGCACAGCGATGTGTTCGCGAAGGATCTCCCGGGTGATGTCCCGTCCCGACAGGCTGAAGCCCATGAGCTTGCCCACGGCAAGGCTGTCCTCGGGCCGCCAGGGGGCAATCTCGGGATCGAGTCCGCCCAGATCGAGCAGGGCGAATTCCGCGGCCAGCCGTTTTGGCGAACGGGTGCTCAGATAGGCATTCACCCCGGCCGTAAACGCATCGAGCACGGCCCGGGTGCGGTCGTCCAGCGCGGCATAGTCCTCAGCCGCCAGATCGGCAAAACCGAGACTGCGCATGAGCACATCGTTTTCCAACGCGTCCGCCCCGCCGATCAGGCCCGCCAATTCCCCGCGCGCGACCGCCCGGTAAAACAGCATGGTCCAGGCCCGGTCCTGGGCATGGACAAAGCCCTGCCCGAACACCAGATCCTCCAGCGTCTCGGCCGTAATATGCGGAATGCCCCAGCGGTCGCGGCGGATCTCGACCGGCGCCCGCAGGCCCTCGACCGTCACATCGCGTTCATGATCGGGAAGCGGGGCATGCATGGCCCACCAGCCTGCGCCAGCCATGGCGGCGAGACCGAGACCCACCGTGATACCCAGAATACTCAGTAGACGCATGGCCTGCCGCTCCCCTGTACCGGCGCCGCGACTCCCTCCATGCCATAGTCTACCAAAATTGACGCGCCGTCACCTCCCTGCACGCGTCGAGCGTACCGGAGGGGCGATCCTCAGATTTCTCCCTTGACGCGGCGCATCACACCGGAAAAATCCAGCCCGGCATGGCCGTCCTCACTCAGTCGCGTGTAGATCTCGCGGGCATGATCTCCAAGCGCCACACCGGCGCCGGCGCTTTTCGCCGCCTCGCAGGCCAGCCCCAGATCCTTGAGCATCATGGCCACGGCGAAGCCCGGCGCGTATTCCCGGTTCGACGGGGCCGCCGGAACCGGTCCCGGCGCCGGGCAATAGGAGGTCATGGACCAGCACTGTCCGGACGCGGTGGACGAGATGTCATAGAAGGTCTGGGCGTCGAGCCCCAGCCGTTCGGCCAGGTTGAAGGCCTCGCAGGTGCCGATCATGGAAATCGCCAGGAGCATATTATTGGCGATTTTGGCGGCCTGACCGTTGCCCGCGCCGCCCGCATGGAAAATGTTGCGGCCCATCGCCTCCAGCACCGGCTTGGCGCGCGCAAACCCGGCTTCCGGACCGCCGACCATGAACGTCAGCGTACCGCCCTCCGCGGCCGTCACCCCGCCCGACACGGGCGCATCGACCATCACAAAGCCGCAAGCCTCGGCCTGGCGTGCCGCCTCCCGGGCTTCGTCAACGGCGATGGTCGAGCAGTCGATCAGAAGCGTATCCGCCGGGGCGCTGGCCGCGACACCTTTATCGCCGAAATACACCGACAGCACATGCTTTCCCGCCGGCAGCATGCTGACGACGATCTCGGCGTCGCCAACGGCCTGCGCCACGCTGGCGGCCCCTGTCGCGCCTGCGCCGACCGCGCGCTCGACCGCGCCGGCGTCGAGATCGAAGGCGGCCACCTCATGACCCGCCTTGGCCAGATTGGCCGCCATGCCCGATCCCATGTTCCCCAGACCGATAAACCCGATACGGCTCATGACCGGACTCCTTTTCTTGTCGTTTACCCTGTCGCCCCGGCGATGCTCCGTCAGCCCATGGTCGGAATGACGAAGGCCTGATCGCCCACATCGCCTTCCGGCCAGCGCTGGGTGACGGTCTTGATCTTCGTCCAGAACCGGACGCCTTCGGGACCATGCTGGTTGGTGTCGCCGAACATGGACCGCTTCCAGCCGCCAAAGGTGTGATAGGACACCGGCACCGGGATCGGCACATTGATGCCGACCAAGCCGACATCGACCTGCGCGGCAAACTCACGCGCGGCCCGGCCATTGCTGGTAAAGATCGCGACACCGTTCCCGTACTGATGACGGCTCGGCAGGCTCGCCGCTTCTTCAAGGCTCTCGGCGCGCACGACCTGAAGCACCGGACCGAAAATCTCGTCCTGATATGACCGCATGTCCGGCGTCACATGATCGAACACGGACGGCCCGATGAAAAAGCCGTTCTCGTGGCCCTGAAGCGTAAACCCGCGCCCGTCCAGTTTCAGGTCCGCGCCTTCCTCGACACCGAGCCCGATATAGTCCTCGATGCGCGCCCTGTGTGCCGCCGTAACGACCGGACCGTACTGCGCATCCGGATCACTGGACACGCCGATCTGGAGTTTCCTGGCTTCTTCGACCACCCGCTCGACAAAGGCGTCGGCCGTCTTGGCGCCGACCGGCACCGCCACGGGCAGCGCCATGCACCGTTCCCCGGCCGAGCCGAACGCCGCGCCGACGATATCCTTGATCGCCTGATCCATATCCGCATCCGGCATGATGATGCCGTGGTTTTTTGCTCCGCCCATGGCCTGGACGCGTTTGGCGTGGGCCGTTCCGGTGCTGTAGACATATTGGGCGATGTCGGACGATCCCACAAAGCTCACTGCCTTGATATCGGGATGGGTCAGGATGGCATCGACCGCGGTTTTGTCCCCGTGCACCACATTCAGCACGCCCTCGGGCGCACCGGCCTCCCGCATCAGCTCGGCCAGACGCACCGGAACCGACGGATCCTTTTCCGAGGGCTTCAGGATGAAGGTGTTACCGCAGGCGATCGCGATGGAGAACATCCACATCGGGATCATTGCGGGAAAATTAAACGGTGTGATCCCCGCCCCGACACCGAGGGGCTGGCGCATGGAATAGACATCGATCCCGGGACCCGCGCCTTCCGTGTACTCCCCTTTCAAAAGATGCGGAATGCCGCAGGCGAATTCGACGACATCGAGACCGCGCTGTACATCCCCGCGCGCATCCGCCAGCACCTTGCCGTGCTCGCTCGATAGCAGCGCGGCCAGTTCGTCCATATGCGCCTCGACAAGGGCCTTGAACGCGAACAGAACCCGCGCCCGGCGCTGGGGATTGGTCGCGGCCCATGCCGGCTGCGCGGCCTTTGCGGCCTGAACCGCGGCATCCACCTCATCGGCACTGGCCAGCGCCACACGCGCTTGCACGGCGCCCGTATTGGGATCGAAAATATCGCCCGTCCGGCCCGACGCGCCCGGTACCGGGCCGCCATTGATGAAATGCGTGACCTCGCGCATGACAGTCTCCCTGATGTCCTTTTTCTGGAGCCTGTCCTAGCACACTCGCAGGGCTCCGTGGCAAAGGCGCGGGATCCTGCCTCTGGACGTCTGGCCGTCAGCGCGCCACCGGACTGACATAGCCCGGCGGCTTCACGGTCACGATGGAGCATTCCACACTGTTGAGAATGTCTTCGGCAGTGTTCCCAATGATGAAACCCGGCACGCCCGTGCGCGCAATCGTCCCCATCACCAGAAGCGCCGCGGTTTTATCCTCGATGAAGCCGGCAATGGCCTGCCTGGCCTGACCGCGCAGCAAATGGGGTTCGATGGCAACGCGATCGCCCAGGTCCCCGCCCAGCCGGTCGACGCACCGGCTGATCAGACCGACCAGATTGCGCATGTCGTCCGTGTCGATCTGGCGCAGAAGCTGCTCGGCCGACTGCCGGCCGCTCGCCCAATGGCGGATGGAACTTTCGTCCATGGCATCCCGGGCATAAAGGACATGCAGGTCGGCATTCTGGACCGCCGCGATATGGGCGGCGATCATGATGATCCGTTCATTGAGGCCGGCCTGCACCGCAGGCTGATCATGGGCGAAATCATCCACATCGACCGCCGCGACAACGGTCTTCGCAGCCGTGGCCGAGGGGCCGGACAACAGCCAGACCGGACACGGACATTTGCGCAGAAGATGCTGGTCCGTGCTGGCGAACAGCATGGGTTTGGTGCCTTCGATGGTCTCGGCGGCCTTGATCACCAGATCATGCCCGCCGTCGAGCACCTCGTGAATCACCTGGAGAAACAACTTTCCGGTGGCGATCTTGATGGGGGGCACCTGTCCCGGTCGGACCATCTTTGCAATGGCCGCCAGACGCGCCCGGCGTTCCTCGACCATGTCGCCGGTGACCTTTTCCCGCGTGATCCCGGACAGGCGCGACAGCCGGTCAATATCGGACGGCAGATCGACCACATCGAAGGCCAGAACCTGCGCGCCCCACAGGGCGCCGAGGCGGACGGCGGTCTCCAGGGTTTCGCTCGCCGTTTCGTCCTTATCGCAAACCGCGAGAATTCTGGAGAATGGCGGCTTGTCAGCAGCCAGATGATCCGTGCTCATGATGCCAACTCCTTCTGACCGGAGGGATCCTCGACCGGGCCGCCCCGGGGCGACCGATTTTCCAGAATGAGAGAGACCGCTTCCACGGCCGCGTCCCGGAAGGGAAGCAAAATCAGATCGGCGCCGAGCGTCCGCAGGTCGCCCACCGCATCGCCATGGTGAGCCGCGATGGCGATGGACCCGTCAAAGCCTGAATCTTTCAATGACCGCAGGAGAATGCGCCGCGCATCGTCATGGGTCAGACCGCGATCATGGTCCGGCAGCGCCGAAATCACCCAGCGCGCGCTCTGCACCGGGAGATGCGCGATAAACTCCGGGTCCGTTGCATCGCCATAGACCGTGTCGATGTGTGCCGCCTGCTCATGGCGCAGAACACGCGGGTTGAAATCGACGGCGAGGACCCGCTGGCCGGCATTGGTCAGCGCATCGGCGATCGCCGATCCGTACCGGCCCACACCGAAGATAATGACGTCGTATGGCCGGACGGAAACCGGCGCCTCCTGGGTCTCCCGGGTCGGCACCCGGCGCTCGAAAATGCGCAGAACCGGTTCGAGCCTGTCATAAAGAATATGGGAATAGGTGATCATATAAGTCGACGCCGCAATCGTGATCAGGCCGACCAGAGTCACCAGACCCAGCGCATCGCCCGATACATGGCCGAGCCCGGCCCCCATCGCCATGAAGATCAGGGAAAACTCGCTGATCTGCGCCACGGTGAGACCGGCCAGGAACCCAGTGCGTTTGCGGTACCCCATGGCGCTCATGATCACCAGAACGATGAGCGGATTGCCGATCAGCACAAAGAGCGAAAAAACAAGGGCCGGCGCGACGCTCGCCCCCAGGGCCGACAGATCCAGCGACGAGCCCAGCGCGATGAAAAAGAACAACAGAAGAAAGTCACGCAGCGAGGCCAGACGCGCGGAGATGGCCTCGCGGAACGGTGTCGACGCCAAGGACACCCCCGCGAGCAGCCCGCCCAGTTCCTTGCCGAACCCCAGATAGTGGCCCAGCGCCGCCAGAAGCGCGGCCCAGCCAATGGCAAAGGACACCAGCAATTCCGGCGCCCGTGACAACCGTTCGACCAGCGGCGTCGCAACATACCGCGTAAAGACCAGCACCGCGCCCAGCATCGCGAGGCCAAACGCGAAGACCCGGACCACGTCGCCTAACGCGGTATCGCCGGACGCACCGATGCCGACGGCGGACAGCACAATCATGGCCAGAACGACCACAAGGTCCTGGACGATCAAAAACCCCAGAGCAATCCGTCCGTGCAGGGAATCGATCTCCCGTTTGTCGGACAGAAGTTTCACGATGATGATCGTCGAGGAAAACGTGAGGGCGATGGCGACATAAAGGCTTGTCAACGGATCAAGGCCCAGAGCCAGCGCAATCAGGAACCCGAACAGGGTCGTGAAGGCCACTTGGCCCAGACCGGTGGTCAGCGCCACCGCCCCCAGGGTCCGCACCAGCGTCAGGTCGAGTTTCAGTCCGACCAGAAACAATAGGACTGCGATCCCCAGTTCGGCCAGCAGATCGATTTGGACATCGGACCGGGCGATATCGAAGACCGACGGCCCGGCCAGAATGCCAACCGCGATAAAACTCACGATCAAGGGCTGGCGCAGCATCAAGCCCGCAAAGCCGACCGTCGCCGCCAGAACGAGTAACGCGGCAATCTCATAAAACAGATATCCGGCGAAGGGATCGGCCATCGGCTCACGCCGTCCCGCGCGGCGGGAGGCACATGCGAGCGACCCCGATGGCAACGCTGTCGGCAGAGGCAGCGGTCCGTTTGTCTACGGCTGGCCGATCACCGGATGCGAACCGCCCTGGAGGTTTGGCCACCACTGATACCCTGAGCTACCGAAGATCAAAAACCGCCATCAAGTGATACAAAATTGCACTAAGAACCGCAAGAGTAGCTTGCAGCGAAACACGCTTAAGGCGTAATCCTCCACCGGGAAACGGGTCTCCTCTGTCGGACCGTCAGACCGCCGGTCCCATCCAAGTCACGGGCCACGGTGCGACATCAGACCGGACATCGGTGGCGTGGACCACGTCTTCCCCGTCTCGTATTCTTGCCGTGGTATGATCGTCTGAGACACGACCGACACAGCATCGAGGGGAAATAGCACACGATGAATCGGTTCATTCCTATTTGCGCCTTGGCGGCGTTTCTCACACCGGCGGCAGCGGCAGCAGCAGAGGTTGCTGTGACATACGAATGCCCGGACAAGATCAGCAATTACAAATATCTTCCGTCCATTGATGCGCTGGCCGGCAAGGTCCGGTACACGCACGAGAATGGCGATGACGATTTATCGGATCATCCGGATGGGTGGGAACCGCGCAGCCTGACGCTTTGGTATACGTTCTCGGGCGGGTCGGCGAGACGCAACGACGCAGGGATCTTCAACCTTTGGTGCCGCTATGTGTCGACCGTCGAAAATGGCTCTCCAATTGCTGAGCTTATCATCGAACAGACTATTTCAGGGGACCAACTCCGCTGCTCGCAGCCAACGCCGCGATCCTTTTCCTGTTCCGCTGGTTCAAGAATTCAAACGGTCGTCGGCGATAGAGGGATTCGTCCGTCGACCGACGGGCCGTCAAGGCGCTAAGGCACGTGCAGGGTAGGAACGCGACAGACGGAAGACCTCGAGCGTCGTCAACGATCCCGAATTCCGTGACCGCGCTTGGGGGCCGTTAGCAGGCTGTTGAATTAGCAGGCTGTTGAAAAAGTCCCGTTCCGAGCGCCCATCAGCCGGGATGCTGACCTGCCCCCATGGACGCAAGCCAAGGCCGAGCCATCCGCCTAAAGCGCTTTTAGGAGTGAGCGACGTGAACCGGGGCGGTTTTCCGCCTGGAAAGCACGCAAAACCAAGCCCGGGCACTCGAGACGCGCCCGATCCTCGCCCTGACACCGCCCTGCCCTAGGTGTGAGGCTATAAGAATGATGACAGATGACATTGGCGGGAGTACGACGCGCATGAGCACGACGGGGAGGGCCATCGATCCGGACCGATATGACATATCGGGCGATTGGGACGGCAACAACCAGGATTGGTGGGACTGGTACGTCTCCCTGGGCTACACGACGGGCAATGAAGGACCGTTGCAACCCGTTGCGGCCCTGGCGGCCACGCCCGCCGATCACGACACGCTGCGCGATGAGCTGACAACGCCCTATCCGCTGACGGACGACCAGATCGATCGGTTTCAGGCCCAAGGCTATATCAAGCTGCCTGACGTCTTGTCGCCCGGTGCGACCGCGCGCCTGCGCCGCGACATGGCGGCGCACTTGGAAGCCGCCTTCCAGACGCGGCTCGACGGGGGTGCCAATGGCCGCTTCCTCAGCCTTGAGATGATCTGGCTTGATGACCCCATCATCCGCGCCTTTGTGCTCAGCCCCCGGATTGCCGGAATCGGCGCGCGCCTGCTCGGTGTCGATGCGGTACGGCTTTATCACGACAATCTCCTGTCCAAGGAACCCGAATGCGGCCGCACGCCCTGGCATTTCGACGATCATCATTTCCCGCTCGAGACGCAAGACGTGGTGACCGCCTGGATACCGGCCCAGCCCATCCCCGCCGCCATGGGACCGCTCGCCTTTGCCGGCCCGATCGATGCCTGGAAACAGGTCGATCACATCCCGTTCGACAAGACCAACGACAGCTACGACCGGCGCGTCGAGCATACGTTCCGCACAGCGGGCACGGCCATCGACGACGGCCCCTTCGACATGGGAACCGTCAGCTTTCACCATAATCTCAGCTTCCACAGCGCCGGCCCGAACCGCACCACCAGAAGCCGGCTCGTGCTGGCCAACACCTATTTCGCCGACGGCGCGCGGATCATGGACGCGCCCACTCTTGTTTCGGGCGACTGGCGCAAATTCATTCCGGATACGGAGCCCGGCGAGCTTGCCGCAAGCCCGCTCAATCCCATTTGCTGGCCCATGCCGGAGACGCCGTCATGACCGATACATTCGCCCGCAGTTGCCAACATTGGAGCGAAGACCGCCGTGCCGGAATGGATGCCTTTTACGCCCTGGCCACGGTGGATTATCGCCATTTGGCGCAATCGCGCGATTGGGCGGCTTGGTTGCAAGAGCGGGCGGCCCCGATTGGCGACCGGCGTCTGCAGCTGCTTGATGTCGCGTGCGGATCGGGCAAATTCCCCAGTGCACTGATCGCCCACGCCGGTATCGGTACGCTTGGCATGCCCGCCATCGATTATGCGCTGCTCGACCCTTCCGCCTTCTCGGTCGCCGAAGCGCGTCAGGCCCTCCAACCGCCCTTCATACCGGGTACGGAGTATATCTGCACCCTTCAGGATCTGGAGTGCGCCCGCGGCGCTTATGATGTCGTTTGGGCGACCCATGCGCTTTATGCCCTGCCACGCGTCGACCTGGAGGCTGGTCTTGAGCGGTTCTTGCATGCGATGGGCCCGGACGGAACCGGCTTTATCGCCCACGCATCGGAGCAGGCGCATTATCTGAAATTCTATCGCGCTTATCTTGAGGGATTCGATCGCCCCGACAGCGCGCCATATGTCTGTGCCGAGGATATCACCGACACGCTGTCGCGCATGGGTGCGTCCTTTACGGCCCGCGACATCACCTATGAAAACGGTGCCCCGGACGACCAACGCGCCGCCGTCGAGGGTTATCTGCAACGCTGCCTGTTTGATGATACGCTCACTCTTGACGACATGCTGTCCAACACCGTCACCGGACCCTATTTGTCAGCCTGCCACGGATCCAACGCATGGCGCTTTGCGCAACGTGTGACGATGATCTCGATTCAGGCATAATCTGCTAGCCCCTTCCCGGCTGGCCAGGAGCCCAAAATGAACGATGAAACGGCCCGCCCGACAGCGGCCGCCGATCCCCGCTTAACGCGCTGGTCTCTCGACGGTCCCTGTACGGATGGTGAGCGACTCCGCGACCACCTGAGGGCCGTGCATGACCAAGCGGCGGGTTTTACCCAGGCTTGCGCGACCGCATGCCGCGATGATCAGGGGCGCAACAGTTATGAATGGCTGTGCGGCGCTTGTGCCCCCCAAGCCGGCGAAGCGGTGCTCGATCTGGCCTGCGGCAGCGGCGTGCTGCTGGACCTGTGCCGCGATCGCTATCCGCGCGGCGTCGATCTTTACGGCATCGACATGAGCGCGGCCGAACTTGTCCTGGCGCGGGACCGGCTCGCGGGCCGGGGCGTCGCGCTGCATGAAGGTCTCGCCCACAAGATCGACATGGCCGGCGACGGCGCCTTTCAAGCCGTCCTGTGCCATTGGGCCCTGACGCTGATGGATCCCATCGACCCGGTGCTGGCCGAGATTGGCCGGGTGTTGGCGCCGGGCGGCCTCTTTGCCGCGATCGTGGACGGGCCGGCGGACATCGCCGATGGCTACGCTGACGTCAGCGCCATCATCGAAGGCCATGTCCGCCAGGAACGCCCGCACTATGCCGAACTCGGCGATCCGCGTGTACGGGACGGCCGCGCCCTGACGGCGCTGGCACGCCAGGCGTTTCACGGTGCGCAGGTGACGCTCGAGACCGAAGTCTTCACGGCCCAGGGCCCGCCCGAACGCATCGCCCTTGAGGCGGCGGGTTTCTACTACGCCGCGTTCGTCCTGTCCGAGGCTGGCCGCGCCCGCATGTTGGACACCCTCGCCGCTTACTTCGCTGCACAAGCGACACCCGGCTTTGCCATGCCGGTCAGCCGCCTCCTGGTGAGGATGCCGTGATCCCGCCCCCCCGGCGCCCATGAATGAGGGGAGCGGACGCAGCCAAAACGCAGCCTTGAGCGCGCTTCATGTGAGCATTGGCCCTTCGGGCCAAGCGGAGCGG
>CAZHDI010000012.1:53276-56963 GCA_964531285.1 uncultured Alphaproteobacteria bacterium | reverse complement strand
AACGCCTGCCGGTTTTCAAGACCGGTGCCTTCAACCACTCGGCCACCCATCCAGGGCCGTCGCTTGTTAGGCATATGCCATGTTCAGCGCCGGCGCAGCAACAAACGCTCAGCCTTGAAATCGAGCGCGAAGGACTGTTCGGTCAGCACGTCCAGCCCGACAAGGCCGACCGGATCGCCCGCCTCGGCCAAAACCGAAAACACTTCCAGATCGCCGACCGCAATGATGCTGTCGCGAAACCGGGTCCGCGCGATCGTCAGACGCGGCGCCTGAAACGCCACGATCGGTGCGGTGAGATCGAGCGCGTCGGTGAGTTCGGTCTCGATGATCCCGAAACTGTCCGGCGTCAGGCCGAACGTTCCGGCGGCCGCCCAATTGACGATGGTCGCATTGGCGCCGCTGTCCAGCAGGAAGCGGAAGCGCTCGTTCAGGATCCGCCCGCGGACCATGTAGAGGCTGGGGCGCACTTGGCCCACCGGTATCTCGATGAGATCGGTGCCGCGCCACCGTCCGGGCAGCCGTGCGGGCCGCTCGTCATAAAGCTGGATAACGCGCCGTCCGACATCCACCAGCACGAAATACCGGGTCAGGAAATCAAGCCCGAGCACCGCGGCCGGTCCGCCGGCATCGCTCCAGTTGGGCAGCACCACCGTCTCCAGATCGGCCAGCACCCGCGGACCCACCGTGAGATCGCCAACCCGCGCGATGGGCCGGTCGTCCTGGCCGCTGGCCGTCAACACGGTCGCCTGGGCGGCATCCGTCAGATCGAGCCCCAGGGCCGCGGCTGTCGATTCGAACACCGCGCTGGCGCTCGAGGCGGTATCGAAAATCAGGTCCACCGGCCCCACCCCGCCGATGCGCCCTTCGACAATGATCCGGCCGCCATAAGCATAGCGGTAGGCATGTTCGGTCATGATCGCTGCATCCGCCGTCGAACCTTGGGCACGCGCCGCGCCGCCGCCGAGCACCAGCAGACCCAGGGCGAGGACGGTCAGGACCGCTCGAGGCGACAGGCGTGAGACAGAAAGTTCGGGGGGCATGGAGTCTCCAGGCAGGGCGTGACGGCCGCCATGCCACCGCCCCATCGTCTTATGATTGTTTAGGGTGGAACCCTAAGCAGGCGCAGGCGGGCGGGCAAGGCGCCGGATTGAGCCGCCGGGCCGCGGCCGCGAAGAATAAGGACTTGCCCATGACCGACCAGGAGCTGAAAGCCTTCAAGACGGCGCTGATGGCCGAATGCGCGGCGCTGATCGAGGCGCGCGAGGGCACCAGTGCCGACCGGGCGCCGGTGGAACTCGATCAGCAGAGCATTGGGCGGGTCTCGCGGATCGACGCGATTCAGCAGCAGGCCATGGCCCGGGCGCAGGACGCCCGGCGCGGCGTGCGGGCGCGGTTGATCGCGGCGGCCCTGCGGCGCATCCAGGAGGATGAATACGGGTATTGCGTGGCCTGCGGCGAGGAAATCCCCATCGCGCGCCTGAAAATCGATCCCGCCTGCGCCCAATGCGTGGCCTGCGCGCGCTGATCCCCCTCATCCTCCGACGACTGGCGTGCGGTTTGCGATAAACGGCGCGCCGCAGCCTGCTTGCGTCCCGTACACTGGCCCGGATCGAGGGATCGCGACCGGGACACCGGTCCGCCACGGAGGGCCCTGCCATGATGCCGGTTATCACCCAATCGCCCGACGCGCCGCCGGCCGCCGTCCATGGCGGCGCCAACGTCTTGCCGCGCCTTGGTTGGATGGACGATGCGCATCGCCGGTTCTGGCTGTTCCAGCTTGCGGTCTGGAGCGTGTATTTCGTGGTGCGCAGCGGCCTGGCGGTCATGGTCGGCACGCCGCTCAGCGGCCTTGGGGTGCGCCTTCTGGTCACCCTGTCGGGCGTTGCGATCAGCTATGGCATCTGGCGCGTCCTGCGCCGGCAGCCGCCCGGGCGGATCGGCCGGCAGACGGTGTGTCTGCTTGGGCTCGGTCTCGTCGGTGCGGTGCTCATGGGCCATGTCGAGATGGGCGGCCAGCATCTCACCGATCCTGGTAAGGGGCTCCAGGAGTGGATCGAAAAGGAAGGGCTTCTGACCGTCTGGGCTAGGGAAGTCGGCTGGCAGTCCTTCCAGAATTTGTGGGTGCTGACGGCCTGGGGCGGGATCTATCTCGGCTTCGATTATGCGCGCCAATTGCAGGACGAGCGCCTTAGGGCCGCCGAAGCCAAGGCGCTGGCGCAGGAAGCGCAGCTCAAAATGCTGCGCTATCAACTCAACCCGCATTTTTTGTTCAATACGCTGAACGCGCTGTCCGCGCTCGTGCTGACCCGGGAAACCGAGCGCGCCGAGAAAATGATCCTGGCGCTTAGCAAATTCCTGCGTCACACGCTCGACAGCGATCCCCTGCTGCGGGTTCCGGTGAACCGGGAACTGTGGGCCATGGGCCTCTATCTGGCGATCGAGAAAGAACGGTTCGGCGACCGGCTCCACGTCATCGAGGACATCGACGCCCAGACGCGCAATTGCCTGGTTCCCAGCCTTCTTCTCCAACCGCTCATCGAGAACGCGCTCAAATATGCGGTGGCGCACCGGCCCACCGGGGGCACGATCACCATTGCCACGCGGCTTGACGGTCCGATGCTGGTGATCCGCGTCGCCGATGACGGCCCGGGTCTCGACGCGCCGCTCGAGACCCTTCAGGGGCGCGCCGCGTCCGGGGTCGGGCTGCGCAACACCATCGACCGGTTGGACCGCCATTACGACGGCGCCGCGTCCTTGCGCATCAAAAACCGGGAGCCGATTGGTCTGGAGGTCACCTTGCGCCTTCCGGCACACTATGCCGCGTCCGATACAGACAACACGGACAATAAGGACCACCCGGAGGACCCGTAACATGCGTGCGTTGATCGTCGATGACGAACCCCTGGCCATCACCCGCCTGATGGTTTGTCTGGAGAAATTCCCTGAGGTGACGGTCGACGGCACCTGTCACAATGGCGAAGACGCCCTGCGAATGATCCGGGAGAAGCGCCCGGATCTTGTGTTTCTGGATGTCCGCATGCCGCTGATGGACGGCTTCGAACTGGCCGAAGCCATCGACAGTGCCCTGGGCCCTCAACTGATCTTCGTGACCGCCTACGATAAGTTTGCCATCCGGGCCTTCGATGCGCGTGCGGTCGATTACCTGTTAAAGCCGGTCGAAGTGGACCGGTTGGGCCGGGCGATCGAGCGGGCGCGCCGGCGGATCGACGAGCAGACCCTCTCCTCTCAGGCCGAGAATCTTTGGGCCGTGATCCGGGAGATCAAGGCGTCCGGGGAGCCCGATGTGACCGGGCGCCTCAGCGAGCTTCTGGCCGAAGGTGATCACTACCAGGAGGAATTCTGGATCCGCGACCGGGGCCGCGTCACCCGGATCGATGTGGCGCGGATCGAATGGATCCGGTCGGTGCGCGATTATGTGTGCATTTATGTGCCTGAGCGGACCTTCCTGGTGCGCGAAACCATGAAGGCGCTGGAAGACAAGCTCGATCCACTCAAATTCCTCCGGGTCCACCGCTCCGCCATCATCAATCAGACCAAGGTTCGCGAGCTGCGCTATACCGCCCATGGCGGCCATCTGCTGATCATGGACTCCGGCGAGGAAGTCCGCGTGGGCCGCACCTATTCCTCCGCCATCGCGCAGAAATTCGGACGGAAAGTCTCCGCGCC
>CAZHDI010000012.1:41804-53176 GCA_964531285.1 uncultured Alphaproteobacteria bacterium | reverse complement strand
GCCCTGAGCCCGCTTCATGTGAGCACGGCCCATCAGGGCCGCGCGCAGCGGAAGCCAACGAAAAAAGAAGCCGTGGCTTACGCCACGGCTCAAGCATGGACTGTCCGTCTCGTTTGGGGGCGATCAGGACACGGATAGTCTGCTTGGACCGGCCGGCTCATGCCATGGTTATGCGGCCAGCGAGGTGGCACCTGCGATCAAGCGGCGGATGGGGCATGGCTGGCGACGAAGGGCGCTCGCTTGACAGGGTGCGGGGGAAGGCTTACCCGGGATGATCCACTGGCGAAGGGGGCCCGTCGGGCATGATCATCTCCCACGAGCACAAGTTCATTTTCATCAAGACCCGCAAGACCGGCGGCACCAGCGTCGAGATTTCGTTGTCGCGCTATTGCGGCCCCAACGACGTGCTGACCCCGATCTCGGTATCGGATGAGCCCGCGCGCGCCGAATTCGGCCGCACCGCGCAAAATCACAGCGGCCTGTTCAATCCGTTTAGCCAGATGGACGGCAGCTACAAATCCTTCATGCGCGCGTATCGGCGGTTCAAGCGGGCCAAGAAATATTACAACCACATCCCGGCCTGGATGGTCCGGCGCCTCGTCGGGGAGCGGGTCTGGTCGGACTATCTGGTCTTCACCGTGGAACGCCACCCGATGGACCGGCTGATGTCGCTCTATTACTGGCACACGAGGTCCAACCCGGATATGAGCCTCGATGCCTTCATCGGCACGCTGCGGTCCGACCGGCACATGAACGCCCCGCTCTACACCGAGAAGGGCGAAGTCATTGTCGATATGGTGATCGACCACGCGCATCTGACCGACGGGCTCCGGGAGGTGGGCGAGCGCTGCGGCTTCGATTTCGACGGCTGGATGCCCAATGCCAAGGGTGGCCATCGTAAAGACAAACGCAGCGCCGAAGAGCTTCTGACGCCGGAACTGCGCGAGCGGGTGGCCTTGCTCTTCGGCACGGAATTTGATGCTCTTGGCTATCGGGCACCGCATCTGGGCGAGGCATCCGCGGCCCATACCCGGGGATAGCATGCCCGGAGGGAGAAGGTCCTACTCTCGCCACGGTGTTTTTTGACACAGGGGTCCATGAGGAACGTCGGAAAACAGGGCTGGCGGGCTGCCATCATGGCGGGGTTTGCGGTCGCGGTCAGCGCGGCGCCTGCCCTGGCCCACCCGCATATCTGGATCGAGGGGCAGTCGGCCGTCGTGCTGGACGATGCCGGCCGCGCCGAAGCCATCGAGGTCCTTTGGCATTTCGACGAGATGTATACGATCTTCGCCACCCAAGGTTTTGACCGGGATGGCGATGGCGCGCCCGATGCCGACAAGCTCGATGAACTGGCCGCCACCATGCGCACGAACCTCGCCGAATACGGCTATTTCGTTACCGTGAGCATGGGCGATGACACCGTGCCGGTGGCGCCCGATGGCGATTTCGACGTCCGGGTCGAGGACAACCGCCTCATTGCCGGCTTCACCGTCGCGCTGGAGCGGCCCCTGCCCGCCGCCGGGCTGACCTATGCGGTGTTCGACCCGACCTATTATGTGGAAATCCTCCATGAGGACGAGGGAGTCGCGGTGAAGGGCCCGGGTGCCGAGGCCTGCCGGCCGGCTGTTCTGCCGCCGCGACCGCCGCGCCAGATCACGCTGCTGGCCGCGTCCGCCGATCTGGACCGCCAGGCCGATGACAGCGTCGGGATCCATTTCGCCGAACGGGTTTCGGTCCAATGCGATGGGGCCGCAAGATGACCTGGCGCGGGGCGTTCATCAGCACAGGCATCCTGGCACTCGGTCTGGTCGCCGTTCAATGGATCGACTGGCCGGCGGTCCCTATGGCCTGGGCGGCCCTGTCGGCCGAGATCGCCGTGATCCAACGCGCCTTCCACCAGGATCTACTCACGGCCATGCGCGCTGTCGAGGCGTCCGGATGGACCGCCGGGGGATCGCTGATCGGCCTCAGTTTTCTCTACGGGCTGCTCCATGCCGCGGGTCCCGGACACGGCAAAGCGGTCATCGGCACCTATCTCGCCAGTCATCCGGACGCGCTGCGGCGGGGCCTGGCGCTGGCCTGGTGCGCGGCGTTCGTTCAGGCGGCCACGGCGATCATTCTTGTGGTCGGGGCGGTCTGGCTGGCCGGCGGTGTCGTCGGCCAATCGCGCGCGGTTGCCGGATCGGTCGAGAAAATCGGCTATGGGCTGTTGATCCTGGTCGGGGTGTGGCTTGCGGCGCGGGCGCTCCTGAGTCTGCGCCGGATCGTCCTGGAGCGCACCACGGGACACCGCTCCGGCGCGCATGATCATAGTCATGGGCATGACCATGGACCCGGGGATGCGTGTTCGGCATGTGGACATGCGCACAGCCCGTCAGCGGATCAGATCGCCAAGCCCGTCGGCTGGCGCACGGCGCTCGGCATCGTTCTGGCGATCGGACTGCGGCCCTGCACCGGCGCCCTGATCGTGCTCGGGGTCGCGGTCGCGCTTGATCTGTTATGGGCGGGCGTTCTGGCCACCCTGGCCATGGCGGTTGGGACTGCGCTGGCCATCTCGGTCCTGGCGCTCCTGGCCATGGGCTCGCGCGGTCTGGCCCTGCGGCTGGCCGGGGCCGCACCGGGGCGCCTGGCGGTGATCGCCCAGGGCGCGGCGCTCACCGGCGGGATCGTCCTGGTGCTGATCGGGGCGAGCCTGCTGAGCGCATCGTTCCGGCCGGCTCATCCTTTGATGTAAACTTAGTTCCCGCGCAGCACGCTGCCGAACGGGCCAAGCACCGAGCCCTCGCCCTGACCGCTGCCGGTCACCGGCACATTGGCCAGGATGCGGCCGGCAAGGCGGGCAAACGGCAGGCTCTGAAGCCAGACCTTGCCCGGTCCGCGCAGGCGCGCGAAGAACAGCCCCTCGCCTCCGAAGATCATGGTCTTGATCCCCCCGGCCCGGGAAATGTCGTACTCGATCCCGGCACTGAGCGCCGCAATGCATCCAGTGTCCACATGGAGTTCCTCGCCCGGCCCGAGATCGCGTTCGACCAGCGTGCCGCCCGCATGGACAAAGGCCATGCCGTCGCCCTCCAGGCTTTGCATGATAAAGCCTTCCCCGCCGAACAGGCCGGTCAGGATCTTGCGCTGGAACGCAATGCCGATGGACACGCCCTTGGCCGCGGCCAGAAAGCTGTCCTTCTGGCAGATGATCTTGCCGCCATGGGCATTGAGATCGATGGGAATGATCGTGCCCGGATAGGGCGCGGCGAAGGCGACCTTGGCTTTGCCTTTGCCCTCATGGGTGAAGACCGTGACGAACAGGCTCTCGCCGGTCAGCACGCGCTTACCGACGCCGAGCAGCTTGGCCATGAAGCCCGCGTCCTGGCCCGAGCCGTCCCCGAAGATGGTGTTCATGACGATCTCGGAGGATTTATACATCATTGCCCCGCCCTCGGCGACCGCGCTCTCGCCGGGATCGAGTTCGATCTCGACGAACTGCATGTCATGGCCGGAGATTTCAAAATCGATATCGTCAGCACGCGTCATGGGGGGCTCCGAGGCTGTAAGGTCGGCGGCGGTCAGTCGGCGGATAGGCCCGACGGATCGAGGGCGCCGTAGTGCACCTGATCCGCGCGGACGGGCGGCACGGCGGCGATCTGCGGACCGTGCGCGCTCATCAGTTTCGAGAAGGTTTCGGGGAAGTCGCGCCGGGTGCGGTCGAGGGTGAAGCGCCGGGCCTCGGCCTTGGGGTCGAGCGCCGGAACACCGAGCCCGGCCTGGCGGGTGGAGTGGATGGAAAAGTCCTGAAGCGATCCGTCGGCGGCCAATGTCACATCGAGCACCGGGCCGACGCCGAGCATCCCCCAGCTGATGAACCCGGTATAGGTCCAGAAATTGCCCAGGCTGTAGGCGACCAGCCGGCCGTCAATGATTTCCACCGCGCGCGGCACATGGGGGCCATGGCCGAGCACCAGATCCGCGCCCGCCGCCACCATGGCATGGGCGAAGGCATGCACATCGCCGCGGTTCTCGCCGAGATAAATCTCCGCCCGGCGCGGCACCCGCGAGGCGCGCGGGCCTTCCGCCCCGGCATGGACCGAGACCACCACGATGTCATGGTCCGCGTCGAGGTCGCGCACCAAGTCGCGGGCGCGCGGCAGATCATGGAGCGACAGGGTGCCGGGACTGGGCGCGAAGGCCGCGAAGCCCGCGCGCAGGCCATTGTCCAGCGTCAGGCTCGCGGTGCGCGCCCCCGCCTCGTCGAGCCCGGTGACGGCAATCCCCACCCCATCGAGCGCGGCGCGGGTGGAGGCCCGGCCTTCGGCGCCGAAATCGCCGCTGTGATTGTTGGCCAGCGAGGCGATGTCGAACCCGGCCTCGGCCAGAAAATCCGCGTAATGGGTCGGGCTGCGGAACGCAAAGCACTTGTCGCACGCCTTGGCGCTGGCGCCGCCGTCCAGCAGCACGCCTTCGAGATTGAAAAAGCTGATATCGCCCGCGCGCAGCAGATCGAGGAGATCCCTGTCGATCACCCCATCGAGCGTGCGGCCGGGGCGAAGATCCGGATGCAGCAGACCGCGATGGGGAAAGTCCGAGCCGATCATCACATCGCCCACGGCCATGAGCCGCGCGGTGCGCAGATCCGCATCCGGACCATCGGGACCGAAGCCCAGATAATGGACCGGCGGTGCGATCATCGCGACATCGGCGGCGGCGGGTTCGGTTTCGCCAGGCAACGGGGCGGGTTTCGGCGCAGGGCTGAGCGCGGCACCGTCGGTTTCCTCCGCCGGGGCCGGAGCGTCGCTCTCGGTCTCGGCCTCGCTCTTGGCCTCGGTGCGGGTCAGATAACCGGCGACATCTGCGCTGCTCAGTTCCTGGAAGGTGCAGGGGGTGCCGGTGGCGCGCAGGTCGGTGCAGATTTCTTTGAGGACCGCGCGCTCGCCGCCGGTCGCCACGAGGTCATGGACCGGCCACACCGCCCACAGCTTGGATTTCACCAGGGCGCTGTCGAAGGCTTTGAGTTCAGGGCGCGCCGCGATCAGCCGCGTCCACCGGGTCTGCGCATCCGCGATCGACAGGGCCTCGCCGAAACTGGCGCCATAGAGGGTGCGGACCGGTCCATCATCAGGCGGCAAGGGCGGGTCTTCGGCCTCCGGCAGGCTGGGCAGTTGAAGGTCCTGGTTCATCCGGCCGTTGAGGATCTGCTCCACGCCCTCCGGCCAGGAGGTCTTGTCGAGGGTGGTCCGGGCCGTATCGGTCACGAAGGCCCAGGCGTCCTGCACCGCCTCCTCGACCCTTGCGAGCGGTGCGTCCGGATCGGCCAGCGGTTCTTCTCGGGTTCGGTCTTCGCCGGCGCGGTCTTCTTCGTTCTGCCTGGCGTCAGCGGGATCGTCGGCACCGGCGGTCCGGTAGAGGGCATTCGGTTCCTGGCCCGACGGCGGCCAATCCGGCAAAAATTCCTGCGGCGCCAGATAGGCCGCGGCCAGGGACGCCCCGCCCAGGATCAGGGCGGCGAGGACCCGGAAGCCTCCGGTTTGAGGACCGAATTGCGGTGCGGTGTCCATGATAAGGCCCCCTTTCCGGCGGCTACTGGCAGCAGCGGGCCCTTTCAAGAGCCCAGGCCGGCCCTGCGGCGGTGTCTGGCGGGCGGGCCGAGAATCTACGAGGTTAATATACGGTATTCGGCGGGGAATGCGTATGTCTCGTTGGCAAGGCGTTAACATGGCACCGCTTCGGGCGGTCCTGGCGGCAGCCCTCTGGCTGGCCGCGCTGGCGCCGGCCTGGGCGCAGTCCGCCGGCGATCCCGCCCCCGCGGCGCTTGGTCCCCTAAGCCCGGGTCTGGGACCGTCCCATGCTTTGGCCATGCTGGGGGCGCCTGCCCTGCCGGCGGATTTCACGCATTTTCCCTATGCCAATCCGGATGCGCCCAAGGGCGGCACGCTGGTGATCGGCGAGACCGGGACCTTCGACAACCTCAACCCGTTCATTGTGCCCTTGGGCCGGCCCATGTGGCATATGCGGTTCCCGCGCCGGGTCTTCGAGCCGCTTATGATGCGCTCCAAGGACGAGCCGTTCACGCTCTACTGCCTCTTGTGCGAGACCGTCGAGGTGCCCGACGACCGCTCCTGGATCGCCTTCACCATGCGCGAGGGCGTGCGCTTTTCCGACGGCACGCCGCTGACGGCCGAGGATGTGCTGTTCTCCTTCGATCTGTTGAAGGAAAAAGGCCGGCCCCATTACCGCACCCGGTTCGGCAAGGTCGCGCGGATCGACCGGCCCGACGCGCGCACCATCCGTTTCGTCTTTCAGCCGGGGCTCGACGATCGGGAACTGCCACTCCTGATGGCGCTGATGTCGGTGTTTTCGCGGTCCTATTACGCGGATGAGGATTTCTCGAAGACCACGCTCAAGCCCCCCGTCGGCAGCGGACCTTATGTGGTTTCCAAAGTCGATGCCGGGCGGTCGCTCACCTTTGCGCGCAATCCGGAGTATTGGGGGGCGGATCTGCCGGTCAATCGCGGCTTCAACAATGTCGCCGAGATCCGCTACGAGTATTTCCGGGATGCCAATGCCGCATTCGAGGCGTTCAAGGCCGGTGCGGTCCATGTGCGGATCGAACCGGATTCGAACACCCTGCGCTGGGCCCGGGGGTACGATTTCGCCGCCGCCCGCGATGGCCGGGTGAAACGCGGCACCTTCGAGCCGCCCTCGCGTGTCGGCATGCTGGGCTTGGCCATGAACACCCGCCGCCCGCTGTTTCAGGACCGCCGGGTCCGCGAAGCGCTGATTGCCGCGTTCGATTTTCCCTGGATGAACGAGAACTATTTCTTCGGCAGCTATGAGCGGGCCCGGAGTTTCTTTCCGGTCTCGGATCTTGCCGCCGACGGGCCGGCCACCGCCCTGGAGCGCGATCTCCTTGCGCCGTTTCCCGATGCGGTGACGCCCGAGGTCATGGCCCGGGGCTTTGCGGTGGACGAGACGGCTGATTACTACACGCGGACCCGTGCCGGGCTGACCCGCGCGATGCGACTGTTCCGGGAGGCCGGTTACACGGTGCGCAATGAGCGGATGGTCAATGGCCGGACCGGCACGCCGGTATCGTTCGAGATCATGATCGAGCATCTGGATCACCAGCGCGTGGCCCTGGCCTATGCGGAGGAGGTGAACAAGATCGGCATCGAGGCGCGGGTCCGGCTTGTCGATGCCAGCCAGTTCCAGACCCGCTCGCGCAGTTTCGATTTCGACATGATGCCGTTTCTGTGGACCCGCTCCCATTCGCCGGGGAATGAGCAGAATTACCGGTGGGGATCCGAGGCCGCCGATCTGAACGGCAGCTATAATTTTCCCGGCGTGCGCCGTCCGGCCGCCGACGCCATGATCGATGCGCTGGTTGCCGCCCGGACCCGCGACGCGCAGGTGGCGGCGGGCCGCGCCCTGGACAGGGTGTTGTTATCCGGGGCCTATGTGGTGCCGCTTTATCATGCCCGCGGCGACCGGGTAGCATGGTGGTCCCATTTACGCCATCCCGATACCGTTCCTCTGTCCGGCTATGATTTGGACAGTTGGTGGGCGGTGCCTGAAGCCAACACTAAGCCCGTGCCAGTCCGAGGAGACCCATGACCCGCATGACAGGAGCGCCCCGTCCGACCGGAACACCGGCGAGCGACCGGCTGCGCCGCATGGGCCTGTTGGCCGGTGTGGTCGGCGGCCTTGCGGCGCTCGCGATCGCGGTGACCGTGTTCTACACACCGCCCGAGCCCGAGCCGGTTTCCGCCGAAGCCCCGCAGGAGGGCCAGGCCGCTCCGGATCCCGATCCGGACCCTGCTCCTGCCCCGGACCCCGAGCCGGTTGAAGACGCCGCGCCGCCGCCTTTCGAGTTGATCGTGCCGGTCGCCTGTACGGTGGGCACGGATTGTTTCCTCCAGCATTATCCCGACTGGACCACGGGTGAGGGCCGCGAGGACTATATGTGTGGGACCCAGACCTATGACGGCCATGACGGCACGGATATTCGCCTGAAGGATCTGCATATGATGGCCGCCGGTGTGCCGGTCGTCGCCGCCGCCCCGGGCATCGTGGTCGGACTGCGTGACGGTGAGGACGACGCCATCGTGATGACCGATGAGCGCCGCGCGGCGGTCGAGGGCAAGGATTGCGGCAACGGTGTCGTGATCGCCCATGGCCAGGGCTGGCGCACGCAATATTGTCACCTGCGCGAAGGCAGCGTGAACGTGCTGGAGAACCAGAGGGTCACGCGCGGCCAGCCTTTGGGCCTTGTCGGCAGTTCGGGCGCGTCGGAGTTTCCGCATCTGGAGTTCATCCTGCGGCGCGGCGAGGATGTGGTCGATCCGTTCGTCGGGGCGGTGCCGGCGGGCGGCTGCGGGCAGCCGCGCGATCCTCTGTGGACGGCGGATGCCCAAGAGGTGCTCACCTATGAACGCAGCGCCGTGATCAGTGTCGGCTTTGCCGACGGCCCGCTGAGCCTGGTCGATGCGGAGGCGCCGAAGCCGCCGCCGGGCCTGACCGCTCCGGCCCTGGTGGCCTATGGCCATGTGATCAATATCGAGGCTGGCGATGTACTGGAGGTCACCCTCGACGGACCCGAGGGGCGCATTGCGGATAATGGCGGCCTTCTGGAAGAACCCGAGGCGCGCCGGCTGATTTTCACCGGACGGCGCCGCGCACCGGGCGTTGAAGCCTGGCCGCCGGGGCGCTATGTGGCGCGGGTCACGATCTCCCGGGACGGCGAGACAGCGGTCCTGAAGGAAGCCGTGCTCGATCTGAGTGCGGAGGATGCCGCCGGTCCGTCCGGGACCCCGTGATCGACGCCGGACGGCGTGGCACCCCCGTCCGGCACTCTGCCCTCAATCCCGCGAGAAGATGGCTTCGAGGCTGGTCTTGTTCATGCCGTGCTTCAGGTAGTTATACGGGGTCAGATTGACCGCCTTGATGATCCGCCGGCGGATGAGATGCCCGTCGGGGGCGATTTCCACATCGAAGTCGATGACATTGATGCAGGCGGTGTCCTGCTCGAAGCTGCCGGCCGCGATCAGCCCCGCTCCGGTCGCCCAGCCCAGGATCAGCCGGTTGATGCCTTCATGGGCGACGACCAGGAAGGTGTGGCCCTCAGGGTCGGCGAACAGCTGTTCGATACAGGCAACCGCCCGGCCATAGGCATCGGTGAATTTTTCGCCGTCGGGGCCCATGCGGGCGTCCGGATCGGCGGCCTTTTCAAACCGCGCGGCGAGTTCGGCGGCCAGATCGAGGGGGCTGCGGATCGAGGCGCGCAGGCGCCCGCCCCCGCCCCGGATTTCACGGATCCGGTCATCGGCTTCAAGGCGCGGCGGCTCCAGCGCGTCCTGGCGCCCCAGCACGATCTCGGCAGTCTGGCGGGCCCGTGCCAGGCCCGAGCAGATCGCCCGGTCGAAATGGATGTGCGAGAGCGCGATCCCGGCGGCCTCGGCCTCCTCCCGGCCCTTGTCGGTCAGCGGGACCCCGTCCACGCCATGCAGTTGGGTGGCCATGGAGAAATAATTCACATGGCCGTGGCGCATCAGATAGAGGCGCCGCCGGCTGTCCGTATCGGGAAGAAAGGTCCGTTCCATCGGGGTGCTCCTGCCGGTTCGAGACGCGCCCATCAGATGGCGCCGCTGTCCTTCAATCCCTGAATCGTCTCGCCGCTCAGTCCCCAGTCGCTCAGCGCCTCTTCCGTATGCGCCCCAATGCGCGGCGGCGGCCCCTGAATGGCGCCCTTGGTCCGGCTGAAGCGCGGCGCCGTGTTGGGCTGGACGACCCCTTCGACCTCGAGGAAGGTCTTGCGGGCGACATTGTGATGATGGTACGGCGCCTCTTCGAGAGACAGAACCGGCGCGAAGCAGACATCGGTGCCTTCCAGCATGGTGCACCACTCCTTGCGCGGCCGGGTCTTGAACAGATCGGTCAGCTTGGCCTTGAGCTTGGGCCACGCGGCACGGTCCATCTGCGCCGTGAAATCCGGATCGTCGATGCCGGCCCGCTCCATCAGCAGGGCATAGAATTGCGGCTCGATCGAACCGATGGCGATCCATCCGCCATCGGCACATTCATAACAATCGTAAAAATGCGCCCCGCCGTCGAGCAGATTGGCATACCGCTCATCCGTCCACATGCCGCCGGCGCGCATGCCGTAAAACATGGCCATCAAGGAGGCCACGCCGTCCGTCATGGCCGCATCGACCACCTGGCCCTGGCCGGACCGCTGGGCTTCGAACAGGCCCGCCACAAGCCCGAAGGCCAGATAGAGCGCCCCGCCGCCGAAATCGCCCACCAGATTGAGCGGCGGCGGCGGCGGCTGGTCGGCCCGGCCCATGGCGTGAAGCGCGCCCGACAGCGCGATGTAGTTGATGTCGTGACCGGCCGCCTTGGACAGCGGACCGGACTGTCCCCAACCGGTCATCCGGCCATAGACGAGGCGCGGATTGCGCTCCAGCGACTCCACCGGCCCAAGGCCGAGACGCTCCATCACGCCGGGGCGGAACCCTTCGATGAGGCCGTCGGCCTGTTCCATCATCTGCATGACCGCTTCGACGGCTTGGGGATTTTTCAGATCCACCGCGACCGACCGGCGCCCGCGCGACGTCACGTCATATTTGGATCCGCCGCTGGCCCCCTTCCGGTCGATGCGCACCACATCGGCCCCCAGATCCGACAGCAGCATGGCGCAGAACGGGCCCGGCCCAATGCCCGCAAATTCCAGTATCCGGACGCCCGTCAGCGGTCCCGCCATGGTTTCCTCCCGAAAATCGTGATTATCGCCCCGAAAAGGACAGAATTGTCGCGCGCTTTTCAATATAATGTTAACTTCGATGGTGTGTGAAACATCGCTGGTAGGATGCCGTTCGGGGTCAACCGGTGCCGGCGACGGTTTCGTAAGTGCTTTTGGTTATCGACTGGACGTTCCTGTGTGGGCGCCGTTCCAATTTTTGGGGGTATCGAGAGATGGCGAATGACAATCTGCGGATGTGGCTTCTGGGCGCCGTTGCTGCCGGCGCGCTGACTGTGGCGGGCTGTGGCGAGAGCACCCCGCCGGCCGAAGAAGACGACTCGGCGGTGGATACCATCGAAGAGACTGTGGATGATGCTGCCGAAACGACCGAAGACGCGGCTGAAGACGCCGCCGATGCGGTTGAGGATGCGGTAGACGAGGACGAGTCGGCCCTCGAAGACGCCGTTGAGGACGCTGGTGAAGCGATCGAAGAGACCGCTGAAGACGCCGCTGAAGTCGCTGACGATACCATGGACGCGGCTGGCGAGATGGCGTCCGACGCTGCCGAGACGGTTGAAGAGGCCGCGGGCGACGCGATGGATGCCGCCGGCGACGCGATGGATGAGGCTGGCGAAATGGCCGGCGA
>CAZHDI010000012.1:0-41704 GCA_964531285.1 uncultured Alphaproteobacteria bacterium | reverse complement strand
GCGACGCCATGGACGCCGTTGAGGACACGGCGAGCGACGCCATGGACGCGGTGACCGGCACTGCTGACGACGCCGCGGCGGATGCCGAAGCGGCCGCTGAAGACGCGGCTGATGACGTCGAAGACGCCGCCGAAGAGGTTGCCGAGGACGTCGAAGAAGCGGCTGACGACGCGGAAGCGGCTGCCGAAGAGGCCACCGACGAAGACGAAGAGTAAGACGCGGCGCGTCACTCTGGCGATTGAGATCGTGCGAAAGGAGCCCTGCGGGGCTCCTTTTTGCTTTTGGCCTTATGCGTTGGGCGCTTGGGTTCAGGTGGGGCTTGGAGTCAAGCCCAGCCGCCCCCGGCATCCAGATAGGTCTGTTCGTCCGGCGTTGTGGTCCGGCCCAGAATGGCGTTGCGATGGGGAAACCGGCCATAGCGGACGATCACCTCCCGGTGGCGCCGGGCGTGCTTAAGGAAGTCATCGTCCTCGAACAGCGTTTCGCCGAAGGTCACCGCGAGGTCCTGATCGGCGAGATCCTCCGAATGCATGAAGGGCATGAGCAGGAAATGGCGTTCGGTCTCACTGAGGCTCAAGGCCCAGCCCCGGTCCATGGCGGCCCGGGCCACGTTCAGCGCCCGGGCGTCGGTCTCATAGGCCGCCGCCGTCCCGCGATACATGTTGCGCGGGACCTGATCGAGCAGGATCACCAGGGCCAGGGCGCCGCGCGGGCCGGCGGCCCAGTCGTCGAACGCCCCGTCCGCCCCCGCTTGATGGACCGCCGCAAACCGCCTGCGCACGGTGTCATCGAAATCGGGGTTGGCCGACCACCAGCGTTTTTCGCCGGCCTCGTCGAACCAGAACCGCAAAACATCATCCGGGGTCGTCGTCATGGCCGGGCTCCCTTACAGTTGAGGGGCGCAGCTTGGCGCGTGTTCGCCGCAACGAGAAGCCCTGCCCCATGATGCCGCCGCCCGATCCGTTCAATCTGGCCCGCTACTGCCTTGGGCCCGCGCCCCACAGACCGGCCGACAGGACCGCGCTGATCGTGGTGAGCGATGCGGCCGCACCGCCGGACGAGGCCGAGCACTGGACCTATCGTGCCCTTGATCTCGCGGTCCGGCGGGTTGCGCGGGGACTGCTCGCGGCGGGGCTCAGGCCCGGAGAGCGGGTGATGATCCGTATGGACAACACCAGCGATTATCCCCTGATGTTTTTCGGCGCGATCGCGGCCGGTCTTGTGGCCGTGCCGACCTCCGCCCAGCTGACCGATACGGAAGCGCAATTTATTCTGGAGAATGCCGAGGCGCGGGTTCTGGCGGTGGCGGATCATCTGATGCCCAAGGATCCGCCCGAGGGCGTGCTCGTGCTCGACGGCGCGGCCATCGCCCGGCTCAAGGCGCATGATCCGCTTGAAGACTATGCCGCCACCCGCGCCGATGATCCGGCCTTTCTGGTCTATACCTCGGGCACCAGCGGTTTGCCCAAGGGCGTGCTCCATGCCCAGCGCTCGGTGTGGGGGCGCCGGCCCATGTATGAGGGCTGGTACGGCATCCGCGCCGCCGATGTCATGCTCCATGCCGGGGCGTTCAACTGGACCTATACGCTGGGTGTCGGGCTCAGCGATCCGTGGGCGAACGGTGCGACGACGGTGATCTATAACGGTGCCAAGGACCCGGCGGTCTGGCCGGTCCTGATGGAGCGTTTCGGGGCGAGCCTGTTCGCCGCCGTGCCGTCGCTTTATCGCCAGATCCTGAAATATGCCGATTTGAATAGCCATGACCTGACGCGCCTGCGCCATGGGCTCACCGCCGGCGAGGCGCTGGCGCCCGCCCTGTCTAATCAATGGTCGGCGGCGACCGGCAAGCCGCTTTATGAAGCGCTCGGCATGAGCGAGTGCTCGACCTATGTGTCGTCGAGCCCCACCGTGCCCCCGCGTCCGGGCAGCCCGGGCAAGCCCCAGGCCGGCCGGCTTGTGGCGATCCTGCCCATCGACGGCGGCACCGGGCCCCTGCCCCCGGGCGAGCTGGGCCTCCTCGCCGTCCATCGCTCCGACCCCGGATTGATGCTGGGCTATTGGCGGCGTCCGGATGAAGAGGCGGCGGTCTATCGCGGCGAGTGGTTCATCGGCGGCGATCTCGCCATGCTCGATGAGGACGGTTATCTGTGGTTCCACGGCCGGCATGACGATGTGATGAACGCCTTTGGCTATCGCGTGGCCCCGGAGGAAGTCGAAGCGGCGCTGTCCGGCCATCCCGGCGTTACGGAAGTCGCGGTGACCCAAATCGCCGTGAGCGACGCGGTGACCGTCATCGCCGCCTTTATCGTCCCCCGCGACGCGGACGATCCGCCGCCGCCGCAAGATCTCGCGGCTTTCGCGAGCCGGTTCCTGGCGGCCTACAAAATGCCGCGCGAATTCGTCTTCGTGGAGGCCCTGCCACGCACATCGAACGGCAAGGTGATCCGGCGGGCGCTGGGGCCCCTGCGCACGGCCCTGGCCCCGGCGGACGCATGAGCACCAAAAATCCGGCGCCTTTTTGCATGGCGAGCCTGTGGAATACCGCCCCATAGTTTCCCACATGTCAAAATGTGCCGCCTTCGATGCGGCATGGGAAAGGGAGCGGGGAGCGATGCAGGGAACAGGAACATTTTTACAGACTGCGGCCGGCGCTATTCTGGCCATGGGTCTGATCATGGGAGCGGCCAGCCAGGCCCGGGCCGATCAGAGCATGATCGGCGGCAATCTGTCGGTCGGCAGCGAGGTCGACGGCGATGTCAATCTGGTCGGCGGCAATCTGACGATCGATGCCATCGTTGACGGCGATGTGAAACTGATCGGCGGCCAGATCGACATTCAGGGCGATATCAGCGGCAATGTCCGCGCCGTGGGCGGCGATATCACCGTGGATGCCGCGATTGGGAACGATCTGTCCATCGCGGGCGGCGACATCACCTTGTCCGATCGCACGAGCGTTGGCGGCGAAGCCCGGGTCGCGGGCGGTGATGTTACCATCGGCGGGACCGTCGGCGATGATCTGGAAGTGGCCGCGGGCGATTTGCGGCTCAATGCGCGCGTTGAGGGCGATGCCGAATTATCGGTCAACGACCTGACCTTCGGGCCGGATGCCCGCATCGAGGGCGATCTGTTGGTGCGCGGGCGCGAGCGGCCGGAGGTGCCGGACGGCGTGGTCGGCGGATCCTTTGAGTATGAATTCGACAGCGGCTTCAATGCGAGCTGGCGCGCGCCCTTTATCGGCTGGAGCCCCCATCAGGGCCAATCCTTCGGCGGGGCGGTGATCATGACCCTCTGGGCCTTTGTCGGCGGCCTGGTGCTGATCTTTTTGTTCCCCGGGCTGACGGAACGCTCGATCCGGACGCTGCGCGCGCGGCCCCTGCGCAGCCTCGTCTATGGCTTCGGGTTCATCATCCTTCTGCCCCTGGCGGCGGCCCTGTTGATGGCGACCGTGATCGGCCTGCCCATCGGGCTGTTCCTTCTGGTGCTCTATCCGTTCCTGCTGTTCGCGGGCTATGTCAGCGCGGCTTTGTGGGCCTCGCGGCTGACCACGCGCGACCAGGATGGGGCTCTGTCGCGCGGCCGGCAACTGGGCTTTCTGGCGGTCGCGCTGGTGATCATCGCGGTCCTGTCGGTGGTCCCGGTGATCGGCTCGATCGTCACGGTGGGTCTGCTGGTGATCGGTGTCGGGGCGTTCGGCGCGGCGCTGTTCGGCGGCCGAAGGGCAGATCCCGCGGCGGGCGCGCCGGTTTAAGCGGGCGCATCGACCACGAGCCAGGTCCATGTCGCCCCAAGGGCTTGATTGGCGGGCTGCACCGACGGTGCGGCCCGTTTGGCTTTGAGGGTCAACCCCTGTTCACTCGCTAGGGCCAGCGTGTGCGTGATGCCTGCGTCATGGGCGGTTTCCGCTCCGGGCCGCTTCTTCACCGAGAGGATCAGCCGGGCGCGCGGCGCCATCAGATCCCGCAGGGCGGCCATGGCGGCGGGACGCTCATCGGCATGCAGATGATGCCACACAGCGATCATGACCACGAGATCCACCGCCCTGCCCTGACGGCGCATGACCCGCAGTTTGGGGAGCCGGTCATCAAGCCAAGAGATGCGCTGCGAGGCATGGGCGGATTGCGCGTAGGCGCGGAACGCGGCCACCGGCTCGGCGGCCAGCACGCGAGCGCCCTTGCCTGCGAACCAGGCCGCGTCCCGGCCGGTGCCCGCGCCGATATCGGCGACCCAGGCCGGTGCGGGCGGCAGGAGATCGCGCACCGGCCCATAGACCGTTTTCGGATCGAGCGCGTCATAGCGCGGGATCAGCTCATCGGCCTGCGTCTCGAAAATGGCGAGCCTGTCCTGGTCCGTCCCTGCCATGGCCGTCACGCCAGCGTCTGGCCGTCATCGACCGTGAGGATCGAGCCGGTCATGAAGCGCGATTGCGGGCCGGCCAGCAGCATCAGCGCGCCGTCAAGGTCTTCGATCTCGCCCAGGCGCCGGCGCGGAAAGCCCGCGATCTGTTTGCGCCCGCCCTCGCTCGCGAACCAGTCGCGGTTGATCTCGGTCTCGATATAGCCGGGGCAGATTGCGTTCACATTGATGCCGTGGCGGGCCCATTCGCGCGCGAGCGATTTGGTCATCATCACGATGGCGGCTTTCGACATGCAATAGGCCGCAAGGCCCGGGAGCACTTTGAGACCGCCGATCGAGGCGATGTTGATGATCCGCCCTTCGGCGGCGCCGCGCGCGATCATCCGTTTGGCCACTTCGCGGGCCATCAGGAAGGCGCCGCGCACATTGGTGTCCATGATGCGATCGAAATCCTCCGGCGCCAGATCGACGGCCCGACCCTCGACATTCATGCCGGCATTGTTGACCAGGATATCGACCGGCCCCAGCGTGCCTTCCGCCGCCTCGATCACCGAGACGATATTGTCCGCATCCGTTATATCGAGGGTGAAGGCCGCTGCCCGCCCGCCTTGTTCCGTAATGGCACGATCGAGCGCATCGAGACGGTCCCGCCGCCGTCCGGTGAGCACGACCGCCGCGCCGGCCGCGCTGAGCAGCTGCGCGAACCGCCAGCCGAAGCCGCTTGTCGTGCCGGTGATAAGCGCTGTCTTGCCGCTCAAATCCGGCAAAATGTTCCGTTGTGAGACAATTTCGTCCATGCCGCTCCCCGCTCTTGCGATTATGACCACATCGTCATGGTTTCCCGCGCATTTCCGGTCGTCAAGCGCTGGCCGCATCGCGAAGCGTTCCGCATACTCCGGACGAGTCGCGGCGCTGCCGCGCGGGGGTCGCCTAGAAGATATCTGCCGGTCGCGGCATTGCCCAAGGGGACGGGCACGCTGCCGGCGCTGTTTTGTCGAGGGGTGACAGCAATCCGATGACTGCACGCGCGCGCATTCTTGTCGTGGCGGGCGATCAGGACCGCACGGCGCAATGGTCCGATCTGATCCGCACCTTGGGGTATGATCCGTTGCCGACCGATCCGGGGGCCGCTTCGGCCAAGGCGCGCCTCGCGCGCGCCGACGGGGCGGTGGTCGAATCCTGTTTCGACGGCCGGGTCATTAAGGATTTGCTGACTGGTCGCGGCAAAGGTCCCGGGGTACCGGTGATCGTCACCGAGCCCGGCGACGCGGCGCTGCTGTCGCTGCGCGAAACCCTGCCCGAGGCGGTTCCGGTCCGCCCGACCCTGGCGCACCCGTCCCAGAGCGACCCTTCCCCGGAACGCGGCGCCGAACGGCTGATCAGACGGAGGCTGGCCACTATGATCCGTACCAGAACCATGGCCGACGAATGGCGCCGCCGCCATGCGGTCTACACGGCCCTCGGCAATGAGCCGGTGCTGCCGGCCGATACCGATGACCTGACCGCCGAGCGCGAGGCGACGGTACTTGTGGCCGGCGATCCGAGTGCGGATTATCCGCTTCTGGAAAGCACCCTGTGCGATGCGCGCACTTATGTGGTGGCTTCGCTGACGCCCGCCATGACCGCCGATTATCTGGAGCGGGCCAGTTTCGACGTGATGATCCTGTCGGTCGAACGCAATGTGGACCGCTATCTGCCGCTGATCTCGGCACTGCGGCGCAATCCGCGTCTTGTCACGACGCCGGTGGTGATGCTGAGCCCGCGCGGCGGCCTTCAGGACCCCGAGCCGGCCTTGCGCGCCGGGGTGACCGATATTATCGAGCGGCCCTTGAGCCCCCGCTTTACCGGCGAGCATGACTGGGCGGAGCGCATCCGCGCCCATGTCAGCGAGAGCATGACCCGCCGGGCGCTGTACGATTGCCTGCGCGCCCTGCCCCCGGAGTCCTTTGCCGATCCTGCGACCGATCTGGCCGCGCGCGCCGCATTCGAATGCTATCTGGCGCAGATGGTGCGCGATCACCGGACCTGGCCGCGGCCCTGGTCGCTCGGCGTGTTCGCGCTCACCGAGGCCCGGCTGGCCGATGGCCGCGCCGCCGAGATGACCGACGGGCTGATGGCGCAGGCCGCCCGGATCATTCTGGCGCTGTCGCGTGCGGAGGATTTCTGCGCCCGGGTCGGGCCCCGGGAGATCGCGCTTGTCATGCCGAACACCGATCCCGATGCCGGGGGGCAGGCTCTGGCGCGCATCGGAACGGCGCTCGCCGCGACGCCGCTTGAGACCCGGCAGGGACAACCCGCCACCATCGTGCCCGTCATGCATGTGATGACACCCGATGGTGAGGAGACCCCGCGGGCCATCCTGGCGCGCGGGCTCGGCGCGGTGCGGGCGGCCTGATCCGGGCCGCCGCCGCCGCCCCTGGTGCGCGGGCTGTGCGGGCGGTATGCTCTTGCCATGAGCACAGACGCGTTTCCCAAGCCCCTCGTCGTGGACGCCATATCGGATGTGGTGTGCCCATGGTGCTTTATCGGCAAACGCCGGCTGGATCAGGCGCTGGCCCAGCTCGGCGACCTTGATATCACTGTCCACTGGCGGCCCTTCCCGCTCGATCCGGACGTCCCGCCTGAGGGGGTGGACCGCCAGGCCTATATGGCCTCGCGCCATGGGCTCGGCGAGGACGCCAGAGACCGGACCCGGTCGATCGTCGAGGAAGCGGCCAAGGACGGCATTGCGCTCCATTTCGACCGCATCAAGATCATGCCGAACACGATCAATGCGCATCGGGTGATCGTGTGGGCCGACGGCATGCCCGAGCAGGGCGCGTTGGTCGAGCGTCTGTTCGAGCTGTTCTTTCAGGACGGCGCCAATCTCGGCGACTTTAGGGTGCTCGGCGATGCCGCGCGCCATGTCGGGCTCGACGGCGATGCGGTCGAGGCGCGCCTGCGCACCAGCCAGGATGTGGACCGGGTGATCCGCGATGTGTTCGAGTGGCGCCGCCGGGGCGTGCGCGGCGTGCCGACCTTCCTGGTCAACAACCGCTATGGCCTTTTGGGCGCACAGGACACGGATGATCTGATCAATGTGTTCCGGCGCGTGGCCTCCGGGCAGCCCTTCGACGAGAACCGGTCCTAAGGTCCGGCCACGCCCGGCCCCGCCTGTTTGCCCCATGCGCCGTCCCGCGCGGCAGTCAAACAGGATCGTGCTCGACGGCCTGGACGATTTCGCCATTCGAGGACAACAGCACGGCGACCCAGCGGGTCGGCTCGAAATGGGCGCAGATGATCATCAGGATCACGGTGATCGGCACGGCCAGGAACAGGCCGGCAATCCCCCAGATAATGCCCCAGAAGGCCAGCGACACCAGGATCACGATGGGACTGAGATTGAGCGATGTGCTCATCACCTTGGGCTCGACGATATTACCGATCGTGAATTGCGGGACGAGACCCAGGACCACGACCACGCCCAGGAACAGCATCGGATCGCCGAACTGAACAAGGACCTGCACCGCCGGGAAAATGATCCCGAGGATCGAACCGATGGTCGGCACATAGTTGAGCAGGAAAATCAGGAACGCCCAGAAGGACGCGAAATCCACGTCCAGATACCACAGCACTCCATAGCTGATGGACGCCGTCAGCAGACTCATCAGGGTCTTGACCCAGAGATATTCGCGGATCCGGCGCGACAGCATGCTCGACAGATGCTGGATGTCGGCGCGCCGTTTGGGCTCCTGGAACAGGACCGACAGCTTCTTGTCGAACGTGCTTTGCTCAACGAGCAGAAAGGTCACATAGATCAGGATGATGATGGCGCTGCCCACAAGCGTCGAAAGCGCCAAAGCTACCCCGCCCAGAACCGACCCGAAATTGATCTGATCGAGCAGCGAGGCCAGGTCCGCCTCCACCCCAAACCAGGTGCTGAAGGCCGGCAGCAGCCGCTCCACATTCTCCTGGTACATATTCGCGTTGTTGCGGATTTGCGCGGCGTTGTCAGTGATCAGGCCGCCGACGAAATAAAGCGCTGCCAGGACCATCACGATCGCCAGCGTCATGGACACCCAACTGCGCACCTTCTCGGGTCCCAGCGGCAGCCGGGCGAGCGCCGAGGCCAGGGCGTTGATCAGCGCCCAAACGAGGATCGCAACGGCCAGCGGAATGAGCACGTCCTGCGCGAAATCGAGCAGCCAAACAGTAGCGGCGAACGCGATGATGACGATGCCCACGGTCGGGCCGCGAACCGCTTTTTCGATATGGGTCTGAAGGGCGGCCATACTGCGCTCTGGTCCCACTGGTTATGGTAAAGGACCAGTATAACGCACAGAATGCCGCACCGCGAAAGAAACTCTGTTCGCTTTTTGATCCGGCGCCCTACTCCTCGGCCCGGCCGATGGTCAGGTCGAGGGCCAGCGGCGCTTCGGGCGCGATATAGGCGTTCAGGATCTCGATCGGCATGCGCGTTAGCGCGTCGGCGTCATCGACGGCGGTGAGACGGACGGTCACCGACCCGCGGGCCGGGATCGTGAAGGTGCGCGGATGGCCGTAAAAGCCTTGATCGCTTGTCGACCGGATGGTCAGCGGGATCGGCGCGGTGTTGACGATCTCCATGGGGTGAACCGTCGTCACCGTGCCGGGCCATTGATCGGCCGGGCCAAGCGTGGCTGTGAGCGCGCCGGTGACGACCGCGCTCAACGGTTCTGCGCGGCCATAAAGCGTATTGGCCTGCACGCCGACGGTCTGGCGGTCTTCGATGGCGTCCTGGATCGCCTCGGCTGATTTTGCCTCCGTCAGAACGATGGTCGCGGTGCGATGGGTCGGCCCCGCGCCGTCCATGCCCAGATGGGTGTAATCGGAGGCGTAATCCCAGGCGATGAGCCCGTGAATATCCGACACCCCGACAATCGCGAGATTGTAATCGAGCGCGATGTTAAAGGCGTCTTCCATATACATGGCGCCGTTGACGACCTCGATCCCATGGATGAGCCCGTCCTCGATCGCCTGCTTATGAAAATCCGTCAGGCGCGCAATGCCGTCCGGGGCCTGACCGGTCCAGGCCAGATGGTTCATAAAGACAAAGGCGTCCTGAGCGTTCGCGGCTTCGAGAGAGGCACGGGCCGTGGAAATCTGCTTTTCGGAGGCGCCGTCGAACCGCGCGCGCAACTCGTCATAGGTGCTGGCGGAGGGAATGTCCGGCAGGATCGGATTGGCGTCGTCGATGAAGACCGCGTTGATATGCCCGACCGGCATGCCGCGAGTGATTTCCGCGCCATTGACGACGATCACATCGGTATACTCTTCCCAGACCTTGGCCACCTCAAAGGCCCGGTTGCGGTCCGGATGCGGAATATCGGCCAGATAAGGCTGCCATTCCAGGTGTTCGGTGACTGCCAGGAGCGCAAGGCCGTCGCGCTCGGCCTCCTGCACGCGGATGGTCGGCCAGACCGCACCGTCGGAAAACACCGAATGGGTATGCAAATCGACGGTGAGCGCCATGCGGCCGTCGCCGGCGTCCGGAAAGGTCAGCGGCTTGGCCGGGTCTTGGGCCATCGCGGCCGGTACCATCAGGATCAATCCGCCCAGCACGGCGGCGCCGAGTGTGAAAACGCGCATGGAACCCCCCTGTCCCCTCGTCTATGGCGGCACGACTATCGGTCATTCATGTGACAGTTTCGTGCCGCACGCGGGCGGACCGGTTGGGGTCAGGCCTGCACCTTCAATGGCGTGTCCTTCGTCACCAGACCAGCCAGGGTTTCCAGGATCCGGTGGGTCGAAGCCAGCCGGCTTTCCGCGTCCTCCCCGCCCCGGCTGTAGATCAGCTTGCCGTCGGGGCGCAGTTTCGTCGGCACCCGGCTATAGGTGACGAACTCGACGAGCGCCGCCACGTCCGGAAAGCCGTCGGGACGGAAGGTCAAGGTCACGCCCTTGGGGCCGGCATCGACCTTTTCGACATTGGCCGCGCGGCACAGGCTCTTGATCGCGATGATCTTCAGGAGGTGTTCGACTTCCTCCGGAATCGGACCGAACCGGTCGATCAGCTCGGCGGCGAAGGCATCCATATCGGCGCGGGTCTCGACATCGGCCAAGCGCCGGTAGAGCGCCAGACGGACATTGAGGTCCGGCACATAAACCTCCGGTATCAGCACCGAGGTGCCCACATTGATATGGGGCGACCATTTCTCCTCGAATTCGACCGCCATGTCGCCGCTGCGTAAGTTGGCGATCGCTTCTTCGAGCATGGATTGATAAAGCTCGATGCCGACTTCGCGGACCTGGCCCGATTGTTCCTCACCCAGAAGATTGCCGGCGCCGCGAATATCCAGATCGTGGCTGGCTAGGGTAAACCCGGCGCCCAGAGTATCGAGGCTCTGGAGCACCTTGAGGCGCTTCTCGGCATTGGCCGTGAGTTTCTTGGTCGGTGGCACGGTCAGATAGGCATAGGCCCGGACCTTGGAGCGGCCGATGCGCCCGCGGATCTGATAGAGTTGCGCCAGGCCGAACATATCCGCCCGGTGAACGATCAGCGTGTTCGCGGACGGAATATCGAGGCCGGATTCCACGATGGTCGTGGACAAAAGCACATCGTATTTGCCGTCATAGAAGGCATTCATGATGTCCTCAAGCTCGCCCGAGGCCATCTGTCCGTGCGCCTTGACGTATTTCACCTCCGGCACATGCTCGTCGAGGAACGCCGCCGTGTCGGCGAGATCCGAGACCCTGGGGCAGACATAAAAGCTCTGTCCGCCCCGGTATTTTTCGCGCAGCAGCGCCTCGCGCACGACCACCGGATCGAAGGGCGTCACGAAGGTACGCACCGCGAGGCGGTCGACCGGCGGGGTTGCGATGATCGACAGTTCCCGCACCCCGCTCATGGCCAGTTGCAGGGTGCGCGGGATCGGCGTGGCGGTCAGGGTCAGAACGTGCACATCGCTTTTGAGCTGTTTCAGGCGTTCCTTATGGGCCACCCCGAAATGCTGTTCCTCGTCCACGATCAGCAGGCCCAGATGGGCGAATTTGATCGACTTCGCCAACAGCGCATGGGTGCCGACGACGATATCGACCTTGCCTTCGGTCAGTTCTTTCCGGGTCTGGCTCGCATCTTTCGCCGAGACCATGCGCGACAGCTGGCGGATCGTCACCGGCCAGCCGGCAAAGCGCTCCGTGAACGTCTTGTAGTGCTGGCGCGCCAGCAGGGTGGTCGGCACCACAACGGCGACCTGATGGCCCTGGAGCGCGGCGACGAAGGCCGCACGGAGCGCCACCTCGGTCTTGCCGAAGCCCACGTCGCCGCACACCAGGCGGTCCATGGGCCGGCCCCTGCCCAGATCCTCGATCACATCGGCGATGGCGCGGTCCTGATCTTCCGTCTCCTGATAAGGGAACCGCGCGCAGAATTCGTCATAGACACCCTGCGGCGGCGGCATCTGATCGGCCTGGCGCAATTCGCGTTCGGCGGCGACCTTGATCAGGGCATCGGCCATCTCGCGGATACGCTTTTTCAGTTTGGCCTTGCGGGACTGCCAGCCCGGACCGCCCAACTTGTCCAGTTGGACCGCGGCGTCGTCCGAGCCGTAGCGGCTCAGAAGTTCGATGTTCTCAACAGGGAGAAAGAGCTTGTCATTGCCCTGATAGACGATCAGCAGGCAGTCATGGGGCGCGTCCTGCACCTCCAGGGTCTGAAGCCCTTCATAGCGCCCGATGCCGTGATCCACATGGACCACCAGATCGCCCGGGGTCAGCGCGGCGGCCTCGGTCAGGAAATTCTGGGCCTTGCGCGAACGCGAGCGCTGGCGGATCAGCCGGTCGCCGAGAATATCCTGCTCGCTGATCACCGCGTAACCGGCGGCCTCGAAGCCCTGTTCCAGCCCAAGGACCGCGAGCGCCGCCGTGGTCTCGTCCAGATCGGACAGATCGGCAAAGCGCTCGATCATCCGGGTTCGGTCGATGCCGTGATCGTTGAGCACGCCCGCCATGCGCTCGCGCGAGCCGGTGGACCAGCAGGCCAGCACCACGCGCCGCCCGGCCTTCTGAACGGCTTCGATATGATCGGCCACCGCGTCGTAGACATTCACGCCGTCCTGGGCCCGTTCGGGGGCGAAACTGCGCCCCACAGCGGCCTGGGCGTCGATGACGCGCCCCGGCCCGTCCGGCACGGCGAAGGGATGAAAGGCGCGCACGGTGCGCTGGCCCAGGGCGCTCTCCCAATCCTGCTTGGTCAGATACAGGGCGGAGGGTTCCAACGGCTTGTACCGCGGGGCGGCAAAGTCGGTGCCGGCGCCGGCCGGGGCCGGTGCATCGCGCCGCGCCTCATAATAGTCCGTGATCTGCTCGAGGCGCTGCTCGCGGGCTTCGTCCGCCAGATGATCGAGGGTCACCGGCGCTTCGCCGACATAGTCGAACAGCGTCTCAAGGCGCTCATGGAACAAGGGCAGCCAATGCTCCATGCCCTGATGTTTCATGCCGCCGCTGACCGCCTCGTAAAGCGGGTCGTCATGGGTGACGGCGCCGAAGGCCGAGACATAGCCCTTGCGGAAGCGCTGAATGCTCTGATCGTTGAGCAGGACCTCGCTGACCGGCACCAGATCGAGACTGCGCAACTGCCCCGTGGTGCGCTGACTTTCCGCATCGAAACTGCGGATCGATTCCAGCGTGTCGCCGAACAGGTCCAGACGCAACGGCTGCTCCAGGCCCGGCGGGAACAGATCCACGATGCCGCCCCGGATCGCGAACTCGCCCGGCTCGCGCACGGTCGAGGCCCGGACATAGCCGTTATGGGCGAGATAATCGGTCAGGTCTTCAAGGTCGATCTGATTGCCGGCGCGGGCCGAGAAGGCATGGGTCTGGACGATCTCGCGCGCCGGGACCCGTTGCAGCGCCGCATTGACCGTGGTGATGACCACAAGCGGCCCGGTCCCGCCGGCCGAAGCGAGGGCGCTGAGCGTGGCCATGCGCTGGCTGGCGATTTCGGTCTTGGGCGAGACCCGGTCATAGGGCAGACAGTCCCAGGCGGGAAACCGTAGCACCGCCAGGTCAGGCGCGAAGAAGCTCAAGGCGTCATGGAGGGCGCCGGCGCGCGCATCGTCCCGGGCCACATGAAGCCAGAGACCGGCGTTATCCTTGGCCAGCGTGCTGACCAGATGCGCATCGAACCCTTCGGGTGCGTGGGCGAGCGCGGCCCGGCCGCTGTCGCGCATGACGAGCCGGGCGGACAGGCCCAGAAACGGGTCGGCAATGGGTCTGGGCGTGGCAGTCACGGGATGTCGGCGCCTCGGTGCGCGGGCTGGATCACAGGCTACAGGGTCGGCGCAGGCGCCGCTTGGGGGCGGGCGTTACCGGCTCAGCCCCGGACCTGCGGCCACATGCTGTCCTCAAGATGACGGAAGGTGCGGATCAGCGCGAACACATCGTTGTCATGCTCGGCCGGCACCGGCGCGCGTCCGACGATCCAGCCGTAAAGGTCGTGATCCTCTTCCGCGAGCAGCGCTTCATAGCGATCCAGTTGGGCCGGCGTCAATTCTCGCAAATGCTTATCGGCGAAATGGCCCATCATCAGGTCGGCTTCCTTGAAGCCGCGGTGCCAGGAGCGGAACTGAAGACGCTTCAGGCGGTTGTCGTGCTTGGCCGGGTCCTGGTTGGCGGATGCATCTTGCGCGGTCGGGGCGGTCATGGCGCCGTCTCCTTGTTGTTCATCTCTCGCCGACTCCGGCGTAAGGACCATATGGCATATAGGCGGTGGACGCGCGCGAGTCACGGCGCGATCCTGCCGCGCCCGGCTCCTGCGCCGCCCTCGTTTGTCGCCAGACCTTTTCTCGTAAGACCTGCCCGGATGAGCCCATGACCGCCGACCTTTCCGCCTCCGATCCCTCGTCTGCTTCGACATCCCCCGGCACCGCCCTTCAGACCAGGCCGGATCTGGCCGCCGAGGCGGTCCGGCTGCCCTCGGGCCGTCATCTGGGCGTAAGTGCCTATGGCGACCCGGACGGGCGTCCGGTGTTTTTCTTTCACGGCTGGCCGGGATCGCGCCGGGAGCCCGCCTTTTTCGAGTTTCCAGGCCTGCGGCTGCTGGCGGTGGACCGGCCCGGCTACGGGCTGTCCGATCCGAGCCCCGAGCGCACGCTGGCCGACTGGCCCCGCGATATTGCCGCGCTCGCCGACCGGCTGGGCATTCAGGACTTCGGCGTCGTTGGGATTTCCGGCGGCGGCCCCTATGCCGCGGCCTGTGCCGCGCTGCTGGGATCGCGGGTGAGCGATGCGACATTGATCTGTCCGCTCGGGCCGCCCGAGGCCGAGGGCATGGCCAGCGCCAAGATCGCCATGATGCGCCGGTTGGGCCGGGGGCGCGGCCGCACGCCGATCGCGCTGGGCATTGCGCGGCAGATCCTGCTGGCGCGGGGCGCGGAACGCCATCTGGCCCGCCTGCGCCGGCTGGCGCGTGGGCGCAATCCGGATGCCAAGGCGCTCCAGGGCGGGTTCGGGGATTTCCTGGTCGGGTCCTGGCGTGAGGGCCTGCGGGCCAGCGCCGACGGCATGTTGAGCGATGCGCGGATCTACGATACGCCCTGGCCGTTTCGCCTGGAAGACATCGCCGTGCCCATGCGGATCTGGCATGGCGAAGCCGATCCCATCGTGCCGGTCTCCGTCGGGCGCCATTACGCGGCCCGGGTGCCGGGTATCGCGGCGCGCTTTATCCCGCATGAAGGGCATGTTTCCATCATCACCAATCATTTGAGCGCGATCCTGGCCGATATGGCCGGGCTCGCGCCCCGGATCGGCGGTGAGGAGACACAGCCATGAGCGCCTGGACCGGCAAAAAAGCCCTGGTGACCGGCGCGGCGTCGGGGTTCAGGGCAGGCTGCTGGGCGCGGGGCGATTTCGACCGACTGCATCCGGGCGGCTGATTGCCGCTCGCGCGACTCCGGACTAGCCTTCGCCCATGCGCCCCCAAGTCCTGTTTCCCCTGTTCGAGGATGTGACCGGCCTGCCGGGTATCGGCCCGCGGCTTGCGAAACTCGTGGCGCGGGCGGCCGGACCGCGCGTGGTGGATCTGCTGTGGCACCTGCCCGCCAGCCTGATCGACCGGCGTGCGCGGCCCCCAATCGCCGAGGCACAGACCGGCACCATCGTAACGCTTGAGATTGTCGTCGACGGTCATGAGCCGCCCGGCCGGCCAAAGGCCCCCCACAAGGTGCGGGTCCGCGACGCCAGCGGGTTTTTGACCCTGGTATTCTTTCATCCGCGCAAGGACTGGCTGGCACGGACCCTGCCCATCGGCGAGACCCGCATCATCAGCGGACGTCTGGAGGACTTTCAGGGCACGCCGCAAATGAGCCATCCGGATTTCATTCTGACGGCGGAGGAGTTCGCCGAAACCCCGCTCATCGAGCCGGTCTATCCCTTGACTGCGGGTCTGACGCCGCGGGTGATGGCCAAGGCGGTGCGCGAGGCGGTTTCCCGCGCGCCGGTCCTCGATGAATGGCAGGATCTGGCGTGGCTGAGAAAACAGGGCTGGACCGGCTGGCGCGAGGCCCTGCACACGGCCCATGCACCGCAGGGCGCGAATGATCTGGTGCCGCTGGCCCCGGCCCGTCAGCGCCTTGCCTATGACGAAATGCTCGCCAACCAGCTTGCGCTGGCCATGATGCGCGAGCACACCAAGTCCGTAAGCGGACGGCCTGTCACCGGCGACGGGCGCCTGGCCGCGCGGATCCTCAGGGCCCTGCCCTATACCCTGACCGGGGCCCAGGAGCGGGCCATCGCCGAGATCCGCGCCGACATGGCCGCCCCGGCGCGCATGTCCCGCCTGCTCCAGGGCGATGTGGGCGCGGGCAAGACCGTGGTGGCGCTGATGGCCATGGTCACAGCGGTCGAGGCCGGCTGTCAGGCGGCAATCATGGCGCCTACGGAGATTTTGGCGCGCCAGCATTATCTCGGGATCAAGGATCTGGCCGCCGCCGCCGGGCTGGAGGTCGCGCTTTTGACGGGGAAAGACAAACCGGCCCAGCGCGCCGCCGTGGCGGACCGCCTCGCGGATGGCTCCTTACCCCTTGTCGTGGGCACCCATGCGCTGGTCCAGGACGCCGTGACCTTCAAGGATCTGGCGCTTGCGGTGGTGGACGAGCAGCACCGGTTCGGCGTCCATCAGCGCATGACCCTGGGCAAGAAAGGCAAGGGCGTCGATGTGCTGGTGATGACCGCGACGCCGATCCCGCGCACCCTGACCCTCACGGCCTATGGCGACATGGCGGTCTCGCGTCTCACCGAAAAACCGGCGGGCCGTAAACCCATCGCCACGCGTGCGGTGCCCTTGAACCGACTCAGCGAGGTCACCGGCCATCTGGCGCAGTCGGTCGCCCAGGGCCGGCAGGCCTATTGGGTCTGTCCGCTGGTGGAAGAATCCGACGTGCTCGATGTGACGGCGGCCGAGGATCGCCATCGCCTGCTTGCCGACGCGCTGGGCGCGGAGACGGTCGGACTGGTCCATGGGCGGATGAAGGCGGGCGAAAAAGAAGCGGTGATGGCCGCGTTCAAGGCCGGCACGCTGAAGGTCCTGGTGGCGACGACCGTCATCGAGGTGGGCGTCGATGTGCCCAACGCCTCGATCATGATCATCGAGCATGCCGAGCGGTTCGGTCTGGCCCAGCTTCATCAGTTGCGCGGCCGGGTTGGGCGCGGCGATCAGGCGTCGAGTTGCGTGCTGCTTTACGATCCGCAGATCGGCGAGACCGGCAAGGCGCGCCTGAAGATCATGCGCGAGACCGAAGACGGCTTTCTGATCGCCGAAGAGGACCTGCGCCTGCGCGGGGCGGGCGATGTGCTGGGCACGCGTCAGTCGGGCCTGCCGGATTTCCGGCTCGCCGACTTAGAGGCCCATGGCGAATTGATCCAGGCCGCGCGCGATGATGCCGCGCTGATCATGGCCAAGGACCCGGGGCTCCAATCGCCGCGCGGTCAGGCGCTTCGCGTACTGCTCTATCTGTTTCAGCGCGACGAGGCAGCGCGTTACTTGCGCAGTTGAGGCGCCGTCCGTCCCAGCCGGAGCGTCGGCAGGATCGTCGCGGCAAACACCAGCGCGATGCCGCCCCACTCCACGAGACCCGGAGTTTCGCCGAACAGCACGAAGCCGACAAACAGCGCCGCCGGGATATTGGCATGGAGCGCAGGCGCCAGCGCGATGGCGTCGGCGGTGCGGTAGCCCTCGATCATCAGCCAGCGCGCGCCGATCGAGGTGATGGCCAGGGCGACGAACCAGCCATGCTGGGCCAGGGTCATCGGGTCCCAGGACAGGGCCGCCAGCGGCGCGGACAGGATCACCCAACTGATCACCAGCCAGATCATTCCGGCGATCCGGGTCTCGGTGACGGCGATGATCTTCAGAACCGTGGTGCGCAGGGCGAACAGGAGCCCCGCCCCCACCGCCGCGAGAGCCGGGATCAAGGGCACATCGGCGCTGGGACTCAACAGGATTGCCGCGCCCGCGAACCCGAGACCCAAGGCGATGATCCGGGTGCGGCTCAGGCGTTCCTTGAGGATCAGTACGGCGAGCGGCGCCAGAAACACGGTTTCCAGATTGATCAGGGTGCTGGCGGTCCCGAGCGGCATGTTGGTGATGGCAAAAAGCATGCACAAAAGGCCCGCGAAGGCGAGCAGCGCGCGTAAGGCAAACAGCCAGGGCCGCTTGAGGTGGAAGGCCCGGCGTCCCTGAACCAGCGCCATGGGCAGGGTGAGCGCGGTCTCCCAGACCGACATCACAAAGACGATCTGAAAGACGCCGAGCGCGGCACCATGGGCGGTGTCCGCACCCAGATGTTTGACAATGGCATCCCCGGCCGAATAACAGGCCACGCTGAGCAGCATGAAGCCCATGCCGAGCGCGGTCGCCCGGTCGAAGCGCTCCGGGGAGGCGGCGCCGGTCATGTGCCTTGCGGCATCAGAATATCGCGCACGCTCGGCCAGACGGCCCCGTTGGCCGTCGCCAGAAGGCCCGTCCGGTCCCGGATGACCGCGCTGTAGCCCGTGCCGTCGCCAAACGCGGTGCGCCCGCCCGCTTCGGCGAGGATCAGCGCGCCCATGGCATGATCCCAGGGCTTGGTGCGCCAGAACAGGCCGACATCGAGCCGGCCTTCGGCGAGCCGCATATAGGTTTCGCCCGCGCAGTAGAGTTCCTCATTGCCGGCGAAACGGGCAATGCGGGGGCGGGTTTCGCGAGCGACCGGGCGGGGCATGTAGTTGAGATGGATCGAGGCCCGCATATGCTCCGGCAGCGTCGTCGGCGAGCCCTTGAGCGGGCTGGCATCCAGGCGCGCGCCCTGCCCCTTGGCGGCCATCGCCATCTGATCCGCCACCGGACGATAGATCCACGCCGCCAGGGTCTCGCCGCGCCGCACGAGCGCCACCATGGAGCAGAAGGTCTCCGAGCCGTTCTTGAAATTGGAAGTGCCGTCCACGGGATCGACGATCCAGACCGGGGCGTCTGCGTCCAGGCGGGCGATGAGATCCGGGTCGGCGGAGACCCCTTCCTCGCCGACAATGACCGAGCCAGGCAACAGGCCGGGCAGCCGCGCGGTCAATTCCCGTTCGGCGCCGATATCGGCATCCGTCACTGGATCGTTGGCGGCCTTCTCGCGCACCTCATGGGGTTTGAGATTACGAAAGCGCGGCAGGATCTCCTGGGCGGCGACCGCGCGGATGATTTCGGCAACGGCGTCGAGGTTCACGGGCAGATCTGACATCGGCGGGGTCCTGTCGGTCGGGGTGTGGCGGGCGGACCATCGCAAATCGGCGCCGGTCTTGCCAGCGCAACGCGCCTCAATCCGCCGCGAGCGCAAGGATCCGTGCGTCCGCCCCGTCCGTTTCGCCGAGTTTCTTGCGCAGGCGCCCCAGCGCCGCCTCATCGAGACCGAGGCGCAGGCGCACCCGCGTGCCATCCTCGCTGTCGCGGCGGTCCATAATTTCCGTGTGGGCATGGATCCAGGCCAGGAGCGCGCCATCGGCGCTGGCCACATCCAGATCGAGAACGGTGCGCTGATGCGCCAGGAGCCGGTCGATCCGCGCCAGAAGCGCGTCCAGCCCCTCGCCGGTCTGCGCCGAGGTCAGCACCTCCCCGCCCTGGGGATCGTCTTTGGTGCGCGCGGTGCGCCGCGCCAGGGCTTCATGGCGGTCCGGCTCCAGGAGATCGGCCTTGTTGAGCACATCGATGACCGGACGCGGATCGGCCGCATCGATCCCCAATTCACCGAGCACGGCGGTCACATCCGCCGCCTGCGCATCGGTCTCCGGGCTCGCCGCGTCATGGACATGGAGCAGAATATCGGCCTCCAGCACCTCTTCCAGGGTGGCGCGGAACGCGGCCACCAGGGCGGTCGGCAGATCCGAGATGAAGCCCACGGTGTCCGACAGGATCACGGTCCGGCCCGACGGCAGCTTGACCGCCCGCATGCTGGGATCGAGCGTGGCGAACAGCATGTCCTTGGCCAGAACATCCGCCTGCGTCACGGTGTTGAACAGCGTGGATTTGCCGGCATTGGTGTAACCGACCAGCGCGACGATCGGATACGGCACCTTCTTGCGGCTGGCGCGGTGCAGTTGCCGGGTCCGGGTGACGGTCTCGAGCTGGCGGCGGATCTTGGTGATCCGCTCCTGGATCAAGCGCCGGTCGGCCTCGATCTGGGTTTCCCCCGGCCCGCCGACGGTGCCCAGACCGCCGCGCTGGCGCTCAAGGTGGGTCCAGGAGCGCACCAGACGGCTCTTTTGATAGACCAGATGGGCCAGTTCGACCTGAAGCCGGCCCTCGCGGGTGCGGGCCCGGGCGCCGAAAATTTCCAGGATCAGGCCGGTCCGGTCGAGGACCTTGGCATTCCACGCCTTTTCCAGATTGCGCTGCTGGACCGGCGTGAGGCTCGTGTTGATCACGACCAGCGCCACGTCCAGCGCGGCGAACAGGCCGGCCAACTCGTCCACCTTGCCGGTGCCCAGCAGGGTCGCCGACCGCCGGGCGGCCAGCGGCACGCACTGCGCGTCCACGATATCCAGGTCGATCGCCGCCGCGAGCCCGACCGCCTCATCGAGACTGGTCTCCGGATCGCGCGGCAGGCCCGTTTCGGTTTTCAACCAGGGATGCAGAACGCAGGCCCGCACGGGCACGGCCTGATGGCTGAGCCCCTTGCGATGGGCGCCGGCGCGCGAGAAATCCGGCGCGCTCTCATCGGCGGCTGTGGTGTCCTGATGAACCGGTGCGGGCGTCTTGCGGTCTTCGGTCAATCCGCGTCGTTGCCTTCCTGATCCTGCTCGAACAGGCTGATCGGCTGGGCCGGCATGACGGTCGAAATCGCATGCTTGTAGACAAGCTGCGAATGGCCGTCGCGGCGCAGCAGCACACAGAAATTATCGAACCAGGTGATCACGCCCTGAAGCTTGACGCCGTTGACGAGAAAGATCGTCAGCGGCACCTTTTGCTTGCGGCAGTGATTGAGAAACGTGTCCTGAAGATTTTGTGTTTTTTCAGACGACATGGGTGTGGTCCACCTCTTTCCTTACCGTGGTCGGCACAGCGCGCCCCACCATCCTCTTCAGCCGGATCCCACGACCGCCGAAGGCTCAGGTCCCTTCCACCGCGCAACGCCAACATACAAACGACCGGTGCTTATCAACCGTGTCCACGCCAGTCTAGCGTGTTCAGCCAGTCTAGCGTGTTCGGCCGGTCCGGTCGCCGAAAATTGTGCACAGCAGCACAATTCCGACAAGCGGTCACGACCGGCACCGGGTCTGCTTTGATACTGCCAGGCTGCGACAAAACAATGACGGGGGGCCGGGCGGGTCTCAGGCGCGGCGCCAATAGAACGGGTTGAGCACCCCCAGGATGATCAGAACTTCCAGCCGGCCCAGGACCATGGCCAGGCTCAGGACCGCGCGGGCGGCTTCCGGCAGGTCGCGCCACGCGGTCGGTCCGGCAACGAGGTGATAAAGCGGGCCGGTATTGCTGATCGCGGCTGCGGTGGCGATGAAGGCATCTTCAAAGCTGACCCCGGTAGCGGCCACCGCAATGGTCAGCGCCGAGACAGAAATGATCACAGCCAGGAACAGGGCACCGATCATCTCCAGGATGTTGTCGGCGATCCTGATGTCGCCATAGGTCAGCCGTGCCACGCCATGGGGGTGTGCGAGGCGCCGCAACTCGCGCACGGCATGCTTGATCAGCAGGGCCGCGCGCAGCACCCGGAAGCCGCCCGCCGTGGACAGGACCGACCCGCCGACCGCCACCAGCGCCATCATCAGGATCGGCGACACGGTTTGGCCGATGGCCTGATCCTGCCAGACAAAGCCGGTCGTGGTGGCGAAGGAGACGGCGAAAAAGACGAGCGCCGCCCAATCGGGCATGGCGCCGGTCCCGCTCAGGGAGGTCACCGTCCCGGTGACCAGCACCAGGGCGATCGCGGTGACCAGCACGACCGCGTAATGGCGCACTTCGTGGTCCTGCCGGTAGCTTTTGAACCGGCCGCGCGCGGCGTTCCGGTGCACCATGATGTTCATCGCCGAGGCGGCCATGGCGATCATCAGGATGAACGGCGCCAGCGGTGCCTGATAGCTGTCGAGGCCGTCGCTGCGCGGCATCATGCCGCCGGTGGAGATCGCCGAGAGGCTCAGGCACAGGGAATCGAACACCGGAATGCCTGACGACCAGAGACCGAAGAAGGTCACCCCTGTCAGGTAGCCGTAGATCGGCAGGATGACGATAAGCGCCGGTCCGAGCCGGCCCATGGCGGTCTCATGGCGCGAGCGGGCCAGCGGGACATTGGTCAGCGGCACGCCCTTCCAGAACATGATGCTGGCCACCTCGGACGCCACGACAAGGCTGCCGAGCCCGCCGAGCCACTGCATGACCGAGCGCCAGACGAGGACCGAGCGCGGCGCGGCCTCAAGATCGGTCATGAGGGTCGCGCCGGTGGTCGTGAGCGCGGACAGGGCTTCGAAATACGCGTCGGTGAACGCGGTGAACGTGCCCGAGACATAGAGCGGGACCGCGCCGAAGAACGGCACCACGGCCCATGCCAGGGTCAGAAACATCAGGACGACGGGCATGTCGCCGCCGGCGCGGTGATCGCGCAGGGACAGGATCAGGCCGATGCCGCAAAAGGCCGCCGCCATCACGGCCGCGCCAAAGGCGAAGGCCGCTTGGTCTTCGCCGCCGACGGACGCGAAGATCGCTGGCGAGAGCATGCCGACGGCCATGATGACCAAGAGCCAGCCCAGGCGGTAAAAAATGGCGGCGAAGGACATCGGTGCAGGCTCGCGGGTTGCGGCTTAGTGGGCGGACGACGCGCCGGATCAGGCGAAATATTCGATGCTGACCCGGAACAATTGCTCGACCTTGCGTACCATATCGCGCTGGGCGAACAGCACCACCCGGTCGCCGGTCTTGATCTCGAGGCCATCATTCGGCGCCAGGACCTCTTGGCCCCGCATGATCGCGCCGATGGCGATGCCCGCCGGCAGCTTGGCATCGCGTAGCGGCCGGCCGACCAGCGGCGAGGTCTCCAGCGCCTCGGCTTCGATCACCTCGCCCGCCCCGTTGCGGATGGAATGCAGCATTTTGATCCGGCCCCGGCGCACATGCTGAAGAATGGTCGAGACCGTGGTCGCGCGCGGATCGAGATAGGCGCCGATATCGAGCGACTGGAGCAGCGGTCCGTATTGTGGATTGTTGATCAGCGTGATCGTGCGCTTGGCGCCGACCTGACGGGCCATCAGGGCAGTGAGGATATTCACCTGATCATCGTTGGTCACGGCGATGACGGTCTGGGCCTGATCCGCCCCGGCCTCCCGCAGGATCGCTTGATCGAGGCCGCTGCCGGCGAGCACCACCGTGCGCTCCAGGGCATCGGCCGCGCCTTCGGCCTTGGCCTTGGACTGCTCGATCAATTTGACGCGGGTGCGCGATTCCGGCTTCTCCAGTTCGCGGGCCACATAGACACCGATATTCCCCCCACCGACGATCACCACATGATGGGCCTTGACCTCGTCATGGCCGAACAGGGCCAGGGTATTCTCGACCTCTTCGCGCGGGGCGACGAAATAGACCTCGTCACCGGCCTTCATCTGGTCGTCCATGGTCGGCACAAAGAAGGAGGTGCGGACCTTGACCGTGCCGTCCTCGCCTTCTTCGCGGGTGTCGCGCGAAATGGCGATGACCATAAAGCGCCGCTCCTCGAAGAGCGCGCGCAGTTCCTTGATGGGCCGGGCATCGATCGGCGAGCCTTCGACGATCCGCACACCGACGACCTGCACCCTGCCCTCGCAGAAATCGATGGTCTCGAAGGCGCCGGGAATGCGCAGGCGGCGGAGCACCGCCTTGCCGACTTCGATCTCGGGCGAGATGATGACGTCGATCGGCATATGGTCGCGGCTGAACAGGTTCTGCCAGCCCGGATCGAGATAGGCGCGGGCCCGGACCCGGGCGATCTTGCGCGGCACGGCGAACAGCGAATGGGCCACTTGGGTGGCGATCATGTTGACTTCGTCCGAGAAGGTCACCGCGATCAGCATGTCCGCGTCGCCGGCGCCGGCCCGCTCCAAAACGTCCGGATGCGAGGCGTGCCCGACGAGCCCGCGCACATCGAGGGTTTCCTCGACCTGCTGGATCAGCTTTTCGTTATTGTCGATGATGGTGACGTCGTTGCCTTCGGCGGCAAGCTGCCGGGCGATCCCGGTGCCCACCATGCCGGCGCCGCAAATGACGACCTTCACGGGTTTCTCCTTCCGCCGCTTGCGGCGCGCGGGCCGCACAAGCGCTTATAACGCGATTTGGACCGCGCCTGCCAGCGGCGTATCAGACCGGTGCCGGACCCCGCGCCGAGGGGTTCACGCCGAGGGACTTGAGCTTGCGGTGCAAGGCGGAGCGCTCCATGCCGATGAACGCGGCCGTGCGGGAAATGTTCCCGCCGAACCGGTTGATCTGCGCCAGGAGATACTCCCGTTCGAACAACTCACGCGCCTCGCGCAAGGGCAATGAGATGATGTGATCGCTCGACGAGCCCTGGGTCAGGTTCGGCGACGAGGCGCCCACTTCGGCGGGGAGCAAATCGGCGGTGATCACGCCATCGGCTTCCTCGCTCGCCAGGATCAGCAGGCGTTCGACATTATTGCGCAGCTGACGGACATTTCCGGGCCAGTGATGGGCCTGGAGCGCGGCCATGGCATCCTCTCCGATCGTCCGGCGCGCCAGGCCCGCCGTCAGCACGAGCCGTTCCATGAAATAATCCACCAGATGCGGAATATCCTCGCGCCGTTCCGCAAGGCCGGGCACCCGGACCGGCACGACGTTGAGCCGGTGATAGAGATCCTCGCGGAACCGGCCCAGTTCGATCTCCTGAACCAGATTACGGCTGGACGAACTCATCACACGGACATCGACCCGGACCTTTGGGCCGCCGCCGACCCGCTCGAAGGTCTGATCCACCAGCACACGGAGGATCTTGCCTTGGGTCTCCAGCGGCATGTCGGCGACTTCATCGAGATAGAGCGTGCCGCCATGGGCCTGCTCCAGTGCGCCGACCTTGCGCGGCTGGCCCTGCCCGTCTTCGACGCCGAAGAGTTCGATCTCCATGCGGTCCGGCGAAATCGCCGCCGCGTTGATCGCCACGAAAGCGGCCACGTCCCGCTGCGAGCGGCGGTGGATTTGCCGGGCCACGAGTTCCTTGCCGCAGCCCGAAGGGCCGGTAATCATGATCCGGCTGTTCGTCGGCGAGACCTTGTCGATGGTCTGGCGCAGTTGCGACATGACGGTCGAGTTCCCCACAAGCTCGCTTTCATCGCCGGCCCGGGCGCGCAGATCCTCGTTCTCGCGGCGTAGCTTGCTGGCCTCGAGCGCGCGCTCGAGCACAAGGCAGATGCGGTCGGCGTTGAAGGGCTTTTCGATGAAATCGTATGCGCCCTTCTGGATCGCGGCGACCGCTGTTTCAATCGTTCCGTGTCCGGAGATCATCACGACGGGTACCTGGGGATGCTCCGCTTTGATGGCATCCAGCAGCGCGATGCCGTCGAGCCGGCTGCCCTGGAGCCAGATATCGAGCACGATCAGCGATGGCAGCCGCTCACGGATCGCCGCCAGCGCACCGTCGCTTTCGGCGGCCGTGCGGGTCGAATACCCCTCGTCTCCCAGGATCCCGGCAATGAGATCGCGAATATCGGCTTCGTCATCGACGATCAGAACGTCCCAACTCATGTCCCGCTCGCTACTCCTACTGAGGGTTCCGCCTCACCTTGCGCATCATCGCCGGCCCCGGTCTCAAGGACGCGGGCCGCCGGGAAACTCAGCCGCACCATGGCCCCCAGACGCCCGTCGGATTGCGCCCGCTCCGGCGGTGCATCGGTCAAGGTGAGCGTGCCGCCATGGTCTTCCATGATCTTTTTGACGATCGCGAGTCCCAGGCCGGTGCCCTTGGCACGCGTGGTCATATAGGGCTCGGTCAATCGGTTGCGGTCGTCCTTGGGCAGACCGATCCCGTTGTCCACGATGGTAATCTCGAAGCCCGACCGGTTGAGCGTGCCGGTGACCCATACCCGGCCAGGGTCCTTCCCCGTGTCGTCATCGCCGGCCAGCCGGGTCGTAACCGCCTCGGCGGCATTCTTCAGCACATTGATCAAGGCCTGCGAGACCTGGCGCCCGTCGCATTCCAGCATCACGGGCCAATCCGGCAGATCGGTCTCGAAGGTGGTTTCCGGATGTCCGACCCGCTCCAGGAACGTGGCCTGGCGCGCGAGTTCGTCGATCTGCTCGGGCCGCATCACGGCTTCGGGCATGCGGGCAAAGGACGAGAATTCATCAACCATGCGTCCGATATCGCCGACCTGCCGGATGATCGTGTCGGTGCATTGCTGGAAGATTTCCGGGCTCGTTTCGATTTCCTTGCTGTATTTGCGTTTCAGACGCTCCGCCGACAGCTGAATTGGGGTGAGCGGATTTTTGATCTCATGGGCGATGCGCCGGGCCACGTCGGCCCAGGCCGACATGCGCTGGGCGGTCACCAGTTCCGAGATGTCGTCGAAGGTCACCACATAGCCCTGGGTTTCGCCGATCCCGGGCTCGCTCGTGACGCGGACCATCAGATTGCGGATATGCCCGTCAACCTCCAGATCCACCTCGCTCTGGACGAGCCCTTCGCGTCCCGCACGAACGGATTCGATCAGCCCGCCCAGTTCCGGCACTGCCTCGGCGAGTTCATGGCCCACGAGATCGGCTTGGCTGAAGCCCAGAAGCGTCCGGGCGGATTTGTTGGTCAGGGTCACCACGCCGTCCGAATCCAGACCGATCACGCCGGCCGTCACCCCCGACATCACCGCCTCGATGAAGCGGCGGCGCTGGTCATATTGCAGGTTGGCTTCAATGAGTTCATTGCGTTGGCCCTGAAGCTCGGCGGTCATGCGGTTGAAGGCCCGGCCCAGGGTTGCGACCTCGTCCTCGCCCCGCCCGGCATCGACCCGCGCGGTCAGATCGCCCTGGGACACGCTGTCGGCGGCGAGCATCAGACGGCTCAAGGGATCGGCGATCCGCCGGGCCGACCGCAGCCCCAGGAGAATGGCGATCAGACAGACAATCAGCGCCATGCCGAAAAAGGTCAGGGAATACAGCCACTGAATCGACCAGCGGCTCTCCTCGGCGGCGCGGTATTGGGTGAACGCTTCTTCGGTCTGGCTGACGAGTTCGGGCACCCGCTCATCGATACGGCGGGCGGCGAACAGATAGGCGTCGTCGAAGGCTTCCAGACGGATCAGGGTGACGACCTGGTTCTGATTGGCGTTGGGCGTCACGATGGGCCGTTGCTTGGCCATTTCGAAGGCTTCGGGCGGCAGCGGTTCGATGTTCTTGTCGACCTGCGGATCGAGCGCGCCGGCCAGCACCTCGTTGTTGGAGTTCACCACATAGGCGCCGAGCAGTTTCAAAAGGCTCGCCTGGGAGGCCAGGAATTGCTTGAAGCGCTGCGGATCCGTCTCCAACAGCGGCCGGGCGTTGTCCACATAGCGGGCCAGAACCGTCACATTACTGAGGATCTGATCCTGATGCTCGCGCAGATAGGCTTCGGCCACCTCGCGCGAATTGTCGAGCACCCGCTGGGTCCGTTCGGAGAACCAGGACTCGATCCCGATAAACAGGGTTGCGGCCATCAGCGCGGCCAGCGCGATGGGCAGGATGGCGATCAGGCCGAACTGCGCGATCAGGGTGGCCGACAGGCGCGAGCCCGGCCGATCCTTCCGGTGACCGACGAAGAAGCGCGCAAGGATCCAGCCGATGGCCGACAGCAGCAGCACGCTCGCCAGCGCGGCGCCGACCAGCAGCACGTCGATGGTGCGGTCGGGGCGCTCGTCGGGCGTGACACCCGCGACGGTTAGAAAAACGCCCGTGTAGACGGTGGCCGCAAGGCCCGTGACCAGGGCGAACAGGACGACGGTGACCGCGCGGCGGCGCATCAGGCGCACCATCACGTCCCGCCCACGGTCGATGAGCCGCTGGCGCAGCGAGGGCGGCGCCGTCTCCGGCGCGGACCTGACTTTTGTTTCAACCGTCATGGCACCCGCCCGTCACCCGTGGCTTCCATGCCGCTCTGTGGCATTTCCACCGCAATCGGCCCCCATCCAGCCTCCAGAGTGAGCCTAAATCTGCGCCAATTCAATACAGTTGTTGCAGGTGGGGCACAGTGCGCGGCAGGGCGTTGGGATTAGACCGATCACTGCATGGGGTTCACCAAGGGGAAACCCGCTTGTCCTCTTGCGGCGCGGCGGCGGCCAGGGCCAATGTCGAACGGTTATCCATCGCCCTGAGCCCGGAAATGGCGGAGCGCGTCAGCCGCCGACGCCCTTGACGACCTCGATACCCAGATCGCGGATCTTTTTGCGCAGGGTGTTCCGGTTGAGGCCCAGAAGATAGGACGCCTTGAGCTGATTGCCTTTGGTGGCCGAGAGCGTCAACTCGATCAGCGGGCGTTCCACCTCCTTCAGAATGCGCTCATAAAGACCCGCCGGCGGCAGATCCTCGCCATGGCGCGCGAAATACCGCTTCAGGTGGTAAGCGACCGCGCCCGAAAGATGGTCCTGATCCGGCCCCGGCCCAACCATGCGGGACGCGGGTTCCGCCTCGCTGACGGTCCCGCGCGGCGCGTCCCCCAAGGCGGAGCGCACCATGTCGTCGTCGGCCACCTCCTCCGAATGCAGCACGCACAGCCGGCGGACGAAATTCTCCAACTCCCGGACATTGCCCGGCCAGCTATGGGCGATCAGCAGGTCCATGCCGCCTTTTGAGAAGGTCTTGGCCGCCAGCCCTTCCTGGGCGGCGCGGGCCATGAAGTGGCGCGCCAGATCCGGCACGTCCTCGGGGCGCTCGCGCAGCGGCGGCAGACGGACCGGCACGACATTGATCCGGTAATAGAGATCCTCCCGGAATCGGCCGTCGTCGATCAGGCGCGGCAGATCATGGCGGGTCGCGGCCACGATGCGGACATTGGCGATGCGCGGATTGCGCCCGCCGACCGCCATATATTGCCCGTCCTGGAGCACCCGCAGCAGCTTGGTCTGAGCCTCCATCGGCATATCGCCGATCTCATCGAGAAACAGCGTACCGCCCTCGGCCTGGCCGAAACGCCCTTCGGTCCGGTCGACGCCGCCGGCATAGGTGCCGCGCTCCACGCCGAACAGTTCCGGCTCGATCTGGTCCTTCGGGATCGCGGCCAGATTGACCGTCACGAACGGCCCGTCCCGACGCCGCCCGTAATCATGGAGCGTGCGGGCCGCGACCTCCTTGCCGGTGCCGGACTCGCCGGTGATCAGCACCGTGAGGTCGCTCATGCTAGCCCGGGCCAGGGTGCGGAAGATCGCCTGCATCGCGGGTGAGCGGCCCACCAGCGGCAGCCCCTCGGTCTGCACGGCCTGCTCGGCGACCGGATCGCTGACCGGAACGCCGTCCCGCGGTGCCTGGCGCCGGGTCTCCAGCGCATGTGCGATCACCCGCAGCACATCGTCGAGATCGAAGGGTTTGGGCAGATACTCATAGGCCCCGAGTTCCGACGCGGTCATGGCGGTCTTGAAGGTGCTCTGGGCACTGATGACCACGACGGGAAGATCGGGCCGGATCCGCGTGACCCGCGGCAGCATGTCGAACATATTCTCGTTCGGCATCATCACATCGGTGATGAGCAGATCGCCCTCGCCCTGCTCGACCCAGCGCATCACGCTGGTGCCATTACTTGCCAGACGGACATTATAGCCCGCCTGCGACAAAGCATGGCGCAGGACGGTGCGGATCGCCCGGTCGTCATCGGCAATCAGAATGGTCTTTTCCATCATGGCTGTGGTCCTCGTCCGGGCGGCGGTGCCGGGCCCGCCTCGGCGGCGGCCTCGGGCGCCATGGCCCATCGGGTGATGAAAACGGTCAGGCCCGGATTGGACCGGCATTCGATCGAGGCGCCGTGATCGGCGGCGATCTTGGCCACGACGGCCAGACCCAGGCCCGTGCCGTCGGCCCGGCTGGTCACGAAGGGCTCGAACAGGGTGTCGATCATGTCCTCGGGAATGCCCGGCCCATTGTCTTCGACGCTCACTTCCAACGGCAGATGCGGCCGTGTCCGACCCTCGGGGCCCACCCGCTGAAGATCGTGCCGATAGGCCGTGGTCAGAGTGATCCGGCCGGTGCCGCCGGTGGCTTCGCTGGCATTCTTCACCAGGTTCAAAAACGCCTGAATGAGCTGTGCCCGGTCGGCATACATCATGGGCAGCGACGGGTCGTAGCGCTCGATGATCTTCACATCGGCCGCGAACCCGGCACGCGCGACGCGGCACACATGACCGAGCACTTCGTGAATGTTCACCGGTGCCATCTCGGGCGGCAGGTGCTCGCTGAAAATGTCCATCCGGTCCACCAGCAAGGCGATCCGGTCGACTTCCTCGCGGATCAGCTCGGCCAGGGGCGCATCGTCCGGACCCAGATTGGTTTGCAGCAGTTGCGCCGCGCCGCGGATGCCGGACAGCGGGTTCTTGATCTCATGGGCCAGGGTTTCGGCCATCCCCGTGACCGAGCGCATGGCGGTGGCCCGCGTGGACGGTTGACCGATCCGTGCGGCCACCGATTTTTCGCGCAGGAGCACGACCACGGTGCCGGGCGCACCGGCAACCGGTGCCGAGGAGGCATCCACGAGACGCGGCGTGATTTCTGGCCCGTCGATCGACAGCGACTGATCCGCGAAGGGCGAATCGTCTTTGCGCGTCAGATTGATCAGATTGAGGAGCGGCGCCTCCCCCGTGATCAGCCGGGCGAGCGTGCGCTGGGCCAGCACCGCGCCGCTGAGACCGAAAAAAGCCTCCGCCGCGGCATTGGCAAAGCGGAACCGGTCGTCCGGACCGATCACGAACAGAGGATGCGGCAGGCTGGTGACCACCGTTTCGGCGTCAAGCGGCTCAGCGGGGGTGTCTTGCCGGTCCTGCGCCATGATCACGCCGCGCACTCCGCGGTCCGGCCGGCGGCCAGATCGGCGAAATACCCGTCGATCCCGGTGCGGACCAGATCCGCATCGCTTTCGCGGCACAGGCGCGCGCGGATTTCGGCGCTGGCGGGCAGTCCCTCGAAATAGGCCGCCAGATGTTTGCGGGCCGACCGCATGCCGACATCCGGGCCATAATGGTCGAGCATGCCCTTGTAATGGGTCTGGATGATGTCATGGCGCGTACCGGCATCGGGCGCGTCGGGCACGGTCCCCGTCCGCAGATAGGCGTCGGTCTGGGCCAGGAGCCAGGGCCGTCCCTGGGTCGCGCGGCCGATCATCACCGCGTCGGCACCGGAGTCTTCCAGGCACCGGGCGGCATCCTCCGGCGACTGAATATCGCCATTGGCGACGACCGGGATCGACACGGCGGCCTTGACGGTTTTGATAAAGGCCCAGTCGGCGGTGCCTTTGTAAAACTGGCACCGGGTGCGCCCGTGCACCGAGACCATGCGGACGCCGGCGGCCTCGGCCCGTGCGGCCAACTCCGGCGCATTGAGGCTGTCATGATCCCAGCCCATGCGCATCTTCAAAGTTACGGGCACGCTCACCGCGTCCACCGTGGCCTTCACCAGATCGATCGCATGGTCGAGATCGCGCATCAGGGCCGAGCCCGAGGCACCGCTGGTCACGCGCCGGGCCGGACAGCCCATATTGATGTCGATCAGACGCGCCCCGCCGGCCTCCACGATCCTGGCCGCCTCATGCATCCACCGGGTTTCCCGGCCGATCAATTGGACCGAGAGGGGCTCCATCTCGCCGCTGCCGGCCGCGCGCTTGAGGCTTTCAAAGCCGTCGCGGCAGCGTTCTTCACTGGCGACCATCTCGGTGACCAGCAATTGCGGCCCGAAGCGCCGCACGGTCCGGCGGAACGGCAGGTCGGTGATGCCGGACATGGGGGCCAGGATGACCGGGCTGTCGAAAGACAGCGGTCCGATCCGCAATGCGGGGGCGGCTGCCGATGCCGAAGGGGCCCGGGGCGCCGTGTCCTGGGGTACGCTACTCACCATGCTCCTGATCACTTGCGGTGTGGGCAATCCGTGTTGATGTGCCCAGATTTTAGCAGTTTTGCATCCCGCTTCTGGAAATTACCCATAAACCCGGTCTGCCTGCCCGGTTTTCAGTCCGCAAGCGCCTGCCTATACGCCGCCAGCCTCTCAAAATGCCTAATTTTTGATCAATAGACGACCGCGCGCTGAAGCGGTGGTCACAAGCCTTGCCGAACCGCCCGGCGCACAGTAGAGAGCCCCCGTCGGGTCGATGCCGGTTGGCCGGTATCGGTCCCGGCAGCCTTACTGAGTTATGAGATTGACTGAATGAACGATACGTCGTCCCCGCCGCGCACCGTTGCGCTGATCGTGGCCGCTGGCCGCGGTTTGCGGGCGGGCGGCGTCATCCCGAAGCAATATCGCGAAGTCGCCGGGCTCACGGTGTTACGCCGCACGCTCCTGGCCTTTCTGGGCCACGGCGCCATCGATGCGGTGCGCGTGGTGATTCACCCGGACGACCGGACGCTGTATGACGCGGCCACGGCGGGGCTCGATCTTCTGGAGCCGGTGCCGGGCGGCGCCACCCGCCAGGATTCTGTGGCATTGGGCTTGGAGAGCCTCCTCGATCTGGCGCCCGGCCGGGTGCTGATCCAGGACGGCGCGCGGCCGTTCACCAATGCCCAGACCATCACCAATGTGGTCGATGCCCTGGACCGCCAGGCCGGGGCGATTGCCGCCCTGCCCGTTTCCGACACGGTGAAGCGCGCGCGCCCCGTCGATGTCGCGGGCGATTCCATCATTGGCGCGACCGTGCCGCGCGAGGGCCTGTGGCGGGCCCAGACGCCGCAGGGGTTTCACTTCCAAGCGATTCTGGCGGCCCACCGGGCGGCAGCGGGCCATGATTTTACCGACGATGCCGCGGTGGCCGAGGCGGCGGGCCTCGACGTCGCCCTGGTTCTCGGCGACCCTGACAACATCAAAATCACGACGCCTGCGGGCTTCGATCTGGCGGAGCGCATCATGGCTCTCGATACCATCGGCGCAGGCCCGGCGGGTGAACCGGCCGCTTGGGAGGTGCGCACCGGCACCGGCTTCGATGTCCACAAATTCGGCGACGGCACGTTCGTCACACTGGGCGGCATCGAGATCCCCCACGGGCAGGGCCTTTTGGGCCATTCCGATGCCGATGTCGGCCTTCATGCGCTGACCGATGCGCTGTTCGGCGCGTTGTGCGACGGCGATATCGGATCGCATTTTCCGCCGACGGACGAGCGCTGGCGCGGTGCGGCCTCGGACCAGTTTCTGGTCTATGCGGTCGAGCGGCTGCGCAGCCGGGGCGGCCGGCTGTTGCATATGGATCTGACCTTGATCTGCGAGCGTCCGAAAATCGGTCCGCACCGCGAGGCGATCACCGCGCGCATCGCCGATATTGTCGGCATTGCCGAGACCAGAATTTCGGTCAAGGCGACGACGACCGAACAACTCGGCTTTACCGGACGCCAGGAGGGCATCGCGGCCCAGGCGGCGGTCACCATTGAACTGCCGCGCATGGGCTGAACCCGGCCATGGCTGGCAAGGACGTGGCAAAGACATTGCCAAGCCGCGGCCTTTATCCTTAAGCTTGTAAATCCCAAAAATATGGTTTGGCGACGGGCGAATCGGCTTTGCTGAGAGGCGCGCCACCGTCGCCCTCTCCTGCGCGCCCATAGGTCATCGCGAGGCCGTCATGTACAGAGCCGACCAGCTAGCCGCTGCTGCCCATCTTCTCGAAGATGCGGCCGTGCGCGGTCTGATGATCGCGACGGCGGAATCCTGTACGGGCGGGCTGATCGCGGGGCTGCTCACCGATATTCCCGGCTCATCGGTCGCGTTCGAGCGCGGCTTTGTCACCTATTCCAACGACGCCAAGGCCGAATGCCTCGGGGTCCCGGCCGATCTGCTCTTGGATCATGGGGCGGTCAGCGCGCCCGTGGCGCGGGCCATGGCCCACGGGGCGCTGGCCCATGCCCATGCCGATGTGGCCGTTTCGGTGACCGGGATCGCCGGTCCGGGCGGCGGCACGGCGGATAAACCGGTCGGGCTGGTGCATATCGCGGCGGCCGGGCCGGACGGCGTCCTGCTCCATGAAGAAATGCGCTACGGCGATCTGGGACGGTCGGCCATCCGGGAAGCGACCATGATGGACGCCATCGGACTCTTGCGCGCCCTGATCCGGCGCTCTTGCGGAAAAGTGCACTCCTGAGGTCCGGACCGGGAACCAGCCGATCAGCGGATGCTTTGGCGCCCATGAAGAGCGGTGGCGCGGGCATCGAACGCGGCAACCATACGGCGCACCGCCTCGTGGAACACCGCGCTGATCGCCAGCTGCAGCATGCGCGAGCGGAACTCGAAATCGATATGGAAATCCACCGTTGTGGAGCCGTCGGCATTCTCAAGGAACAGCCAGCGGTTTTCCAGATGACTGAACGGTCCGTCGAGATAATCGATATCGATGCGCCGGCTGGCACGATCCAGGATCACGCGGCTGGTGAAGGTTTCCCGGAACATCTTGAAGCGGACGGTCATGTCGGCAATGACGATTTCCCGCCCCTCGTCGTCCGCATTGCTGGAGCGCACCCGCACAGCCGAGCACCAGGGCAAAAACTCCGGATACTGCTGAATATCCGCCACAATGTCGAAGACCGCCTCGGGCGGATGCGGCAGGCGTTTGGTTTGCTGATGGACCGTCATGACGGGTCGCGGGCCTCCCGGGCGGCTTTGAGGCGCGCGAAATCCTCGCCCGCATGGTGGCTGGAGCGGGTCAGCGGGCTCGCCGAGACCATCAAAAAGCCCTTGGCATAGGCGATGCTTTCATAGGCCTTGAATTCGTCCGGCTCGACAAACCGGTCGATGGCATGGTGGCGCCGCGTCGGCTGGAGATACTGGCCGATGGTGAGGAAATCCACATCCGCCGAGCGCAGATCGTCCATGACCTGCATGACCTCGGCGCGCTCCTCACCCAAACCGACCATGAGCCCCGACTTGGTGAACATCGCCGGGTCGATCTCCTTGACCCGGTCCAAAAGGCGCAGCGAATGGTAGTAGCGCGCGCCCGGGCGGACATCGAGATAGAGGCGCGGCACGGTTTCCAGATTGTGGTTGAACACGTCCGGACGTGCGTCCACGACGATTTCGAGCGCGCCGGGTTTGCGCAGAAAGTCCGGTGTGAGCACTTCGATCGTGGTTTCGGGGCGCGCCGCGCGGATCGCCAGGATGACATCGGCAAAATGGCGGGCACCGCCGTCGTCGAGATCGTCCCGGTCGACACTGGTGATCACCACATGCTCCAGACCGAGCTTGGCCACCGCGTCGGCCACATTGGCCGGCTCATCCGGGTCGAGCGGATTGGGCAGACCCGTGCGCACATTGCAGAACGCACAGGCCCGCGTGCAGATCTCGCCCATGATCATCATCGTGGCGTGGCGCTTGGCCCAGCATTCGCCGATATTCGGGCAGCCAGCCTCTTCGCAAACCGTGACGAGGTTGTGCTCGCGGACGATCCGTTTGGTTTCGGCATACTCCGCGGACACCGGCGCCTTGACGCGGATCCACTCCGGTTTGCGCAAGACCTCGGTCTCCGGCCGGTTGCGCTTTTCCGGGTGGCGCTCGTCCTTTTGCTTATCCTTCGGCGGGCGCTCGCCATTGACCGTATCCAGGATGGTAACCATTGGCACTCCTCACACAGGCGTTCATCCCTGGATATAGGGTGTGAGCGCGCGGGGAAAGATCCCCCGCCGATTGGCGGCCTCACAGGCCATTTTCGGTCAATGTTTATCCATCACACCCCTTGACCGTGACCTTGAGGTCACGAAGTGCACATCTTGACGCCTCATTTTCGCCGTTACATTAACGAGCATTAAGACCGGCGGGGTGGATCAATCACCGTCCGGCGATTGGGGGAGAGAACCCGCCGGGCATGTAAGGGGTACGGGTTTCGTGGGCATTGATGCACCGCAAGCCGATAATGTCGTGATCATGGCCAGCCTGGTATGGGTCGGGTTGCTCGCCTGGTTGTTTGTGCTGACCCGCAGCTTCAACAAGATGCTGGCCTGGGTCTTCGTGGTGATCGGCATTGTGGCGCCGGCCGCGCTCCTTCAGGGCGCCACGGGCGTCGTGGACGACCAGTGCACCGAAAAGGTCATGCGGAACGGCTTCAGCGCCGACCGGAACTACAATTATGTGATGGTCGAAAAGACCTGTCTGGGCTCCGGGCAAAAACAGTTCGAGGTCCGCTTCGGGTTCGCGCGGGAATTCGCGCCGCTCTACACGGCCTTCGAAGGCAACCGGTGGTCCCGCCCGATCGGCGTTCAGCAGCATGGCCGGAACGAATTCACGGTTCTGTTGGCTCCGGCCAAGCATGACGGCGGCGATGCGGACTCGACGCGCAAGCTGATTGTCCGCCTCGACCCGGACACGGCCCGCCCGCTCAACACCTACCAGTATTTCTGGCGTGCCGGCGCCGGCAGCTAATCGGCTCTCCAAAGTCTCTGGTCAGATATGCAGTGTGCGGCCGAACGCCGACAGCACGCTTTCATGCATCATTTCGGACAAGGTCGGATGCGGAAAGACCGTGGCCATGAGATCGGCTTCGGTGCCTTCAAGCGTGCGGGCGATGCCGTAGCCCTGGATGAGTTCGGTCACTTCCGCACCGATCATATGGGCGCCCAGCAACTCACCGGTCTTGGCATCGAACACCGTTTTGATGAATCCTTCCGGCTCGCCGAGCGCGATCGCCTTGCCGTTGCCGATAAACGGAAACTTGCCGACCTTGATCTCATAGCCGGCTTCCTTCGCTTTGGCCTCGGTCAGGCCGACACTGGCCACCTGGGGCATGCAATAGGTGCAGCCCGGAATGGTGCTCTTGTCGATGGGATGGACACCGTCGAGACCGGCGATGCGCTCGGCGACGATGACCCCCTCATGCATGGCCTTGTGCGCCAGCCCCGGTGCGCCGGTCAGATCGCCGATGGCGTAGATCCCAGCCGCGCCCGTCTCGCCCCACTCATTGGTCACCACATGGCCCTTCTCGACCGTGATGCCCGCGGCCTCAAGGCCGAGATTTTCCGTATTGCCCACAATCCCGATGGCGAGGATCACCTTCTCGGCGGTGATTTCGGTGGTGGCACCGTCGCCGGATTTGACGGTCGCGGTCACGCCATTCTCGGCGCGGGACAACCGGCTGAGGCTGACGCCGGTGTGAATGGTCATGCCCTGTTTCTCGAAAGCCTTGCGCGCGAAGGCGGACACCTCTTCATCCTCCACGGGGAGGATCCGGTCCATGACTTCGATCACCGTGACCTCGACGCCCATGGTCCGGTAGAAGCTGGCGAATTCGATGCCGATGGCCCCGGAGCCGACCACGAGGATGGATTTCGGCATGGTTTCGGGAACCATGGCTTCCTTGTAGGTCCAGATCATCTCGCCGTCGGGCTCGAGGCCGGGCAGTGTGCGCGCCCGCGCGCCGGTCGCCAGGATGATGGTCTTGGCGCCGTAGACGGTTTCCTCGTCCACCTGCACCTTGCCGGGCCCGGCGAGCCGCCCCTCGCCTTCGATCACGGTGATCTTGTTCTTACGCATCAGGCCGCGCACGCCGGTGGAGAGTTGCTTGGCGATGCCGCGGGAGCGCTCGACCACCTTGCGCAGGTCGAAATCCACGCCGGTGGCGCTCAAGCCGAACGCGTCGGCATGGGTCATCTGGTGATAGACTTCCGCCGTGCGCAGCAGAGCCTTGGTCGGGATGCACCCCCAGTTGAGGCAGATGCCCCCCAAATGCTCGCGTTCGATGATGGCGGTCTTCTGCCCAAGCTGTGCGCAGCGGATCGCGGCGACATAGCCCCCCGGGCCCGACCCGATGATGATCGTGTCGAACTGGTCTGCTTCACCGCTCATCTGAAATCCTCCATCCGGTCTGATACGGGGCCGCGGAGCGTGCGGTCCGGCGTTTGGGAGAGCCATAGCGCGGTCATCAGGGCCGTCAATTGGAAACTGCACCAGGGCCGGGGGCACTCGCGATCGTGACCTTGACCGCGCGCCGCGGACCGTGTGAGGGCCGCATCACACGCCAGAGGTGACCCCTTGGAAGAGCATTGCGTTCCCTGGGGGATTGGACCATGCTGCGACCGCTCAACGCGCTCAGGGATGCACGCCCCGCATCCTGCCGGCCGCCCGGCGATCAGGGTCCGTTTTCGGGCCCGCGCGGCGGTCCATCCGGAGCGCGGTATTGGCCATCCTTTAGTATGGGCCCGAGCACAGTATTGGTCAGACAAGGGCGTCTCGCCGTTTGCGCGGAGCACGCTCCTTTCCCACCGTCGAGGAGATTAAGACGTGAAGAAGGCCTTGATTACTGGCATCACCGGCCAGGACGGCGCGTATTTGGCCGAACTCCTGCTGGAAAAAGGCTACGAAGTCCACGGCATCAAGCGCCGGTCCTCGTCGTTCAATACCGGCCGCGTCAATCACCTCTATGCCGATCCGCTGGAAACCGAGACGCGGTTTTTCATGCATTACGGCGATATGACCGATTCGATGAACCTCACCCGGCTGTTGCAGCAGATCCAGCCGGACGAGATCTACAATCTGGCCGCCCAGAGCCATGTGAAGGTCAGCTTCGAGACGCCGGAATATACCGGCAACGCGGACGGGCTCGGCGCCATGCGGCTTCTGGAGGCGATCCGCATCCAAAAACTTGAGGACAAGACGCGGTTCTACCAGGCGTCGACTTCTGAATTGTTCGGCTCGACCCCCCCGCCCCAGAGCGAGACCTCGCCGTTCCATCCGCGCAGCCCCTATGCGGTCGCCAAGCTCTATGCCTATTGGGCGACGGTCAATTACCGCGAGGCGTACGGCATTCACGCCACCAATGGGGTGCTGTTCAATCACGAGAGCCCGCGCCGGGGCGAGACCTTCGTGACACGGAAGATTTCGCGGGCCGTCGCCGCCATCGAGGCCGGCCTGCAGGACTGCCTCTATCTCGGCAATCTCGATGCCAAGCGCGACTGGGGCCATGCGCGCGATTATGTGCGCGGCATGTGGCTGATCGTTCAGCAGGACAAGCCGGACGATTTCGTGCTGGCTACCGGCGAGGCGCATTCGGTCCGCGAATTCGTCGAACATGCCTTCACCCATGTGGGCGTGAGCATTGCCTGGGAAGGCCAAGGCGAGGACGAACTGGGCCGCAATGCCAATACCGGCGACGTGCTGGTCCGTGTCGATCCGAAATATTACCGTCCGGCGGAAGTCGAGTTCCTGCTGGGCGATCCGACCAAGGCCAAGACGGTGCTCGGCTGGACCCATGAGGTCTCGTTCGAGCAGCTGGTTCAGGAAATGGTCGAGTGCGACCGGGCGCTGCTGCGGGCCGATGCCGCCAATGCGGAGCGCGAACAGGTCCGGGCCAGCCATGCCATCTGAGCCGTTCGATCTTGCCGGTAAAACGGTCTGGGTCCCCGGTCACCGGGGCATGGTCGGCAGCGCGGTCGTGCGCCGTTTGGAGCGCGAGCCGGATGTCCGTGTTCTGACGGCCGGCCGCGACACGGTGGACCTGCGCAATGGCGATCAGGTCGCGGCCTTTTTGACCGAGACCAAGCCCGATGGGATCGTCATGTGTGCCGCGAAGGTCGGCGGCATTCTGGCCAATGACAGCTATCCGGCCGAGTTTCTCTACGACAATCTGATGATCGAGGCCAATATCACCCATGCCGCCTGGCAGGCCGGCGTGGCCAAGATGCTGTTTCTGGGATCATCCTGCATCTATCCGAAACTGGCGCCTCAGCCGATTCCGGAAGACGCCCTGTTGACCGGCCCTCTGGAGCCGACCAATCAGTGGTACGCCATCGCCAAGATCGCCGGGATCATGCTGGCCCAGGCCTATCGCCGCCAGTATGGCTGCGATTTCATCTCGGCCATGCCGACCAATCTTTACGGACCGGGCGACAACTTCAATCTGGAAGCCTCCCATGTGGTCCCGGCGCTCATGCGTAAGATGCATGAGGCCAAACTGTCGGGTACGGATGAAGTGGTCCTGTGGGGCACGGGCAAGCCGCTGCGGGAATTCATGCATGTCGACGACCTCGCCGATGCGCTGGTGTTCCTGCTGAAGACCTATTCGGATGAGCCGCATGTGAATGTCGGTGTTGGCGAAGATGTCTCGATCGGCGATCTGGCGCATCTGATCGGTGATGTGGTTGGCTATCGCGGACAATTCGTGCACGACACCTCGAAGCCGGACGGGACGCCGCGCAAGCTGATGGATTCGAGCACGCTTCACGGCTTGGGCTGGAAAGCCAAGATCAGCCTCAAGGACGGCCTGGCCGATACCTATGCCTGGTTCCAGGCGCAGCAGTCCGCCGCCCGGCTCTGACTGGCGTCCTCGCTGCTCCGTCACCGGCTGGACCATGCGCCGACCATGCGCCGGTGGCGGTCTCACGCCACGGTTTGCGTCATCACCCGCTTGCGCATCAATGTACCGCCGCTCCCGCTCGGGCGCGCGGCGGTCGCGCAGCCGATGCCCAGCAGGGCCGCGAAGGTGATCGCCACCGCCGGCACCTCCAGCGGAAAATCCGCGATGCTCGCCGTCGCGATCACCACACCGGCGCCGATCCCGGCAACCGGATAATCGTAATCGTGTTTGCGCCGGCGCACCCCGCCCAGGCAGATCAGCCCGAGCCGCGCCATCACGGCGAACCACAGGCACGCCATGGGCACACCCAGGCTGACCATCAATTCCAAATACTCGTTATGGACCCGGATGATCCGGAAGCGTTCGATCGCATCGGCCGTGTAAAGCGGGAACAGATCGACAAATCCGCCAAGGCCGGCGCCCAGGAGAGGCGCATCCGCGATCATCTGCACCGCCACCTGCCAGATGCTCCAGCGTCCCACGGCGGCCGCTTCGATATCGTCCATGCGATGGGCCAGATAGGCGCCGCTGATCTCGACACTGATGACCGTCAGCAGGAGCCCGCCGACAACCGCAGACCCGGCGATGAGCCAGCGGCGCATGCCGCGCTGCTTGGCCAGATAGCTCGCACCGACGACGAGCAAACCGGCGAGCATGGCAAAAAACCCGCCGCGCGAGCCCGTAAGCGAAATGGCCGACAGCAGAACCACCCCGGCCAGGAGATACGGCGCCAGCTTGCTCGTGGTGAGTTCAATGGCTTGGGCCAGACGGGCATTCCAGGTCTCGCGCCAGACCGTTGCCTTCACGCGCTTGGCCGTCAGGACCGCAAGCCCGACCAATCCCATGCCCAGATAGGCCGCGTAATAGGTGTGTCCGGTAAAGGGACCGGTGCGCATATTGGAAAAGCGAACATCCGGCGCCGGCGGATAGAACAGATGATCCCACCCGATCATGCCGCGCAGCAGACCGTAAAGGCCGTAAGCGACAATGGTGACGGTGATCAGGGTCAGCAGGCGGTGGGCGTCCCGTGTGTCCTGCGCAATCCAGTAGGCCGCCAGAAACACGCTGGCATAGACCATGAACATCCAGGCTTCGAACGCCGATTGCTCGGGATTGACCGCAATGGCCGGCGGTCCGGCATTGGGCAGCGCGCCGGCGGCCATCGTCCAGACCGGATGGCCCAGCGCGCCGACCGGACTGGGCAGGGTTTGCACAAACGCCCACCCGATCACCAGCAAACCGCCCGCCGCCGCAAAGCCGATGCGGCGCAGCGCCTGTCCCTTGTCCGACCCGAGCACAAGGCCGAGCACCGTGACCGTCAGCAGCCCCGCCCCGGCCAACTGCAACAGCGCCATGCTCCACGGCCGGTTGCTGCCGAGCGGCCAGGGGCTGAGCATGATCATGAGGGCCAAGAG
>CAZHDI010000011.1:54368-58313 GCA_964531285.1 uncultured Alphaproteobacteria bacterium | reverse complement strand
ACCAGGGCCATGATCGAATACAAAAACAGATCGAACAGCGACCAGAACCCGGTCCCGCCCAGACTGACGCCGCTCTCCACGCCCTCGTTCCCTCTGCGTCCGCCGGTGGGCAACGGCGCCCCCAGCGGTGTTTTCTCCCGGTCAGTTAACCATGGCGGCCTGCGCCGGTCCCGCAAAATCGGCCGGCGGATTTGATGGTCCCGATGGTCCCGGCGGCGGATGTCAGGCCAGGGTCAACAGGCCCGCGACCGTGCCCGTCATGCCGGTGGCCAGCGTCCCGGCGACCAGCGAGCGCATGGACAGGCCGAGGATTTCGCTGCGCCGTTCGGGGATGAGCGCACTCAAGGTCGAAATGAGAATGCCGACGCTGGACAGGTTCGCAAACCCGCACAGGGCATAGATCATGATGACCTTGCTGCGGTCGCTCAGGGCGCCCGGATCCAGCGCGGCCATATTGAAATAAGCGATCAACTCATTGAGGATCGTTTTGGTGCCCATCAGCGAGCCCGCGACCGGTGCCTCGGACCACGGCACGCCGAACAGGAACACCAGCGGCGCGAACAGCCACCCGAAAATCCGTTCCATGGTCAGCGGCGCGCCCCACAGATCCGGCACCAAGGCAAGGATCTTGTCCGCCAGAGACACCAGCGCAACGACGACGATCAGCATGGCGATGATCGTCAGGAACAGCTTGAGCCCCTCTTGGGTCCCCTCGACCACCGCATCCATGCTGGAATTGTAGCTCAGGATCTCAAGCCCGACCCGGCTGCCCGTGACCTCATCGCCCGGGATCATCACCTTGGCCACCAGAATGGCGGCGGGGAGCGAGATAATCGAGGCGGTCAGGATATGGGCAATGGCGCCGGGCACCACCGGTTCGAGCGTTGTGGCATAAAGCACCAGCACGGTGCCCGAGACGGTGGCGAGCCCGACCGACATAATGAGAAACATCTCGCTGCGGGTGATCGCGGACAGATAAGCGCGAATGAACAGCGGTGCCTCGATCATCCCCATAAAGACATTGGCCGCCGTGGCAAGCCCGGCCGGCCCACCAATGCCGAGGGTGCGTTCCAGCCCCCAGGCAAAACCGCGCGTGATCATCGGCAGGATGCGCCAATGCCACAGCAGCGCCGAAAGCGCGGCGATGAAAATCACCAGAGGGAGGATCTGGAAAGCGAGCGAGATCTGATAGGCTTCGGGGTTGACGATCTCAAAGGGCGGCGTCCCGGCGCTGACGAAGCCGAAGACGAACCGGGCCCCATCCAGCGAGGCCTGTTGCAGCGCGGAGACCATATGGGTCATGCCCTGGAGCAATCCGCGCGCCGCCGGGACCTGAAGAAAACAGAACGCAAGGGCGATCTGAAGGCCGACGGCGGCCCCGACCATGCTCCACTTGATCCGGCTGCGGTCCTCGCTCAAGAGCCACGCGATGCCGATAAGAGCCGTCAGGCCGGCCACGCTGTGCCCTGCCGCAAGCGCCTGATCCATGCTGTCCATCCCCTTGCCTGATCCTCACGGCCCGACTGTAGGCAAGGAGACGGTGCGGTGCAAAACCGCGAGACGGGGGCGGTCCCCCGCCTCCCGGTCGTGGTCTTGGCCGAGGCGGAGCGAGGCGGGCCATGGCGGTTGCCGGCCCCGTCAGCCGGCGCTGCGGATCACCTGCGGTTCGGGCTGGGCGATCATATGGACAAGACAGGTGCGCCAGAACCGCGCGCGCGCCTGGAGCGCCTCCAGCATGCCGCGTTCCAGACGCGGCCGGTTCACCTCGACCTGGGCCAGATCGATCGCGACTTCGTAAAGGGCTTCGGCCGCGCCGCCGTCCAAATCCTGATAGACCCGGAAATAGGCCTTCTGATCCTCGGTGAGATCGGTGAACCGGTCGAGCGCCTCCAGGATCCGGTCATGGGTTCCTGAGAGGATATAATCCGTTCCCGGACCGATTGCGCCGATGCCGACGATACCATGCGGCGAGTCGCACAGCGACAGGGTGGTCCGCGCCCATTCCTCGACCTCCGGGAACACGCGCTGGCTGGACCGGTAGGCCGCATCGACGCCCATCGCGCGCTGGAACTGGGTATAGAGGCTGGTATGGGGCGTGCCGACCATGGACGGCGTGCCGTATCCGCCGGTCACCGTCCCCGTCATCTCGTCGAGCAGATCCTGGATCGCGTCCTTATGGTCGGCGCGGTCGAGCCGGCGGATGACCGTGCGCACGAAGCGCGGCATGTACCGGGTATATTCCCCATACTGAAAGGCGAACAGGCGCAGGGCCCGCGCCGGGTCGGGCAGATCGCCGCGCGCCAGGCGCCCGATGCAGTCATGCCGGGCGGCCTCGTGGGTTTCCGCCCGTTCGCACAAGTCCTGGATGAATTCATAAGCCGACGTCATGGGGGACGCTCCTCGTGTTCACCGGTCCCGGCCGCGCGGCTGGCGGGCCTCTCCTTGGCTGACCACACTAGGAGCCCGGCGCTTAAGTCCTTCTTAAGGGGATCGCTCGAATGCGACCGAAACCGGGGCGGCGTGCCGTGTAAAATCCGTGACAGGACGGCTCGCGCGGGCTAGGCGTAGACCGCGCAAGGGGCGGCGATCAGAAACGGACGGCAGTATGGATTTCGAATGGACGCGGTGGCTGAGCGATCCGGTGCCCATGACGGGGGCCGTGGTGCTGATCCTCGCCGCGCCGATCATCGGCAGCTTTCTGGGTCTTGTGGCAATGCGCCTGCCCGCGGGACGGCCGATCGTCTTCACACGGTCGGCTTGCGATGCGTGCGGACAGGTTCTGGGCGCCCGCGATCTCATTCCGCTGTTCAGCTTTGCCGCCCGGGGCGGACGCTGCGCGCATTGTCTGGCGCAAATCCCGGTACGCCTGCCGCTGATCGAAGCCGGCGCCTTTCTCATCGCCTTGTGGGCCCTGGCCGCGCTTGGACCGGGCGCGCCGTGGGGGCTTGTCCTTGCCAGCCTGGGTCTGGGCTATGCGCTGATCGTCCTGACCGCGATCGATGCGGAGCATTTCATCCTGCCCGATGTCATCACCCTGCCGCTCATCCTGGCGGGACTTGCGGTCACCTGGGCGTTCCATGACGAGCGGCTGCTGCGCCATGCGCTCGGCGCCATGCTCGGATACGGATCGATCTGGGGCATCGGGATGATCTACCGGATGGTGCGCGGGCGCGACGGCATCGGTCTGGGGGATGCCAAGCTCATGGCGGCGGCGGGCGCGTGGTGCGGCCCGTTGGCTCTGCCCTCCGTGATGCTGCTCGGCGCGGTGTCCGGTCTTCTCGGCGCGCTTGGCCTGCGTCTGGCGGGCCGCGCCATCGGTCCGTCGACGGCCCTGCCCTTCGGACCCGCCTTGAGCCTGGGGTTCTGGATCACCTGGCTGCATGGGCCGGTGCGCTTCGGGTTTTGACCGTCATCACGCCCGGGCGCCGCGCGCCTTGCCATAACCGATTGGACACTGGACAGACCGCGCCGCCGGCCCCAACAGTGAGCCGATGGGATGCGCGCCGGAGAGGATCAGCACATGCACGCCGTCAAACGCGCCGGCCGGGCCGGTTTTTCGCTTCTGGAACTGCTGGTGGTGCTTGCCATCCTCGCGCTGATCGCCGGGATTGCCGGGCCGCGTGTCATGGGCATGCTGGACAAGGCCAAATCCAAGGCCGCCGAAGTCCAGATCCGCCAGCTCAAGGGCGCGCTCGATCTCTATCACCTCGAACTCGGCCGCTATCCCACCACCGAGGAAGGCCTGCGGGCGCTTGTCGAAGCCCCCGCCGGCGCGCCGCTCTGGGCCGGACCCTATCTCGACGGCGACACCGCGCTCACCGACCCCTGGGGCCGGGCTTATCTCTATGAAGCGCCGACGGCCGACGCGCCGTTCGTGGTGTCGTCGCTGGGATCCGATGGCGCGCCAGGCGGTACCGGCGAGGCCGCGGACATCGCCAGCACCGC
>CAZHDI010000011.1:0-54268 GCA_964531285.1 uncultured Alphaproteobacteria bacterium | reverse complement strand
GATCCGATGGCGCGCCAGGCGGTACCGGCGAGGCCGCGGACATCGCCAGCACCGCCCGCTGACCGCCCCCGCCCGCTGACCGCACCCGCCCGCTGACCGCCCCCACCCGCTGACCGCCATCGCCCGGCCCTCTGTTCGTTCCGATCCACCGCGCCGCGACACCGGGTATGACCGCCGGTCGCCTGTGGGTAACTGCGCGCGTGTGCATCGAAGTTATCCACAGCTTCTTTACCTTTTGCGTGACAGAATTTCAGTTCAGGGGATAGCGGGCATAACTGTTTACGAATAGGGGCATTCGCAAATATACACTCGTCATGCGCGCGGGTGCCTGTGCATAACCGGCAGCTTTGGCGTCTGCACGGGGTCCGGGAATGGCCCGGCATTCACACGAAAAAAGACCCCGGCGCAGTGTGCGCCGGGGCGTGGCTTGTCATGATGGGGCACATGATGAGGCCGGAGAGGGGCGGTCAGACGCGCGGCGCCTCGTCCTTGCCGCCGTAAAGGCCGAACTCATCGGGATGAACGAAGGTGTCGGAGAACCACGGCATCCGGCGCTTATCGATGCAGCTCTTGATCCAATCGATCACCGCCCGCACCCGCGCCAGATCCCGCTGACGGCGCTCATAGATCAGCCAGAAATGAGCATAGGCGCGATAGTCGACATCGAGCAGGACAAGCTCCTTTTCGAAGGTCGCGAAATAGGACGGCAGCATGCCGATCCCCATGCCGTTGCGGATGGCCTCGACCATGGCGCTGGTGGTGTTGGTGATGAAGCAGACCTTGGTGATTTCCATCAGTGCCAGGATTTCTTTGTCCCACCGCTCTTTCTGATGGCGCTGGTTGGTATGGTACACATACCGATGGGTGACGAGATCCTGCACCGTCTTCGGCATGCCGAAAACCCCAAGATATTCCTTGGATGCGTAGGCGACATGGTGGGTCGCGCCGAGCGGCAGGGTCACGAAATGGGGCGGCACGTCATCGTCATAGCGGATCGACAGATGGGTCGCCGATCCGTCCAATTCGACATCGTCATCGCCGGACACGAACTCCAGTGACAGCATCGGATAGGCGCGCTGGAACTCCTGGAGCCTCGGCGTCAGCCAGTAGGTCAACAGCCCGTCCGGCACGGCGATCCGCACCAAGCCTTCGACCGAGTCATCGCTCTGGCGAACCTTGCGGGTCAGTTCCCGGGCGGAGAGCTGCATTTGTTGGGCATGTTCCAGCACCAGACGCCCCTGATCGGTCGGCGCGACCCCGGCGGGCGACCGGCGCAGAAGCTGTGTGCTGAGGATCTTCTCCAGACCGTCGATCCGGCGGCTGATCGTCGGCTGGGTCAGCGCCAGCGCATCGGCCGCTTTCGAGAAGCTGCCGAACTGACACACCGTGTGAAAGATCTTCAGATCTTCCCAGTTCGGCACGCCTTCCATCCCGCCAGACATCAGCCCCGGATTGAGGCCCATGCCGCCATCCCCGGCGTCGGCGCCGGAGACCGGCATTTTCGTGGAATCGCCCAGTTCCCGTGGGGTTTCATCGTCTTTCACGGTCTATAGCCCCCATACATCGGTGCCAGAAGCGCGCGGCTGGCAATGCTGTCAACATTTTTTCAGGACGCGTCTCAATCAGAGAGGCCTGTCCTCTTCGTCCGCCGGGCCGGTGCGATCGGTCTGTGACACGCGCAGCGCCGATCAACACGCAGCCCATCGGATGAAGCGTTTTCCGTCTGCCGGCCGTGGCAGGGCGGCCCTCCGACCTTTCGGCCTACGGATGGTCGAGGCGCCCGAACCGCCGGCCAGGAGCCGCGGGTGCGGCGAGGACACCCGGAACGGGTGCCCCCGGCCCACTTGCAGCAAGTTAAAGGAATTCGCGCGCCATGACCACAAGCAGTCAGACTCTTCTGCACGCCCCCGCCTTGCGCAAGCTCAATATTCGCCCTGCGGCGGCCACGGATATCAAGCGAATCCACCATCTCGCGCAGACCCTGATCTGCAAGGATGTCGCCGAACCCAGGACATTCGCGAAGGTGTTCGCCCGCAACCGGTCGACGCTGATGGTCGTGGACGATGCCATGACCGGCAATGAACTGACCGACGGTCATGGGGTCGACGGCGCCCAGGCGGTTCAAACCATGCAGCGCATAGATCCGGCCAATGACGACCTGACGCGTCTGGTGCGCACGGGCCTCACCGGCGCCGGCGCAACGGTCAGCGGGTTTATCGCCACCCTGCCCCTGACCGCATTGGGCGAGGAAACGCTGTTGGCGGGCAAGTTCTCAGGCATCCGCGTGCAGGACGATTGGGTCGCGCCGGAAACGGAGGAGCCCGCAGCGGTTTATATCTGGGCTTTGGCCGGGGAAACCCAGGCGGCCAAGGCCGCCATCTGGAAGTCCGCCCTTTATATCGAGCGCGGCATTTATCCGGGTGTGCCCTATTACGCCACCGCTGGGTCGAAGACCGGGGAAAAATTGCTGACCCGCCTCGGCTATAAGCGGATCAAGGACAGTAACCCTAACGCCCCGGCGCAATTGTTCGGCCGGACATCGCATATCGGCGACAGTGCCGTCGCGGCGCATATTGGCGATAGTGCCGTCGCGGCTGACAGCCGGAAACGGGCCGCGGCCTGATCGCGGGCCGGCCTTGAACACACCGGACGCGGCATCGCGCATACGCGGTGCCCCGCCGCTCGGACAGTGGGCACGACCGGGGGAACGCCCACTGAAGACGCCTTTGGGTTGGCGTCGCACAGGTCACGCCATGGCGCGGCCCGTTCAGGGGAGACAAGCATGACCACAGGCGGCGGGTTCGACCGGTCGCACGATGACCTTGCCTTGGCCTTCGGGGCACCGGGTGAGGACATCGACCCGAAACTCAACCACCGGGTCCTGCGTTTTAATGTCGTATCGTCCCTTGACGATTTTATGCGGGTACAGACGGTCCGCAGTTTGACCTTCATGGCCGAGCAGGATTGTCCGTATGACGAAGAATTCGACGGTAATGATTTCACCGGGATTCACATCCTGGCCCGATATGACCGCGAGCCGGTTGGCACGCTGCGCCTCCGGTTCTTTTCAGATTTTGCAAAACTGGAACGGGTGGCGGTGAGACGGCAGTTTCGCCGCTCCGCATTCGCCGGTACAATGATCAGATACGCGTTGGCGGTGTGCGCCCGTAAGGGCTACAGTCTCGTCTATGCACATGCACAAGTAAGGCTCCTGGATTTCTGGAAAACCGTAGGGTTTGTGGAAATGCCGGGCCGCGACCGCTTCGTTTTTTCAGACCATGAGTATGCCCATGTCTCCAGATCTCTGCCGGCCGACCCGAAGGCAGTCACCTTGGATTCAGATCCTTTGACAATAATCCGGCCAGAAGGCCAATGGGATCAGCCGGGCGTGCTCGATCTGTCGGTAACCCGGGGAGCGACCAATCCGGTTAACGAAGACGATTAAACAAGACCGTGGGTCAGCGTGGGGCGATCATCAGGGAGAGGGTTGGACGAATGATGCGAGGTGACATACGAGAGGACGCGCTACAAGCGTCTCCCCTCATCATTCTGCAGGAACTACAACGCGGCCGCCTGTGGGCATCGCCCACGCTCATGAGCCCCGATCTGTTCCAGCGCCTGGACCGGATCCGGTCCATCCTGCGTCTGGCGCGCATGTCGGGCTGGCCGGTCGCCCATGTACTGCACCGGGCGCCCGACGGCACATACGATCCGCAGGCGCCGGAATGGCGGCCCATCGACGGGTTCGAGCCGGTGTGCTCGGAAATGGTGTTCATGATTTCGGACCATTCGGCGTTCTCCAATCCGCGCTTCGAGGAGATGCTCACCCATAGCAGCCATGTGCCGGTGCTTGTCAGTGCTCAGGGCCAGAGCGGCTGTACGCACACCCTGCGCGATGCTTATGAGCGCGGTGTCACGCTGACCTGTCTGAGTGAACTCGACTGCATCGAAGCCAATGGCGATCAGCCGGCCGTGGCCGCCCCAGCCCGGATGGCGCCGGACCGGTTCATGGAACGCTTCGCGGGCAGCACTCTGATGCTGCGCCTGTCGCAGGCCTGAGCACCGCGGGTCCGGACACGCCGGTATGGCCGTGCGGGCCCCTGAAGTTTCTTTGGTCCGGTCCGCGGGACCGTCTATGCTGACCGGATTGCTTTGAGATCCGGGGGCAGGCGACGTGACACGAGCGCGGGAACAAACGGCACGGCAGACGGCCCTCAGGGCGGCATGGTCCACCGGTTGTGCCGCCGTGCTTGTCTGGTGTCTCGCCATCATGGCCGGCGCGATAACGCCCGCCTCCGCTCAGCCGTCCGCTGCGCCGGCCTCCGATCCGAGCCTGGCCGTCCCCGCGCTGCTTCTCGCCGGCGTGCCCGTCGATATCACGGCCGCCCCCGTCTCCGGCAGCGGCTCCTGGCAACTGAATGTTGCCGGCACGGCCTATACCGCAACGCCAAGCGGCGGCAGTCTGACCTTTTCGGGTGTCACGGTGCCGGGCGGTGCGGCGGCGTTCGAATTGCGGGCGCCGGACGGCGCGGTGGCCGCGCGCGACACGCGAAGCGCCGTACCCGGATGGCTGTCGCTTCTTCCGGCGATCCTCGCCATTGGTGCGGTGATCCTGCTGCGCCAAGTGGTCCCGGCGCTGGCCCTCGGCATCTGGGCCGGGGCGTCACTGTTCTACGGGCTCAGTTTCGAGTCCCTGGTCACCGGCTTCTTCGCCGCCATGCCCGACGTGGTGGTGGTTGCCCTCACCGACCCGGACCGGCTGTCGATCCTGCTCTTCACCATCATGATCGGCGGGCTCATCGGGGTCCTGAACCAGAATGGCGGCATGGCGGGGATCGCCGCCGGCATGGCGCGCCTCGCGCGCACCCCGCGGCGCGGCCAGGCGGCCACCAGCGCCCTGGGTCTGGCGATCTTCTTCGACGACTACGCCAATGTTCTGGTGGTCGGCAACACCATGCGCCCGATCACCGACCGCCTGCGGATCAGCCGGGAAAAGCTCGCCTATATCGTCGACTCCACCGCCGCTCCGGTCTCGGCGCTGGCGATCATCACCACCTGGATCGGCTTCATGGTGAGCACCATCGACGACGGGCTCGATGCCCTCGGCGCGGAGGATCTCAACGCCTACGGTCTGTTCCTCGACAGCCTCGCCTTCGCCTTCTATCCGATCCTGGCGATCGTCCTGGTGTGGATCGTTACGCTCACCGGACGGGATATCGGGCCGATGCTGGCAAGCGAACGCGCCGCGCGGGCCAAAGCGCCGCGGACCGGCGGCACCTTCGATCCGGCGAGCCTCGACAGCAGCGATACGGACCCGGCCGGGTGGGACGGTGCCCCGGCTCCCAATCCCTGGTTCGCGGTCATTCCGCTTGGCGTGCTGATTTTCGGGACGCTCGGCGGGGTCATCGCGACCGGCATGGCGGACAGTCCGCCGGGGGCCTCGGTGCGGGACATATTCGGCGCCGGCAATTCCTTCAAGGCCATGCTGTGGGCGTCTCTCGGCGGGGCCATCGTGGCCATTGCGTTATCGGTCGCAGGCGGCCGGCTGACCCTCGGCCATGCCATGGATTCCTGGCTGGCCGGCACCCGGTCGATGATGCTGCCCGCCGTGGTGCTGACCCTGGCCTGGAGCCTGTCGACCGTGAACGGCATGATCCAGACCGACACCTATCTGGTGACGCTGCTGGGTGACAGCCTGCCCCTTTGGGCGATGCCGACACTGGTATTCCTGCTCGCCGCGGCGATGGCCTTCACCACCGGCACGAGTTGGGGCGTGATGGGCATCATGATGCCGCTGGTCGTGCCCCTCGCCTGGGCCGTTACCGGGGCCGGAGGCGGGCTGTCGGGGATCGAAGCCGCGGTGTTCTCGGCCACCATCGGCGCGGTGATGGGCGGCGCGGTCTGGGGCGATCATTGCTCGCCCATTTCGGACACGACCGTGATGTCGTCGCTCGCCGCCGGCTGCGACCATGCCGACCATGTGCGCACCCAATTGCCCTATGCGCTTCTGGCCGGGATGGCGGCGATCCTGTTCGGCCTGCTGCCGGTCGGGTTCGGCCTCGCCTGGTGGCTGGCCCTGCCGCTCGCCCTCGCCGCCATGGCGGCCGTCTTCCGCATCCTGTCGCGCCCGGTCATGGAAAGCGGGCGATAACTTCCTATCTATGCAGGCGCGGCGCAGCATGGGCACACCCTGTCTGTGCCCATGATCTGTTAACCAATTCCGGACCTCATGGCCTTTCTCAACATCCTTATCGGCTTCGTCTGTTTGACCGTGGGCGGCGACCTCCTGGTCCGCGGCGCTGTCGCCGGCGCCAAACGCCTGGGCCTGTCGACGCTGCTGGTCGGCCTTGTGCTGGTGGGGTTCGGCACCTCTACTCCGGAATTGTTCACCTCGATCCGGGCCGTCATGGCCGATGCCCCGGGCCTCGTGATCGGCAATGTGATCGGCAGCAATGTCGCGAATATTCTCCTGATCCTCGGCTGTGCGGCGGCGATCGCCCCGATGTATTGCTGCCGGGTCGCCTTCAAGCGCGACGGGCCCGTGCTGGCGGTCGCAACCATCCTGTGCGTCGCCGTGATCGCGAGCGGCGAGGTCAGCCGCTGGGCCGGGCTGCTCTTCACCGGCATGCTGATCGCCTACATCGTGCTGACCTATCTCAGCGAGCGGGCCGATAACGGCCCCTCGGCGCAGATGCATGAGGGCGAAGCCGCGCTCAAGGGATCGGACTGCCTGCCGCTGCCGCTGGCCGTCCTCTTGGGCGTCGGCGGCGTCGCCCTCGTCGTTTTCGGGGCCGACCGGATGGTCAACGGGTCCGTCACGCTCGCGCGCGGCTGGGGCATCTCCGAGGCGATCATCGGACTGACGATTGTCGCCATCGGGACCTCGCTGCCGGAACTCGCGACATCGGTCATGGCGGCCCTGCGCCGCGAGGCCGATGTCGCCTTCGGCAATATTCTGGGCAGTAACCTGTTCAATCTGTTGGGCATTCTCGGCGTGACGGCCCTTGTCCGGCCGATCCTGGTGGACGATGCCGGCACCGCATTCGATCTCATGATCCTGGGCCTCGCAACCGCCTGGCTGATCATGCTGGTCGCCGTCAAAGGCCGACTGACCCGCACCGAAGGCACCCTGTTCCTGCTCGGCTACGGGGCTTATACCGCGTTCCTGTTCGCCCGCGCCCAGGGCGCTGTGACCTGACGCAGGTCAGATCTCCAACGCCGGGCCCCGTCAAACGCGCCATCGAAGGGCATCTGAAAACGCCGCCCCTCTGGCAGGGCGATCAGGCTTTCGGTGCCTCCGTGGGGCCGTCCTGGAGCACCACGATCAAGCGTTCAACGACCTTCAGGGCAATGCGGTCGTCCCATTCGGTCTCGGTTTCCAAGATCACATCCCGGACCGCCTCCAGGGCCGAAACCATCATGGTCCGGATCACCCATTCCATGCCGATCCCGCGCAGAATGCTGGCAAACAGATCTTTCATCGCTCTCTTCCTTTCGGTGTTATGCCGCCCGCGCTTGCGGACGGCTCTCGCCTCACAGCGCCGTCCAGTCCGTGTTGCCCGCGCCGCTCTTGCGGTAGACGGCGCCATCGTCCCGCAGGCCCAGCGATCCCAGGGGCGCGGCGACACCGCCGCCCGCCGTCGGATCGACCGTCAGCGCCATGATTTTCGGCCCGCCGTCGCCGAGTTCGACCTCGTCCACGCGCACCGAACCGCCATCGGTCACCCGCAGGATTTCGACGGCATCCACCACCAGCTTGACCGCCGTCACGTCGGTGGCCGTGCCCTCGGTGTGGATTTCCAGTTCTTTGGACGTTGACGGATCACCCCCGCGCCTCAAATGGATATGGTCCACATCGCCGCCATTGGCCGCGTTCAGCCGGGCCACGTCGAGCAGCGGTTCGCTGGTGTCCTCGATGACGATTTCGGAGCGGAATTTGCCGTAATTCCTGTGGTCTTTCCCATTCCAGTTCCAATACGGCACGCCCGCGTTAAACTCATATTCCAGACGGGCCCCCACGGATGAGAAATCCGCCGGGTCCATCAGGTCGATGTGTCCCGCCACCTCGACCCGCTTGGTGTCATGCCGGATTTGGAAACGTAACTCATCGTTGAGATAGAACCGGTAGTTCCAGTCGAAATGCGCATCGAGACCGCCTGCCGGGGTTCGCTCCAGATAGTTGTTTGCGACCTCCTCACGGGTATTATTCGACAATCCCAGCTCGATGCGGTCCGTTCGGACGGTCGGTGCATTGACCGAAACCGGATGATTGGCGTTCGCCGCCAAGAGCGGCCCGCCAATGGCCTCCCACAAGATCCCGGCCATCGCCTCGTTTGCGAGCGCCGTGGGATGGGTGCCGTCCGATCCGGTGTAAACGCCGATCTCGACCGCCTCGGCGAACGTACTGACCCATTTCCCAAAATCGACAATCGCGACATTGGTTTTGGCCCGCTCCAACTGGCGGACCTGACGGCGGTAATACTCCATCCGTGTGATGGTCCCGCCCGCGCCGTCATCCACGGTCCCTTCAACGCCTGTCGCCATGGTCCCGGTGCCGGGACCGGCCTGGAGCACAAAGCCAGTCCCGTAATTGGGCGGATCGTTGTCGTCCTCGAAAATCTCCAGGAAGTTCAGGTAATTCGTGTACTGCGTACCGCTCTCCGGCGGGTCCGTGTCGCCGTCTCCCGCGTCGTGCCATTGGCTGAACACGAGATGCGCGCCGCCGATTTCCTGGATCACCGCCTTGGAGAAGGCCCGGCCCGCCGCGCTGACGGCGGCGGTCTGATCGAGATTGAGCCCGGCCACACTCTGGTTGTACACCATGGCGCCCCAGCGCTGCGCGGCGCCATCGGCGGGTCCGGTCACGGTCCAGCCTTGAGGCAACGTCCGCGCGCCGCCCTTACTATCATCATGGGTGATGATCCGTATATTGACCCGCTTGCCCTCATTGCCCGCCGGCCGGTTATAGGTGATCGGGCGCAGCGCCGCCGCCCCGCTGTTGTCCAGATCCACCGTCACATCGGTGATCGTATCGGCGCCGCCCGGATCGAGCGTGAAGCGCACAGTGACCTGACTGGCGCCGTCTTCTTCGACCAGAAACACCTTGGCCTGATCCGCAAACGGATCGACCCCGCCCGGTTTCCACTCGATGGTCGTATTGGCCTCGGCATGATACAGCGCGCCGGTGATCCACAGGGTCGAGCTTTCCGATGCCGCCGTGCCGCTGACCACCGACCAGCCCTGTCCCGCGCTCATGCCGATCCCGGCCCGGACGCCGATGGCCCGTTCCAAATGGGTCCGCAAAACATCCGGCTTGCCACCGATGCTATCTCCGGTGATCCAGATATGAACGATGCCGGACTTGTTGGCCGCGACATCCGCCGCATGAAGATGAAAGGCCGCCAAACCCGTCTGCCGTCCGCCGTGATAGAGCGGGTCGAGATTGACCGACTGGATCTCACCGGACATGCCGACAACGGTCGTGATATCGCTCGCGATGGGTCCCAGAGCCGAGACATCGGCCGATACCGCGCCCAGGCTCGCCACCGCGCCGCCGAGCGCGGCGACCGTGCTCACATCATCCGCGATCGCCGTCAGCGGCGCGATCTGATCGACAATGGTGAAATCCGCGCCCACGGCAAAGGCGCTGCCATCGGCCGAAAAGCCCAAGAGTTTGCCGGCCCGGTCCGCGGTCCCGGGCAGGTCCGGCGCAGTCTCGCCCAGGGGCACCTGGGGCGCGCGCGCCATCGTCTCGGCCTGCTCCTGGGCGATGCGGGTCAGCTTGTCCACCGCCCCTTCGATCGCTCCGGACAGGAACGGTCCGCCCTGTTCGAGATCAAGGCTTGAGGAGACCGGCGTGACGGCAACCAGATGCAGGGTCTCGCCCGCGACCGGCGCCACGCTCACCGTGACCGATCCGCCGGACGTCTCGCCGGCTCCGCTGACCGTATAGTCCGTACCGAGCGATAACACCGTCTCGGTACCGTCCGCGCTTGAGCGGATCACCGTCAGATCCGCCGCCGCCGCAATGAAAAATCCGAATGCGAATGTCACCGTCGTCCCGTCCCCATTATGGGACGCGGACCGGCTCTGTACCGAGACGGTCATGGATATCCTCCGGAACTGAAGCTGTAAGGGGCGTTTTACAGGCTCGATGGAATCGTGATCCGTCCGCCCTCGGCCCGTTCGGTATCGACGCCGGATCCGCCCGATGACCCCGCTGTCTCGTTGATCAGGTCGCCCAGCCCGAGGAGACTGGACGCCGCGCTGAGCGCGCCGCTGCGCCTTGCCCGCCGGGCCCGCGCCCGGTTCTGACCGGCCCGCGCCTCAAACCGCCGCGCCCGCGCCTCACCGCGCGCGCGATCCGTCAGAATGTCGAGTTCGAGCGCCGCGGCGAGATCGCCGGCGCGGTCAACCGGCGATCCCGTGCCGGCCCGCACGCCGCTTCCCGATTGACGCGCGGCCAGGGCGCCGAGTCCCTCGCGCGCCTCCCGGCGGGCGGCTTCTTCCGCGGCGGCCACCTGACGGCGCACGGCCCGCGCCGCCCTGGCATTGCTCAAGGCGGCCGCATCGGCGGCATTGGCCCGCGACAGGCTGTTGACGCCGATCCGCCCACCGCGCGCCAGCGTTCGCGCGCCGGTGAAGATGGCATTGGCTTCGCACATGGCGAGTCTCCTTATCGTCCGGGTCGGGTCACAACAGGAATGACGGCGAGCACGGTCATGGGTAACGGCTGATCCTGGACGATCGTCAGACCCCGGCCCGTCTGCCAACCGAGATTGACCGCAACGCGCCGGTACCCGCTGACGAGCCGCGCCGGACTGTCGAGAGCGTCCGTCCCGTCCCGGTCGAACAGCGGATCGAGCGCATCCATCGCCCGACCCGCCTTGCCGCCCGCCGTCTCATGGACCAAAATGCTCACCTCACTGACAGCGCGGGCGCGTCCCGCCGCCGACCCCGCACCGTCGCCGCCGTCATAGGCCAGCGTCTCAAGCCGAGCGGTGAACGGCAGGCCCACATGGACCTGGGACGCCGGGGCGTCCAGCGTGATCGCTGCGTCCTGAACCTCGCGGGACGCGAGGACGACGCCATCGGCCAACACGGAGACGGTTTGGCCCTCCAGATGCGCCAATCCGCTCAGCGTGGTCACCGGCGGCCCCGCATAACTCAGGGTGCTGTCGAGATAGACAAAGCCCGCGCTGTCATCGGCATCCGCCGGACGATGGGGCGGCGCCATGATTTCAATCAGTCGTGCCGGCGTGCCGGACACCATGCGCTCCACGACGAGCCAGAGATCCTCACCCGTCCCATCACTGCGCGGCAACACCGCGATATCCCGCACAAGACCGGAGCGCGGATGCCGGTGCCAGGCCCAGACATCCTGATCCTGACGATAGGTCATGCCGCACAGCACACCATCGGAGCGCAGCGCCCAGAGTACCCGCCAGGGCTCCCGCTGAAAGGCCAGCCGGACAAAGCCGGTGCCGGGCGGCCCCGCATAAACATCCGCTCCCGGAAGGGTGAGCGGCTGGGCGTGAGGCGCGAAGGATATGCTCATAAGCTCAGCACTCCGCCGTTCGGCCAGGCGATGGTGATATCGCCGCCATTGGGTGTCACCGGCAGCCCGGCCAGGGCCGTGTCGAGATAGGCGATCAGCCGCGAGGTGCTCTCCGTGCCGCTGTCCTGCCACAGCACAATCGCTTCGGCCTCATTGCCGGTAACCGATGAGAGCGTGACATCGCCCGCGCTGAACACGCCGCCGCTCACGGATTTGACCGTCAGGATGCCCTCCGCGATCCGCGCCGCCCCCGGAAGATCCGCCCGGGTCGTATGGCTATCGCTATAGGCATAGGCGGCGGTGTCGATCAGCGTCAGGCGGATCACCTGATCCAACAGATCGAGTTCGCCGGTCAGGAACGCATCGCGTGCGCTCGGATACACGGTATTGGTCATGCCGGATCTCCCAAACTGATATGTTCGGCCAGGATGGTCAGATCGCGAAGCCCATAGCCCGCCCGGCCGCCGTCATGGGTCAGCTCCAGGACGCGGGTGCCGGCGCGCGATACCATCAGCACCGCGGGGCCTTCCGTGACCGGAGGGACAAGGGCGCTACCTTCGCGCGCCACGGGGCGGGCGCGGATATCAATCGCGGTCACCGGCGCTTCGAAGTCGCGCCCAGTCGCCGCCCAGACCGCTTCGGGCGTGCCGATCAGGACGACCGGCGCGTTGACCACCCAGGCAATGGCGTTGACCTGCCGCGCGGCCAAGGTGTAGCGGAAGCTTTTGTCCGCCTCCGGTCCATCCTCGAAACTCTCGTAATTGCCGGCGGCGCCGGACCCCCAGAAGGTCATCGGCTGATCCCGGCCGGCCGCCGCGATCAGGCGCTGATCGGCGAAAGTCGCGGTGCCGGGATAACCGCGCGCATCCGACCAGGCCCCTTCAGCCCACCGCCAGGTCGGCGCGGAGACGACACTGTCCGGCAGGCGGGTCAGCACCTCGGCGGTTACGCTGCGCGGGCTGATGAAACCGGTGATCCGCACGCGGCCATAGCCATCATGAAGATAGGTCCATTGCGTTCCCGTCGTGCTGCGCCCATCCCAGGCCGCGCCTTCGCGGTGCACCGGCGGCACGGTCCCGGCATCGCCGTTCTTGGCACTCGCCACATAGATCGCGCCGTCAAAGCGCGCCTGTTCATCGAGTGAATAGCTCTTGCCCGACTCCCAGGGTTGAACGCCGTTCGGATCGGTTTCGCCAAGCCGGAACAACGCGCCCACATGGCCAGCCTGAAACAGATCATGGCTCGCCGTCACGGTGATCGCCGACCCCGTGACGGCCGATGCCTGAACCGTCATGAGCTTGTCGATGTTTTCATCCCGGAACGGACCGTCCGTGAGCGCAACCTCATCGAGGGTCCACTGGGTATGGCCCGTGCGCGATAGTTTGCGCGGCGCATGATCGGGGTGGAACAGATAGACGATATCGGCTTCCTGGATCCAGGACACACGGCCGACTTCGGCATCGGTCCACGGCGTTTCGATCTCGTAAGGGACGCCGCCCGACAGGATCTGCCCGCCGTTCATGTAAAAGCGCGCATAGCGGTCGCCGAGTTCGATCATATAGGCCTGACGTGTGGAGAACACGAAGGGCACCAGAATGCTGGCGCGCGCCGGGTGTTTCGTTGTGGCCACATAGCGCGTGCCCGGCGAGCGGGTGACCCCGCCGGTCACCTGCACGATGAAATTTTCAATCCGCGCCGCACCTGCATCATAGGCCGCGAGATCCGCGCGGGCCGCCGCCTGGGGCGACAGCTCGCCCTTGGCGAAACTGCGTTGATCCGGATAGAGCATAATGCCCCCACAAGAAATTAGAGCCGGCTGGTGAACCAGCTTCCCGCCGGCATGGTCTGGTTGGGCGCGCCCTCGCGGGCATCCGACACATGGGCCTCGTCGAGCCGCCGGGCCGCGAGCGCCGCCATGGTCTCGAAAATCGTCCGGGTCTGGGTGACCGGCATCGCGAGGTCCGCCGCAAGCCGCGCCGTGAGCGCATCCATGAACAGCGGATCGAACAGGCCGACGCTGGTGATCCGGCCGGTGTAAAGAATATCGAGCGGTGCGGAGAGATCGCACAGGAGCACCCGCCCCTCGTCCCGGGACTCGATTTCATAGGCCGTATCGGGATCGGCGTGACGGACATGGCGCAGACGCAGGAAATCAGCCGGCAGAAGATAGGCCGCCGCATACCCCCAGACGGGCCCTTCGGCCAGGGAGGGTAAGCTGGCTCGGCGGGCCGCAAAGTTCCACGGATACTGGGTCAACAGCGCATCGCGGGCGCGCGGATAGGCGCTGCGGCAACGCCGGGCCGTCACGCCGGTATCGGTCTCCACATCGCTCAACCGTTCATCGACGCCCAGCAGAGCCAGGGCGCCGTTGCACAGTTCGGTTTCGCTTTGGGGTGCGCTCAGCGCCATATCTGCCTCCTTAAGCAATAAAAGAGGGGCCGCACCGATGCACGGCCCCCGGATCGTCAGCACACACGCCGTCAATCGAGCGCGTAATAGAGTTCCATGGACAGGGTGCCGCCCAGGCTCGCCGCCGCCGTGTAGAGCGTTGCCTTCACATCGAACTCGCCGCCCGGGTTCACCGTTTGATTGGCGACGAACTGCCAGAACGGTTTGCCGAAATCCGCGATCTCGGAGAGAAGCGCGGTCCCGGTGCCTGCCGCGCCGGCATCAAGACCGGCAAGGAAGGCGTCGTCATCATCGGTGATCTGATCGCCGAACAGACCGAGCTTGAGATCGCTCGCGTTACCCGACAGATCGTCCCAGTACAGACGGGACATGGGAAGCGGATAGGCATTGGCCGGAACCCGGCCCAGGAGATAGGTCGAGTTCACGGACGCCGCCGCGCTCACCTCGACCGTATCCACAAGGCACCGCACCCGCCCGCCGAACAGGCCGGAGGGGACGACACCGGCGGGCGTCCCGGCGATGGTGGCCATCACCCGCGCGCCCTTGAGATGCTCTTCAGCCATTCAAACCTCCGTATCAGGATTCCACGCACAGGATATCGACCACCTTGCGCTTATCGGTACGCGTGGCCCCGAAGGAGCCATGGACATAGACCTGCGTCGCATAGCTCTTGTCGGCCCGCTCGGTGATCTTGGCTTCGATATCGTTCCACAGCGCCAGATGCATGCCGGAGCGCACATAAAGCGGCACGCGCCGGTTCGATCCCGACAAGGGCAGCCGCTCGGTGTGGCGGAACTGGATGCCCGCCCATTCGATGATCCGCCCATTGCGCAATGTGGGTTCGATATTGTAGTCCGAGGACAGAATTTCACCCTCGCCCAGAAGGTCCGCGTTCTGTTCGGCGGTGATCACGCAGAACATCGGATCGTTCTCCAGGTCGATCTCGTTGGCCAGGAGAATGGCCTGGGCCGCCTTGAGCTTGGCCGCCGTCAGACCCGATGTGCCGGCCGCGACCTGCTGACTGGCCGTATCGAACGGCTCGTCGACGGTGCCGTCCTCGCCGGTCTTGGCCGTGCCATAGAAGGCGGCGATGATCTCATCGTCCATGCCGCGCCCCAGTGCATAAGCACCGTTCTGGGAATAGGCGCCTTCAAGACCGATGCCGACCTTGAGCATGTCGAACGTATCAACGAGATCCGCCCATTCGTAGTCGGACGGATAGACCCAGCGCCGGTCATGCGGGGTTTCGATGAGCGGCGTATCGCCATGGCGGGTCGTGCGCTTGCGGGCCGTGACCGCGCCGATTTGCTCCACCGGCACCCCGCTTTTCCCGCGATACCGCCCTTGGGTGACGGTATCGCGCAGCCGCGAGCCGCGCTGTTGAAGCAGCATCTCCACATTGTTCTGATATTCGACGATGAAGGCCGTCGAAATCTGGTTTGACATCTGTCAGTCCTCCAACCAGTGCAAGTGAGGACAGGCGGAACTCCCCGGCGCAGGCCGGATTCGCCCTCGGCCACGCGCGGCCGGACACGGCGGTCTTTCCCTGCGGTCACGGACCCGGCCTGGACCGGGCTGCCCGGAACCCTTTGATTACGCGGCCGGATAGGCGCGCGCGAGGAGCGACCGGCGCCGGGCTTCCAGCCGGTCCCGTTCGATCCGGCTGGCGGTATCGTCCTTGGAAAGAAGGTCCGCCAGCTTGGTTTCGATGGCCTTGGCCTCCGCTTGGGCGGCGCCCGGCGACAGGCCATAGCCCGGCTCGCCATCGCCGGCGAGGGTGTCCTCATCCATCAGACTGCCGATCTTGTGAAACAGGCGCAGAACACCCGCATCGCCAAGAGACTCGCAAAGAGCATCGAGGGTCGCTTCGTCCTGCGCAAAGGCCCGGCCGGCCCGGCGGGCCACATCGAGATTGGCCTCATAGGCGGCGCCCCAGTCGCCGCGCAGGGCTTCTTCAAGCGTCCGGGTGTCCGCCTCGCCATCGCGCGCCGCGGCGCAAAAGGTCTCGCCTTGATACCGGGCGAACGCCTCCAAGAGGCCCTGGGCCTGCCAGGGTGCGAGCTTCAAATCATGGGCGGCTGTACGGAACACCGTTTCCAACTCTTCATCATAAGCCAACCCCTCCGGCATCTCAGGCCGCTCGAACGCATAGCCATCAGCCTCGTCCGGCACGCCGAGATGACGCCAGCCATCCCAGGTCTTGAGATCCTCACCCTCCGGCGGGATCGGCAAACGCTCCGTTCCCAGAAGGCGCTGGGCGTGCATATCGGCCTTCACGACCGCGGCGGCGTCGCGGTATCCGTTCTTTTCCACATGGGCGCGCAGATCGTCATCGAGCGCCGCGGTCCAGGCCGGCATGGTACCGGGACCCGTATCCTCGGGCGCGGGCACGGGTACGGCGGAGTCCGGTGCCGAGGGGCGATCATCCGTCATGGGACCAGTCGTCATCGAGAACCTCCTTCAGATCGGCCAGGTCACGGGGCGTGAGGGCCAGCATGGCCTGGATGTGAAGCCAGACCGCGCGCTTGCCTTCATTGAACGCGGTCAGGGTTGGATCCTGCGCGGCGAAACTCACATTCGCCGCGTTGCACAGCACCGCCAGATCGGCGAGCACATCGTCCCGGCCGGCAAAGGCGGCGCGATAGGACGCGGTCAGAGCATCGGCCCGGCCGCGCGCCGCCCAGGGCGCGAGCCAGCGCAGGACCGGCGCCAGGGGCAAAGAAACCGGCGGCAGCGTCATGGTAGCGCCTCCCCACTGTCCTCCGGCTCATCGCGCGCCGCCACTCCGATAGCAGCCGCGGTCCGGAGGGTTCGCAGCGCAGCGACATCATCCGCCCCCCGCACAACGCGCGCCGGAACCGCAAAACCCTCCGCCAGCACATCGACGACGGCATCGGCATCGACCTTGTCGGCAATGGCCGGATCGGCCTCGGCCAACGGCGCCACCGCGCCAAGCCAGCGGGTTACCGCCTGGGCTTCGGTCAGGCGAACCGCCTTGGCGAGCGGCGAGACATAGTCGATGTCCAGCGCTTCGCCAGCCAGATCGGGCGGCGGCGGCGGCATGAGCCCCTTGCGCCACAACATCGCAAAGCGCCGTTTGATCAGGGGTGAGAGGAAATCGGTTTGCAGCCGGCCCAGATGGGGCCCCATGAGCCGGAGCTTATCCTCCTGGCGCTCCAGGACTTCCGTCGCGGTCATGTTCGGACGATCCGCCAATTGCAGCAGGCTGTGGAACAGCGCGTCGCGGATCGCATCGCGCCGGTCGCGGATCATCTCGGCGGTGATCTCCAGGCGCGCACCCGACTGAAAGGGGCGGATCAGCTCGCGCCCGTCCGCCGTGACCGCGCCATAAGTGATGCCCCCGGAATACATGCGGATGGGGCTCGCCCGGTTCTCCTTATAGGCCAGAAGCGGCGGGTCGGCGGCGCGCTGACCGGCGATGATCAAGGTCCGGTTCATCTCCTGAAGCATCTTCACGTCGGCGAGGATGTCGCGCGGCCGGCCATAGACCTCGCCGCCCGCCACCATCCAGCGGGGCACCTGAAACGGGAACTCGTCATAGCCGGCGACGGACAATTCCTGACCGCTGGCCCGGTCGATATAGACCGCCCGATAGCGCTTGCCGGTCAGCCCAAGGCGGCCCGCCCGGAACGCCGGGTTCGGATAAACCCCATGGATGACCTCGAAACGGCTGTCCCCGTCACCAGCATCGAAAGCATGCCGCACGGCGCGCGGCACCTTGGTGCCGAAGCGCATGATCATCTCGCGCGCGCTCATCCGGAACAGCCGGAACACCGTGTCGACATCCTCATGGGGGCCGCCATCAATATAGCACTCTCCCAGCGGGCGGACCGAGTCATAAAGCCGGGCGGTCCCGGCGATATCCTCCGTATAGAACACGCCTGTCCCGAATGCGGCCCAATCCAGATAGAGCCCCGGCACGACGGCATAGAACCGCGACACACCGGGCTGGAAACTATCGGCCACGGCGCGGGTCGCCCGTTCCAGCCAGACCCGGGCGCCGGACCAGTCATTGAGATCGGGATCAGTAAAGCGCAGCGCGAACCACTGGCTCGCCGGATTGGTCATCAGCCCATAGATGCCGCTGGCCAGGTGTTCGAGTGCCTGGGACGGCGTGTTATCGAAGATCTTCCGGTCCCGGCGCGCGCCCCGGGCGGGCATCGCGGTGAACTCGGCCCGGAGCGGGCGCACATGATCCGCGATCTCCTGCCAATGGGCCTCCCAGGGCGCCCGCGCACTCTTCAGGTTTTCAAAGCGCGTCAGATCGGCGCTGATACTCCCTGCCATGATCATTCTCCCAACAAGCGGCGCACGGCGGTGCGCGGACGCGTCAGAACACCTTGGGATCCGGTCAGGATCGTACGGACCGCGCCGGCCCGTTGCCGGCGGCGGCGCTCATCGTCGGCGGCGCGGCGGGCATCCTCAAGGCGCGGCGGACGCGGCGGTCTGGGCGGTGTCGGCGTAGAGCACATGGCGGCCCTCCCCTCTCATTGGATCGTCAGACGGTGTATCGTCGAGATACAGGGCATACTGAACAAATGTCTCACCGCTTCGCCCGAACCGGGGCACGGTGCATTCGGCATGGGCGCCGAGGCCGGTGAGCCAGCGGCGGCTGTCGTCATGGGCTTCGAGCGCCCGCGCCTCCAGACGGCGGATCCCGGCGGCCGTCAGCATGGGAATCGCCTCACGGTGGACCCACCGGGTCATGGACCGGCTGACAGCCGGCCAGCGATCGGTGGCGATCAAGGCGCACTCGGCCGCCGACGGTGTGCGCGCATAGGCCCCAAACACGGCCACGGGCTCACCGTCGGCGGCACAGGCAAGGCCGGACAGGATGGCGCGCGCCTCGCAGGCCAGAATGTCCGCGGCAAGCCAGTCGATGCTGTCATCGAACCGGCAGGCGAACACTTCGGCACGGTCGCGCGCGCGCATCTGCGCCAGCACCGGGCGCAGCCCGGCCTCGCTCAGCGGTCGGATCTTCATGGGACCCCCGGTCTTTTGAGTTAGAAGCCGGAACGGTCCAGCGGGTCGGACCAGGTCACCGCCTGCGGTTCGGCCCAGCCGCCCGGATCAGGCCGTTCCATGCCCTGCGCGCCGATCCGGAACGCATCGGCGCCGTGGGAGGCCCAGTCATGGCGCGGCTTATCCCGATAGCTGCGCGCGCGTTCGTCCCAATCGCGGGCGTAATGGCGCAGGGCTTCCAGCCCCTTGGCGCAGGCTTCGGCGTCGAACCAGACGCGCGGCAACAAAGTGCGCACCGCTTGGATTCCATCGGCCACGGAGGATGCCGGCACGATCCGGATCGGGCGGATGCCCAGAGTTTCGGCAAGATCCTGACGGGACAGGCCGGTGCTCAGCTCACGGTGACGCCCGTCATGGGGCCATAAGTGTTCCCGATACGCATAGGGGCGCTCCCGGAGGATCTTGGCGAAATGCTCGAGCCCCTCGCCATGGGCTTCGTAATAGTCGATCACCCGGACTTCCCGGCCCGCCTGCTGCACGAACCAGATCGCGGTTTCGTCCGCCACGCCCAGATCCCACCAGGTTTCCACCGGCAGGCCAGCGTCGCGCGGAACCGTCGCGATCCGGCCCGCCTGCTCCGCCTCATGGAGGAGCTTGCCGTAATAGCTGCCGGTCAGCGGCGCCTCGAAGGAGCAATGGAATTCCTGGTCGATCATCTCGTCGGCCATGCCGGCCGCCCGTTCGTCCTCGATCACCGCCGGATCAATTGCGCCGGTCGCCTCGATGCCCAGAACCTCCGCGAACCAATCGTCCCGCGTCTGCGCCGTGCGGAACAACTCATAGGCATGGTTGCGTCCGCGCGGCGTGAAAATGAACATCGCCCAGCCGCCGTTTTCGGCCAGGATCGGGCGGATATAGTCCCAGGCGGCCGGCCGGGCCAGGGCATATTCGGAGAACACCACGCCGACCGGATTGGCCCCGACCAAGCTGTCGTAATTGTCCGACCCCACCACCTGCCAGACCGACCCATTGGCAAGCTCGATCTTCATATCGGTGACATTGGACCGGGTGCGGATGGCCACCGGAAAGACCTGATCGATCACCCGGCGCCCGGCGCCGTCCACCGCGTCCCACACCACTTTGCGCCCCTGGGCCGCCTCGGGCAGCATGTGCCAGTAGAGTCCGGTGCGCGACAGCGCCGCGACGGCGGTCCAATTCAGCGCACAGGAGTCCTTGCCCGAACGCCGGTGCCAGACCGCGACGGCGCGCTTGCCGCCGCGTTCCAGATACGCCCAGAGCCGCATCTGATACGGCCGGGGCGTCCAATCATGGGGTATCCGGGTCATCGCTGAAGCGCACCACCGTCACTTCGAGGGGCGTGTTGCCGTCACCGGCCAGGCCAAGCTTGTCGCCAAACTGCTTAGGCAGCCATTTACCCAGAAGCCATTTGCGCACCTCGACCCTCAGCTTCGCCCGCTGAATATGATCGCTGTTGGCGGTCATGCCGCGGGCCGTCTCTTTCCAGTCGCCCGACCCATCATCGGCAATCTCCAGGACGTCGTCCTCCCAGACCATGGCCCGCACCTGGCGCGCGCGCTCATAGCGGGCGCCAAAGCCCTCCCGGTCATCGATCACCCACCCCGCAATGGTCGCCACATCGGGCATATGCGGCAGGGCGGCGATCGCCTTCAAGGCAAGACCGGCACTCAAGTGACGGCAGATTTCGTCCGCCAGCTCAGGGGCGTAGTCGATGGGCCGGGGCACAGGCGTGCCGCCGGTCACCAGGCGCGGTTCACCGGCCATGGCAGCCCTCCATTGTCGGAATGATCTGGAAAATGGGCACAAAAAAGCCGCGCTCCCGGGCGCGGCGTGCATTTCGTCAGTGTTGATGAAATCATACTCGAAACCGCCACACACGGCAACAGAAAAATCCGACTCCAGACTGTTTGGCGTTATGGGCGCGCATGAGCACGACCCCCGGTTCCCAGAACCGTCATGCCGGACAAGCGCAGCGCCGATCCGGCATCCAGGGCGATCACGCCGATTGTGTGTTTGCGTGTGTTTGAGGCCCGTGCCTTGCAGCGCTGAAGTCCTGCGGTCACCGGAGTAACGCCTGCGAAACTTCCCACTGTCGCGCAAATCATAGTCCAAAGCGCCACAAACGTCAACATATTTTCTTTGAGCGGATCATTCGGCGGCGTAGTTTCTCGGCAGAGCCTGAGCGCGGGCGGTGATCTGCCCCATGACGGCTTTATATTTACGCCGCCAGTATTCATCCGACCGGCCGCGCACATAGGCAATGCGGCTGTAACTGCGGCCATAGGCGCGCGCCCGCAACAGCCAGAACCAGGGTTTCTCGCGCGGTCCGATCAGAGCCAGGGCCGGCAGCATATCGTCGATTTCCTGAGGCGTGGGCTGGAACCGGGACAGCCGCGCCCGTTCGGCGGCCACGCTTTCTTCGCCGATGACATCCGCCAGGAGGCGTTGGGCCTGAGGCCATACGGTCATGCGTCCGGCCAAGAACCGCCGGTCGGGATCGGCGCTGGCGTCGAGCGTCTTGATGGCCGTCAGCACACGGCGCTCAATCGTTTCAGGATCAAGATCTCCGGTCATGGATACGCTCCTTGTTTCAGCACTGTGGGGACCGGAGCACTGTAGGCCCGCATCCCGGACTGGGGAGCGATTGGGGATAAGCTGCTGCGTGTGGCGGATAAGGCGAATAAGGAGCATAAGGCGGGGATAACCGATTTATCCGCACACGGTTTTCCCGCACTAGGATCAGCTCACTGGTTGACTTCGGGAGAGCGATCATGACGTTTAAGGACAGTTTTTCCTATCAATGCGCGGTGCGGGCCCTGGAAAGCTTGCTGGAGGCCAGGACTGCGTTGGAGGCGGCCCAATCGGGCTTCGAGGACGCTGCCCGCCATGAGGATGCCATGCGTCCGGCCGAAGCGGCGCTGCGGGCGATCGAGGACATTCTGGGGGATCTGGAACCCCAGACCGATCGGCTGCGCGAGCGGGTGGATGCATTCGACGAATACGACCCGTCTGGCTGGGACGGTGACGACTGATCGGCCGGATCGGCGCCGCCCCGGTTGCCTGCCGCCCAGCGGGCGCTTACATAACTGGATGTCCTCGTTCCAGGAGACCGCCATGGGCGCCCGGCCCCCCAGAGCCCGTGCTGACAGTCCGCATTCGCCGGTGTTGCTGGCGCGGTTGACCGGCTTGGTTCTCGCCGCATTCTTTCTGATGGCTGCCGGTCCGGCGCGTGCCAACGATGTCGAGCTGACCTCGGCCCAGGACGCGATCTTCGCCACCGCCGCAAGCCCCGGGGGCTATCTGACAGCGGAGATGCATGAGCGCTTCTGGCGGGATGTGCCGCGCGATGTGAAGACCGACCCCAAGGTGCTCACGCCCTTTGCCGACGGCTTGAACAAAACGGTCAGAGCCGGCATGCGCTTTCAACTGGCGCTTTGGCAGTCGGCGCGGCTCAGCGCCGAGACCGGTGCGGTCACTTATGCGGCGGATTACGAAGCGGCGCGGGCGGCCGCAAAACGCGCCTCCCAGGGCCCCGATGACGGGGCCAGCCTTTTAACCGACCAAGCCAACCGTTTGCTGACCGCCGCGGCCAACCGGGAGCCGCTCATTCTCCCCGACGGCATCACCGCGCTGACCCCGGCCCAGATCGAACGGATCGAAACCGGCGTGGCGGCGGCTCTGGCCCGTCTGGCGCTGCTGCTCACGCCCGATTGGACACCCCAGGCCATATCGTATCGCGATCCGGATGCGGGCCTGATCATCGAGACGCCCCAACCCTTCATCCGGGACCGGAGCACCCGCCCGGGCCAGGGCGGGCGGGTGTTGACGACCGTGACCCTGACCCGCCGCGACGGCGAACGGGATTTCGTGTTCATCACCTATACGGAGTTTTCCGGGCCGTGGCGCGATCCTGACGCCGGCTTGAAGAGCCTTGCCGCTGCCGCCTTGCGTCAGGCCGGCACGACCGCACCCGACCTTTCCGGCGACGGGATCTCGCGGACGACGTGGCGGGACCATCCGGCCTGGACCGGTGTCGGGACCGGGGAGCGCGACGGCGAAACCATCCATGCGGCGGTCACCGTCAGCGATCTCGAGGGCCGCCATGCCGCGCTGAGCTTCATCGCGGTGACCACCCGGGGCGTGACCGCCGCCGAAGCTTTACGCGATCGGATTGCGTCCAAAGCCCGCATGGCGGGTGACGAGTGACCCGGGACCGCCTCGGACGGGTCCGCGCCATGGTGAAAATCACACAGGGCGGGCGTCCTCGGCCCACCCGCCCTGCGGTATCAAAAAAAGCCATTCGGGAAATCGCCGGCTTGAGGCTAGACTTGCCCTAATTTGAGACAGAGGGCACGCACGCCAAAGTTTGGGGGGCGGCGGGTCCTGTTGCGGCCCGATCCGGTTGCCTCCGCAACCCGGCGCGCCGCATCGGCCATGGGGGACTGACCGTGCTGCACCGTTTCGATCCGATCGCCGCGCTGAGCATTATCATCGCTGTGAGCTTTGGGTTCACTGCCAGCGCCAACGCGGTGCCGGCCGCCCTGGCCGTGCCTGCCGCCGTGGCCCAGGACGATGACGCCGACGCGGCCCCGGCGCCGTCCGAGACCACTGAAGACGATGCCGGTGAAACGGACGCCTCCGAGGGCGACGGCGAGGAAGGCTCGGACGAGGAGACGCTGGAGGAGATGGTCGAGGATCACGAAATGATCCCGGGCCTGTTCACCCTCTACCGGAACAAGGAAACCGGCGCCCTGCTGATGGAACTCAGCGAGGAGCAGATCGGCTCGGAGTTCATCTATTTCGTCCATGCCGAGAACGGCGTCCTGTGGGCCGGCCATTTCCGCGGCATGTATCGCGGCGAGTCGATCTTCTCGATCAACCGCTATTTCAAGCGCATCGAGTTCCAGGCCGAGAACACGCATTTCTATTTCGATCCGGACAGCGCACTGTCGAATGCCGACAATGCCAACATCTCGCCGGGCATCCTGTTCTCCGGCGAGATCAAGGCCGTGAGCGCCGACGGCACCCGGGTTTTGATCGATGCGGATGAATTGTTCCTGACCGAGGCGCTGCACCGGGTCCGCCCGCCGCAGACCTCGCAGGATCTGCCCGACATGTTCCGGCTGGGCAAGCTGCAGCGGAACAAGTCCAAGATCGTCGAGATTGGCGACTATGAGCGCAATCTCGATGTCGTGGTGGATTATGTCTACGACAATCCGAATGTGGTGCAGAACCCGGCCCTCGAGGTCACCGATCCGCGCTATGTGACGATCACGCTCCAGCATTCGATCATCGCGATGCCCGAAGAGCCGTTCGAGCCGCGCTTCGCGGATCAGCGGGTCGGCTATTTCACCCATCAGGTCACGGATCTGACGGCCAATGAAGTCACGCCCTACCGGGATCTGGTGAACCGCTGGCGCCTGGAGAAAGCCGATCCGGACGCGCCGCTGTCGGATCCGGTCGAACCGATCACCTTCTGGATCGAGGACACAACGCCCGAACGCTGGCGCGAGACCATCCGGAAAGCGGCCCTGGCCTGGAACGAGGCGTTCGAGACGGCGGGCTTTACCAATGCCATCGCGGTCAAGGAACAAGGGCCGGTCGAAGAGGGCAAGGACGGCCCGTGCCCGGCGGGCCGCATCGACTGCAATGTGATGCGCTGGACCTCTTCGCCGACGCCGCTGTTCGGCGGCTATGGGCCGAGCTTTTATAATCCGCGCACGGGTGAAATCCTGGGTGCCGACATCATGCTGGAATGGGTGTGGATCACCAACCGCACCCGGAACACCGAACTGTTCGGTGTCGAGGGCCTGAGCGCCGGCGCTTATTTGGAGAACGATCCGCGCGTTGAGAAGGCCGTGCGCCTCGCCGGTCTGCCGGGGGGCCCCGAGCAGCTTGCCGCGATGGTCCGCGAAGGGGCGTTCGACGATCCGTCGCCCCGCACCCGCCGGTCGCCGATGGCCCATGATCCGCTGCATCACCGTCCGGGCCGCGACTGCCGTCATGCCGAGCATGTCCAGGCACAGACGGCCTTCGCGATGCAGGCGCTCGAAGCGCGCGACGCGCCGGAAGCCGAGATGAGCCGCCTGGTGGAAGAGTCCATGTATGAGCTCATTCTCCACGAGATCGGCCATACGCTGGGCCTGTCCCACAATATGAAGGCCAGCAACTGGCATCCGCTTGAGGACCTCCACGACCAGTCGGTGACCGACGGTGTGCTCAGCGGCTCGGTGATGGACTACATGCCGGTCAATATCGCGCGCGAGGGCGTCGAGCAGGGCGGCTTTTATACCGTCCGTCCGGGTCCTTACGACAAATGGGCGATCGAGTTCGGCTACCGTCCGGATCTGGACGAGGAAGCCCGGGCTTCCCTGCTGTCGCGGTCGACCGATATCGGTCTGGATTTCGGCAACGATGCCGACGACATGCGCGCACCGGGGATGCGCGGCATCGATCCGCGTGTCATGATCGATGATCTGTCCTCGGACGGCCTGGGGTTCGCCGAACAGCGCATCCTGCTGGCACGCGAAACGCTGGAGGCGCTGAAGGACCGCCTGACCGAAGACGGCGAGACCTGGGAACGGGTCACGCGCGGCTTTGAACGTCTGGTGATCGCTCAGGCGCGGGCGGCGCGGGTCATGTCGCGCTTTGTCGGCGGGGTGCAGGTCGAGCGGTTCGTGGCCAATCAGCCGGGATCGGGCGGGCTCGATCCTTTCATGCCGGTGGATCTGGAAAGCCAAAAACGCGCCGTCCAGCTTTTACGCGATTATGTGTTCGCACCGGATGCGTTCGTGCTGCCGGGCGATCTGGCGGCCCACCTGCAATATGAGCGCCGGGGCTTCGACTTCTTCAATACCACCGAGGATCCCAAACTCCATGATGTGGTGCTGGCCATCCAGGGCGAGGCCATGGCCCATGTGCTCAGCCCCGTGGTCCTGCGCCGCCTGACCGACAGCCGGCTCTATGGCAATGCCTATTCGAGCCAGGCGTTTTTGAGCGATCTGACCAAGGCGGTGTTCGAGGACGATGCGCAGACCTCGGTCAATACCTATCGCCAGAACCTCCAGGTTCAGTATGTCTCGAGCCTGATCGCCATCGTTTTCCTGCCGCTTTATGACGATGTGAGCCAGTCGGCGGCCCTCGCCTCGCTGCGGGAGATCCGGCAAATGATCGCTCCGCGTCTGTTCGCGTTCGGCGAGACGGTGGACGAGGAGACCAAAGCCCATCGCCGCCATGTGCAATTGCTGTTGCGCGCGGTCGGGATTTTCTGATCCCGGCCCGCCATTGCCGATGGTCGACCGGCCCGGGCCAGCGCCCGGGCCGTTTCATATCGGGCCATCGCGGCCCATCTGCCCAAATGGTCATCGATCATCCGTCACAGGCGCGTGTGTCCGGAATGGTTTGCGGGTAGGCTTTCGGTCACAGTCCGGTTGACGCGCCGGTCAAGAGGCTGGAGGCCGGACCGGCCCCGGAACGCCGGATCGCTATCGCAGATGAGTATGGACGCCGCCGCGCATATGAGCCCGCCGCCGCCGGGCCCCCAATCGGACCAGGCCGCCCGCATTGTTGAGCGGCTCATGGCCGACGCTGCGCTCGATCCGGCCGATCTGGACCGCGCCGCCCGCGCCCAGGCCCAGCTTGGCGAACCCCTGCGCGTCATTCTCGACCGGCTCGGCTTGATCTCCCAGGATGTCTGGGCGCGCGCCGCTGCCGCCGCCGCCGGTCTGCCGCTGCTCACCCGCGAGGATATCGACCGGACCGGTCTCGCGGTTCCGGACATCACGGTGGCCTTCCTGCGTGAAAACGCCGCCCTCATTCTGAGCGGGCTGACCGGGCAGACACCGGCGCGGGTCGCACTGGCCGACCCGTCCGACCGGTTTACCCTCGATGCCCTGCGCGCCGCGCTTGGGCTCCCGCTCGCGCCTTGCGTCGCGGCCGCGCGCGATATCGAAGCGGCCCTCGACCGGCTCTACGGTGCGCCCGCTCCGGATGACACCGGTCCGCAGGACGAGTCGCCCGCGATCGAGGCCGTCCGGCCGGACGATATCGAACGCCTGCGCGGGCTGGCGGGCGAAGCGCCGATCGTGCGCCTGACCGCCAAGCTCATCGACGAGGCACTGGAGGCGGGCGCCTCGGACATTCATATCGAACCCTTCGAGCGCGATCTGATCGTCCGCTATCGGATCGACGGTCTCCTCGGCGAGGCGCACCGACCGGCGCTCGCCTATGCGCCGGCTATCGTTTCCAGGCTGAAGATTCTCGCCGGGCTCGATATCGCCGAACGCCGGCGGCCCCAGGACGGACGCATCCGGTACCGCTTCGCCGACCGGGACATCGACCTGCGGCTGTCGACCGTGCCGGCCCTTCATGGCGAAAGCGTCGTCATTCGAGTGCTTGAGCAGGGGGGGCCGCCGCCGGCGCTGGGGGCGCTGGGGCTGTCGGCGGCCCACGAGGCGCTGATCGCCCGGCATCTCGACCGGCGCACCGGCATGATCCTGGTCACCGGTCCGACCGGGTCGGGTAAGACCACCACGCTTTATGCGGCACTCAACCGGCTCAATGAGACGACACGGAAGATCATCACTGTCGAGGATCCGGTTGAATTCCAGATCGACCGGGTGGTTCAAACCCAGGTGAAGACCGATATCGGCCGGGGATTTGCACCGATCCTGCGCTCCGTTCTGCGTCAGGATCCGGACATTTTGATGATCGGCGAGATTCGCGACGAGGAAACCGCGCGGATTGCCGTTCAAAGCGCGCTGACGGGTCATCTTGTACTCTCGACGCTACACACCAATGATGCGCCCGGCGCGGTCGCCCGCCTTCTGGATATGGGGCTTGAGGATTATCTGATCACGGCGACAGTGCATCTCGCCATCGCCCAGCGCCTCGTCCGCGTGCTGTGCACCGGCTGCCGCCGCCCCGCCGCGGCTCCGCCGGATATCGCCCCGGTGCTCGCCCGGCTCGGCATTCCGGACCCGGCTTTTTTCGAGCCCGTGGGCTGCGATGCCTGCGGCGGGCGCGGCTTCAAGGGCCGGACCGGTCTTTACGAGGTGTTCCCTCTGGATGACACCCGCCGGCGCCGGATCCTTGATGGCGACCGGCATCTGCGCGATGAGGCCCGCGAAACGCTGTTCACGGATGGTGTCCGTAAGGCCGCCCTGGGGATCACCACCCTGGACGAGGTGCGCCGTGCCGCCGAGGAGACCGCCTGACCGCCATGCCAGACTTTCGCTTCAAGGCCGTCACCGCCGACGGCGAGACCATCACCGGACGCTTGAGCGCGGCAAGCGAAGCGGGCGCGGTCGCCCATCTTATTCAGCAAGGGCACTATCCGATCGAGACACGGATCGTCCGGACCGCGGATCCGCGCCGGCGCACGGGTAAAGGACGCCGCCGTGACATCGGCCTTGCCCTGCTCCGCATCCCGGGCCTGGGCCGGCGGCCGGACCGCATGACCCGGCGGGCGCTGGACGCGTTCACCCGGGATCTGGCCCATATGACCGGCGCGGGCTTGACGATCGACCAGGCCCTCTCGGTCATGGCCGACAGCGCCGCGCAGGACGGCATGCGCGCCAGTGTCGAGGCGATCCGCGGCCATCTGCGCGCCGGGGCCAGCCTGTCGGCGGCCCTGGAGCGTCACGGCGCGCCGTTCAACCCGCTCTACACGGCGTTGGTGCGGGCGGGCGAAAGCGCCGGCGCCCTACCCGCCGTACTCGGACGATTGGCGGGGTATCTTGCCCGCATGCGCGCCCTCCAAAACACCGTGACGAGCGCCATGATCTATCCGCTCGCGCTTCTGGCCGCGACGGTCGTGTCCGTCACGATCCTGATGACCACGGTCGTGCCGCGCTTCGAGGCGCTGTTCCAACGGGCCGGCACGAGCCTCCCGCCCGAGACGCGGATGGTCATGGCGGCCTCGGAAGCCTTCGCGGCGGGGTGGTGGGTGATCGCTCTTGGCGGTCTCGGCGGTACCATGGTCCTGTCACGGGCGCTGCGCCGTCCGGCCTGGCGGCGCAAGATCCATGGCGCATTTCTCGAAGTGCCCCTTCTCGGGCCGGCGCTCCGCAAGATCGACCTGTCGCGCTTTGCCCGCGCCCTGGGGCTGATGCTGGACAGCGGCGTCAGCATGTTGCCGGCCTACCGGCAGGCGGTCGATGTGGTCGGCAATGCCCGTCTGGCCGCCGATCTCGATGCCTTGAGCGAGCGCCTGCGCGCGGGCACCGGCCTTGCCGATCCGCTCATTGCCAGCGGCCTGTTTCCCGGATCGGGCGGTCAACTGGTGCGCCTCGGCGAAGAAACCGGACGCTTAGGGCCCATGCTGATCGATGTGGCCGACATGTATGACGGCGAGGTCGAAACCGCGATCAAACGGGCGCTTGCGGTCATGGAACCGGCGATCATCCTGACCCTGGGGCTGTTGATCGGGGCCATCGTCCTGTCGCTGTTCTCAGCCATGACCGGCCTTCAGGATGTGGTGTTCTGACCATGGCGCGCGGCTATTCCCTCCTGGAACTGATCGTTGTGCTCACCCTGCTGGCGCTCATTCTGAGCATCGGCGGGATCGCGCTTGGGCGCGGCGGCGAGACCGCCCGGGTGCGTGTGGCCGCCACCGATCTGGCGGGCGCCCTCACCGCGACCCGGTCCGCCGCCATCGCACGCGGCGAGGCCCTGAGCCTTCATTTGGATCTGGAGACCCGCGCTTATGACGGCCCGGGACCGATCCGGGGCCGCCTGCCGGAGCTTGGCGCCCTTACCCTGACCACCGCGCAACGTGAGCGCACCGGCGCGGCAAGCGGTGCGGTCCGGTTCTTTCCGGATGGATCGTCCACCGGCGGACGGATCGTGCTGGGCGCCCCGCCCCGCCAGCGTATCATCGAGGTCGATTGGATGACCGGGCGCGTGAACACCCTGCCCGGTGCTCAGGGAGCGGACCGTGGCGCGGGCTGAGGCGGGGTTCAGCCTCATCGAAGCGGTCGCGGCGCTTGCCATTTTGGGCATCAGCCTGGGTGTCGCCCTGGGGGCCTTGTCCCAGGCGCTCGATGCCGCGGAGCGGACCAGGGCCCGCGCCGATATGCTCATCCTTGCGGAAAATCTGCTCACGGACAGGGCGGCCCGGCCCGCGCTCACGCCGGTGCGGGAGCAGGGGACGGGCCCCGGGCCCTACACCTGGCGTCTGCTGGTCGAACCCCGGCAGGCCGAGGTGGTCGATGGCGGGCCGGTGACGCCAGTGCCCGCCGTGCCGGACTACATGCTGTTCACGATCAGGGCCGAGATCCGGCCCAGCGGCGACCAGAGCGCCGCTCCCCTCGTCCTTGAGACCCAATCGGTCGCATGGCTGGCCGAATGACGAAACCCGAAGCCGGATATTCGCTCCTGGAGCTGATGATCTCGCTGGCGGTCATCGGCGTGGTGGTCCTGCTCGGGATTTCGGGGCTCAATTTTGCCCGTTTGTCCTGGGAGCGCGGATCGGCGATTTCGGCGGCGACGAGCGACCGCGTGCTGACCGCGCGCAGCGTCCGGGATCTGATCGGCCGGGCGGTGCTCGGTGGCGGCGCGCTGATCGGCGAGCCGGACCGCCTCGCCCTCACCGCCGTCATGCCGCCCTATACCGTGCCCGCCGGTGCCTATCGCGTTGCGCTGCGGATCGACCGGGCGGGGCCGGTCAGCCGGCTGAGTGTGCAGCGCAGCCTGATCGGCGCCAACCCCCAGTCGGCGCTGATCGCGGGCAGCGGCGAACCGGCGGTTCTCTATGAAATCCGGGGCCGGATGGCCTTCGCCTATCGGGAGGGCGCGGATGGCGATGGCGATCCGGGCGCCGATCTGTGGTCGGAGCGCTGGACCGGCGCGGACCTGCCGGAGGTCATCGCCTTGCGGATCGCGCCGGAGGGCGCGCCGGCCTGGGAGATCATCGCCGCGCCCGGCGTGGACCTTGCAGCCCGGTGCATCACCCGCGCCGGCGCCGCCGAGCGCCCGCGCATCGAGGCCCCCTGCTGATGGCCGCCGCCCGCCCCAAACGCGCCAGTGAACGCGGCATGGCTCTGATCAGCGTGCTGTGGATCCTGGTGCTGATCGGTCTCGTCGCGGCCTCCGCCTCGCTGACCGCCCGCTTCAGCACGCTGGATATGCGCGCCGCCCAGGCCGCGGCCCAAGCCCGATGGCTGGCCGATGCTGGGATCGAACGCGGTCTTTACGATCTGCTCGCAGGCGCAGAGGACCGAACACTCGATCTTACGGGCACGCCTGCGACCTTCCGGTTCACGCAAGGCACTGTCACGGTGCGGATCATGGACGAGACCGGCAAGGTCGATCTCAATGCCGCGCCGCGCGAAGTCCTGGCGGCGCTGTTTGCGGGACTTGCGCTTGACGATGAAACGGGCCGTCCTCTTGACCCGGAGACCATCGCCGATACCATCCTCGATTGGCGCGACCGCAATGACGAGCCGCGTGTCTTCGGTGCCGAGGCCGCCCGCTACCGGGCCGGCGGGCTGCCGCAACTCCCGGCCAATGGTCCGTTCACCAGCCTTCTGGAACTGGCCAATCTGTATGGGCTCAGCCCGCGCCTTGCCGACCGGCTGACCCCGTATCTGACCACCGCGTCGCGCAGCCGCGCGATCAATCCGGCGCACGCGCCCGCCGATGTTCTGTATGCCCTGCCCGGCGTTTCCGCAGCGGAGGTGGACCGTCTCATCGCCGCGCGGGCGGCAGGCGCGCCGCTGCCGCGCCTCAGCGGAGCCGCGCTGTTTCTGACCGACCGGGTTGGACCGGGGTTTCTCATCGAGGCGACCGCCCGCCTGCCCGACGGCGTGCGGTTCCGGCGTCAGGCACTGGTCTGGATCGAGGGTTTTGGGATCGATACGCCGATCCCTTATGTGCTGGAGCGCCGGCCCGGATTTTGGTTGGATACGGATCAGTAGCCAGTGCCGATCTGGGCGCGGCCCCGGTCGGAGAAGGCATCGAGACGGCGCAGGCGCTCGCGCATCTCCGCCGTGATCTGGCGGGATTCCGCCAGATTGCGCACCACACGCGGCGAGATGAGCACGACAAGTTCCGTGCGGGTCACCATGTCGCGCGAGGAGCCGAACAGCCAGCCGATGACCGGGATCCGCGCGATAAACGGCAGGCCAGACCGGCTCTTGTTCATATTCTCGGAGAACAGACCGCCCAGAATGATCGTCTCGCCGGAGTCAACGCTCACGGTGCTGGTGATCTTGCGCTGGGAGATGGTCGGGGTCAAAGTCGGCGTCGCCGAAGCCGCGACGGTGCTCGCCTCCTGGGAAATTTCCAGGCTGATGGTGCCGCCGAAGTTCACCCGGGGCGTTACCTCGAAGATCACCCCGGTATTGCGGAACTCGATCGTGTTGACGATGACATCGTCATCCGTGAGCGCATTTTCCTGGGCCTGAACGGCGACCGGCACCTCATCGCCCACCACGAGGGCGGCCTTCTGATTGTCCATGACCATCAGATTGGGCGAGGAAATCACATTGACCCGGGTCACGCCTTCCAGGGCATCGAGCACCGAGCGCACCGGCGCGCCGGTCACGAAGGAAAAGCCCGGAAAGGTCGAGGCCAGCGCGCCGGACGCAGCATTCGACAGCGTCGCGGTGAACTCCTCCTGGAAGATCGTGCCTTCAAGGAAATATTGTACGCCGTAGCGCAGATCCTCCGTGATGGTCACTTCGGCCACTGTGGCCTCGACCAGGACCTGAAGCGGCGGCACATCGAGCTTACGCAGCGCGGATTCCACCAGCCGGTATTCCGCCGTGGTGGCCAGGATCAAAAGCGCGTTCATGCTCTCATTGGCCATGATCCGGATGTCGGCAGCCGGCGCTGGGCCGGACGCCGCCCCGCCCATGGACCCGCCCCCCGGCGCGGCCGCCATCGTCCGTGTCCGGTTGGCCATGGACGCCGGGGAGGATCCGGCCATGACCGTGGTCGGGGTGAGACCCGGCGCCAACGTGCTGCGGGCCATGGTGCCCGCTGCGGCGGCGCGCACGGCGCCGGCCGCCGGCACCGCGAAAATGTCCTGAAGCATCGGTGCAAGATCGGCGGCCTTGGCGTGTTTCATCCGGTAGACATGGAGCTGGCGGCCGGCCGGAGAGCCTTTGTCGAGCCGGATCACCCAGGCGCCCACCCTGTCGATCAACGCCGGGGCAGGCGAAATCGCCATGACCGCATTGAGCCGTTCGATGGGCAGAAACTCGATGACGCCGCCCGCCTCCTCGCCGCTCTCCCCGAAGATGGCCTGGAGTTCCTCCATCACGGTCTCGGCAGCGGTATCGCTGATCGGAAAGATGCCCACGGACTTTCCGGCGAACCAATCGACATCGAAGGTGTCTACCGTCTCGAGCCAGAGCGCCAGATCCCGGCTCATGCCCGCCAGAACCAGCAGATTGCGGGTCTCATCGATGCGCAGCACCCCGCCGTCACCCGCAAAGGGCTCCAGGATCTCGGCCATCTCGCTGGCCGCGATAAAGCGTAGCGGCACGACACGGACGGAATAGCCCGGCGGGATCGGCCGGCTGTCGCTCCCCAGCGAGGGGCTGGGCGCCAGAACCGGCGCCTGATCGGCCGGAACCACCCGATAAAGATCGCCGTCGACCACGAGGGCCGCATCGTTCTGTTTCAGGATCGTTTCGAGAATGCCCAGTGCGGCGCTCACCGGCACGGGCTCGGTGCTTTTGAGATTGGCCTGGCCGTCCACATCCGGATCGACGGCATAATTCACGCCCAGCAGATCGCCGAGAATGACGCCCGCCACTTCACGGATGGCAATGTTCTCGAAATTCAGGGTGATGGTCCGGGTATCGTCCGCACCCGCCAGACGCGGGCGGGCCCGGCGGGTCAGCCGCGGGTCGCCGCTGACGATGAGCGGGCGCAGGGCGGAGCGGTCACGCTCGATGGCAAGATCGGTCGCAAGCGCCAGGGAACCGGGATCGGCGGGCGGTGTCTCGAAGCGCAGACCCGGTGTGGCAGGGCCGGTGACCGGCGCAACCGCCTCGTCTGGTCTGGTGCTGGCGCAGCCCGTCAGTATCAGGACGGCACACAGGCCAACCCAGCGCACAAGGCTATGCGCGCGTGGGGTATGCGCGGGTGCGCGCGCGGGCATGCGGGCATGCCGCATGGCCCGTCCCGGCCGCTCCTGAATGACAGACGCGCGGGCCATAATCCCTCGATCGCGCTTGATCCAACGCCGCATGATACGGACCGCGTCCGCCCGAAGCCCTTTAATTCTTGGCAAATACACCCGGGCAGCCACGATGATCCCGCCATCGGCCTCTTACATTAAGCACAAGTCATGCCAGAGGGCGGACGGCTGGTCAGCGGGCCGGTAGACGCAGGCCGATCGCGCGCCCGTCCTTCTCGAACCGCACATCGCGCGCGCCGACCGCAGCCAAGGTCCAGCCCTCGAAATCCGTGCCCTCGCTGAGGCGCAGCACCGTCTGGGTGCGGGTGTCCTGAACCACGGCGATGGCATCGCCGCCCGACAGCACGGTCCCCTTCAGGACCAGGTAACGGGTCGGATCGGTGCTCACCGGCGCAGATGCCGCGGGCGCGGCTTGCGGAACGGCCGCCGGCCGCCGGGTGGCCACGAATAGGGGACGCTCCGTGATCGCCGCATAGCGCGCGGCCTCGCCGAGATCGAAAACCGGCATGGGGGGCGTCCGGCGCAACGCGACGGCTTCCCGGCTCGCGGTCGGGCCGGTCCACCATACCACGGTGATCAGGCCGAGAACGGCCACCACGGCCGAAAAGGCCGCGGCGCCGACGGCCGGTCCGGGTGCGGAAAGCGGCTTGGGGTCATGGGGCACACCGACAGTCTGTGTCATGATCCCGCCTCCCCCGGACCGGTGTCGGCGCGGAACGCCCGCAAGGTCACGGTCAGGTCCAGAGGATTGGCCGGATCGGTTGACATGCGGCGATGCTGCGACCCGGGGCGGATGGCCAGTCGGTCCAGGATGACGGCGGGCCGTTTGGACTCCAGATCGAACAGCACATCGCGCAACCGGCCATGGGGGATGGTCGCACTGAGCCGCAGGCTGACGGTTTCCAGATCACCGGCTGTCCCCGGCGGCAGAACTTCCAGGCTCTGCACCCGTCCGTCAGCGGCGGATACGATCCGTTTCACATGATCCTGCAGCCGGGCCGCGGCCTGAACCGCCGTCGTGCCGGGCAAGAGAGCGGGCGGACCGTCCACCCGGCGGGCCCGGAGGCGCGCCAGGTCGGCTTGTAATGCGGGCCCTTCAGCGGCGAGACGGTCATACCGGGCGTTGCGCGCCCGCGCGTCATCGAGCGCCGTGTCCAGCCATGCCGCGGTGCTGATCGATGCGGCGGCGGCGACGACGATCAGGCCGCCAAGAACCGAGACGCTCAAGATACGGCGGATGCGGATCTGTTCCCGGGTCATGGCGCGCCCTCGTCCGGTCGCGGCGCGGGGTTGGCCAGAATAACGCGAATCTGAAACCGCTCGCCGCCGCTGCCCGACCGGCTGACCGGTCCTGCAAAGGCGGGGTCCAGAAAGACCGGGCTTTGATCGATCAGCGCCAGGAGGGCCGCCGCATCGCGGGTGTTGCCCTGGATGGCCACGGCGCCGTCCTCAACCTCAAGCGTGGTGAGCCAGGTCCCGTCCGGCAACAGGCGCGAGAGCGCATCCATCACCGCGACCATGGGCATGGCGCCGGCTTTCTCGGCGGCCAGCACCCGGCTCGACCCGCCCAAAGCCTCCACCTGCAAGCGCAGGGCCGCCGCGTCTTCCGCCGCCGACCGCGCCGTCGGCGCCTGGGCATGGAAGACTGCGAGCAGGATCGCCGCTCCCAGGAGATTTATAACCGCAAAGCCTAAGACCGCACCGGCGATCGCACCGGCCAGCCGCAGTCCGGGCCGGTGCCGGCGCGGCACGGCGAGCCGGTCGTCCGGGTTGAGAAGATCGAACGGGGCCGGCCCCTGCGCACCGTCAATCGTCACCCGGCGGACGGCCAACCCCTGGACCGCCGCCGCATCGAGGGCAGCTTGATATGTTGTGTGCGGCAGGACAGCGATGTCCACGGCGATCTGATCCGGGGCCGGACGGCCGGTCACCCGGTAATCGAACACCGCCCGGTCCGGCGGATAAGGCGTCAGCCGCCCGAGTTGATGATAAAGGACCCGGTCCAAATGGCGCCGGGTCGCGCGCGGCAGAGTGACGGTGCGGATCAGGGCGCCGCCGCTCAGGGGCAGGATCAAGTCGGCACAGCGTCCGCGCGGCGCACGCTTGACCGGCTCGCCTGCTGCATCGCGGATATCGAGGCAGCCGGTCTCCAGAAGCCGGGCAGTGAGCCATCGGCCCCGGAGCCGTTCGATGCCGTCGCCGGCGGTCTGCCAGACATCCCGCAAATCGGCACGCCACAGAGTCCATCCACGCGCAAGGGCCTCGCCGGCTCCGGCAAGGCGGTCGCTCCAATCCCGTGCCGCAGCGGCGTGTTCCGTCCCGGAATCAACAGACATGGAACCCGATCATGGTCAGGCAGGCATCGCCGTCAAGCCGAGATCGCGCCATGATCGGTGAAGCTGTGGTCCGGGAAGACGGTGGAAACGAGCCCCTGGTCCATGCCCAGATGCCGGATCAATGCCTCGGCCACGATGTCCTTGTAGTTCACCGACTGCGCCAAATAGCGGCCCTGATAGAGCTGATTGGAGGCCAGCCCCGGCCAGTCGCCATACACGCCGCTCTTGGCCGGTCCGCCGATCACCATCCAGCCGCCGGCATTGCCGTGGTCGGTTCCCGCACTGCCGTTCTGCCGGGAGGTCCGGCCGAACTCGGTGCCGATGATCATGATCACATCTTTGCGCCGCTCGCCGAGGTCCCGATAGAAGGTCAGGATATCGTCCGCCCCCCGGCGCATATTGCCGTTGAACGGATGGAACAGGGCGGTGGGCGAGATATTGCCGGGCCGCTGGTTGGAGTGACTGTCCCAGCCGCCGCCCCAATCCACCGCCGCCGTCTCGATGCCCAGATCCGCCTTGATGCCCTGTGCCAGGAGCCTCAAACCGCGCCCGAGCGACGAGTTGGAGTACTCAAGACCGCCCGCATTGGTCTCATAATCGCCGTCAAGCTCGCGGATCTGCTCCATGACGCGCACCAGCTTGGTGCCTTGCGCCAGGGTCAGGCCCTCGACCGGCAGACCTGTCATCTGATCGGCGGCATAAACGTCTTTCAGGGTGCTGAGCAGACGGTTCTCGGCGCAATCGTCGCCGTCGCACCACTGCCCATGGCGGAGTTGGAAATCATCGATGTCGCGAATGCCCGGCACCGTGATCGCGCCTTGCAGGACGGCCGGCACCCCGCTGCCGCCCGCGCCGAGGGCCCGGAACGGCGAGTCATTATCCGATGTCCCCATATACCGGTTCAGATAGCCCGATCCGGATGTGGACAGAATGCCCTGTTCGATCCAGCGCTGATTTTCGAAATGGGAGCGGCTCGCGCCGTCGAAATGGGCCGCCGGGAACAGGGCAAAATCGCCGTTGTCCCAGATTTCCATCCACGGCAGCAGGTTCGGATTGAACCCGATGAAGCCGTTCAGATTGAGCGCCGAGTCCGGATCGGAATCGCTCGGCGAGTCGATCGCGACCGTGGGGCGCAGATTGCGGTAGTTCTGATCGCCGAAGGGCGGGAACAGATAGAGCCCGTCCGCGCCGCCGCGCATGAAGATCTTGATGACCGTCTTGCCCGCGATGCCAAAGCCCTGCTGGGCCCAGGCGGGACTGATGGTCATGGAAGCCGGGAAGCCCGAGGCGAGCGCGGTCGATAGCCCCAGTCCGCCCATGGCCAGTTTCAAGGCATGGCGCCGTGTGATCCGCATGGGTCTGTCTCCGTTCACTGAAGCTGGTAATTCGGCAGCATGGCGATGAGTTGCATCGCGCGCCGAACCGACCAGTACTCATTGCCATTGATGTCGAAGCGGCCATTCGATCCGTAAAGCTCGCTCAAGACCGCGTTGTATTCCGCACGCGTATAGCGTCCGCCCATGGCCAGATCCATGAGCCCCGCCGCGATGGCCTCGGGCGTCTCCAGACCCATGCCGATCACATGGCTCTGGGCCCTCACCGGCGCACGCAAGGCGTATTGGAACTGCTCCAGCATCGTGGTCGAAGCGGCCCATTCCTTGGCATCTTCCTTAAATCCGGTGGGGACCGGATAGCGGAACCATGACTGCCCGGCCGACGCGATGTAACGGTTCATCTCGTCGAGCGCGCGCGGCAAGGCTTCCTTCTTCTTGCGCTTTTCATTCGCATTGTAACCGAAGTTGCGGATGATCCCGACCACATACTCCGTCGGCGTCTTATATTTGGCCCGGAAATTCGCCGGATCGCTACGAAACTCCGTAGAGGTCAGGATGGTCCGCACGCTCTCGCCGATATTGCCGTCGCTGGTCAGGAACGCCTGTGTACAGCTCGACACCACGCCGTCCGGCGGCGTGTCATTGACGAAATATTCGACCAGTTTGGTACAAATGAATCCTGCGGTCGTGGGATGAGTGGCGAGGATATCAAGAAGTTCCTCACCCTCCTCGATCCCAGGACGGATCGGGAAATCACCGCTTTCCAGATCCATGGCGCCCGAGCCCTGAATGGTCGTATCCAGGAACGGAATGAATTTGAACCCGCCATCGTGGTTTTCGCCGACGAACTCGAAGACCCGTTCGTCATGCTTGGGCTTCTTCTTGTTCTTCATGCGGGCCTTAGCGGACTTTTTGGTATGATCCTCGCTCCAGCCGGTGAATACCCGGGCGAACTGGATCACGTCCTCGTCCGTATAGCCCGCATTCACCCCGACGGTGTGAAGCTCCATCAACTCCCGGCCGTAATTCTCGTTGATCGCCCCAACGGCGCTGGTGTTGTTGTTGAGGTAATTCATCATCACGGAGCTTTTGGCGCTGATCTCCAGCAGATCCCGGAATGAGCCCAGAGCGTATTCGCGGAAGGCCCGCATCTCCATCAATTCGCCGTAAAAGTCATCGTTGGCGGTCGCGGTCGTGTTGAAGTGATTGTCCCAGAAAACCGCCATCACCTCGCGTAGGTGATTGTCCGAAAACAGAAGATAGGACAGGCGCTCGCGCATAAGTTGGCGAATTTTTTCGCTCTCATATTCGCGCAGCTTGGAGAAGAATTTGGTCGGCGCGACCTTCTTCACATAATCTTCGTCCGTATCGAGCTTTTTCTCGACCTTCCGCGCACCTTTGATCTGCGCTTCGAGATAATCGTCAAAGCCCATCTCGCGGGCCTCGGCGAGCATGTCGGGCGTGACGCCGAAAGAGGTGCGGCTGAGAAGCTGATAAATCTCGTCACTGATCGTCTCGGCCGACAGCCGCAGCGTCGCCGTCGCGGTCTGATCGGCGGAATTGCGCGCCAGGAGGGTGATGATCACGGTCGAGCCGGGCGGCACATCCTCATCGAAAACCCGCAGTGCGAACTGTCCGGTGTTCGGACCGACCGAAAGCGGGACATTCGTAAGCTCCGGCACCGGACCGATCCCGTCGATCTGAACCGTCGCCGTCAGACCGGCGAAGCCCGCCGGATCCTCGACGAAGCCGAAAACGCTGAAACCCTTTTCATCGACAATCGCGCCGTCCGTATGGGACGTGAAGGTGACGACGCTCGCCCCGCTTGTCACGCCGTAAAGCGGGGCAAGCATGACATCGCTCATGGGCACGCTGAGCATCGTGGTTGCCGCGAAGGGATCGGTCAGACTGCCGACATCGCCGTCCCAGCGCAGAAACACCTGCCCCGTCGGCGCTGCGTCCGCGCCCACGGTCACGAGGTCGCCGGGCATATACAGGCCCGACCCGGTGCCCTGCTGCACCGTCACGGTGACCGTGCCGGCCTCCTGCGCGCGGACCGGGTTCGGACTTGCCGTCCATACGAGCGCCGCCAGAACGAGGGCTGCGAGCCGGAGCCCGGCTCCCACCCGCGCAACGCATGATCCGCCTTTTCGTTTCACGATCTCAGACTCCACCGTATACGGATACACGTCCACCTCGCCGCCTTCCCACAAGCCGAGTCACTCCGACGGGCAAGCTACGCACCGGCCTGTTCGGCGACAAGGCGCGGGCGCGCCGTTTACGTGAATTTAAGTCATTGGAAAGGCTGCCAATAGTGTCGACGGCGACAGGCCGCCGCATGATCACACTGGCATTCCAGGCATTTACGATTGATGTGACCGATATGGCTAACAAGCCGGTCGGACAGATCCGCCCCCGGTCAGTGTGACGACGGTCGCAAAGCGGGATCGCCTATCCGGATACGGGCGATCCCGTGCCGGCTTGCCGCCAGCGTTTGCGGCGGTCGGCCGCGATGGCGCCGGCGCGTTCGATCACGGCGGGATCGGCTAGCACGGCGGCATAATCGATGCGCTCGGATGCACGGCCGGCGAGATCATCGAGCGTCACGGCGGCCAGGATGGAGGGGGTGCGGGCCAGGAACCGTGTAACGGCCGGACCGCGCCCGGCGCCCGCGGTCTTCAACATCGCCTCGGCTGTCAGGATGGCATCGACGCGCCCGCCGTCTGAGCCGAGGCCGGGGCGAGCCGGATCGGATGCGGCACTCACCATGGCAAGGCGCGGATAAAGGCGCGCGCGTGTCTCCGCGCGGGCCGGCGCCGCCATGGCCACGCCGGACAGGATCCCCCGGGCGTCCAAATCGGCCATCTGGTCCGGGCTGAGCGGGCCGCCGGCAATGACCATGCAGCCGGTCTCGCGGGCATGGGCGGCCAGAAGCGTCAACAGATCTTCCGTTCGTGGGCGGATGACTGCCTGTTCCTTGGCTTGCCCCGTACCCCGGCACGGGAGGCGCCACAGGCCGGCGGCGGCGTCCACGAACAGCGCATCCCCCTGCCGCATGGCCGGTCTGATCACATCGCTCAGTGCGGTGTAGCCGTCCGCCAGAAGCGCGTCGCGGTCATAGAGCGCATGTCCGGTTTCCGCTTCGACACCGCCCAGGAACCGCTGGCGATCGGCCCAGACCTCCGCGCCGCCGGGCGCCGGTCCCGGGCTCAAAGTGGTGATCAGGCCGACGGCCATGCGGGCGGCACGCCCGCGCGCCCGGGCCATGGAGAGTTGCGCCTCACACAGCCATTGCTGATATTCCGCACACGCTACAGCATCCGCATGGTCCCGTGCGAACGCCGCCACGGCCGGGCTCGCCGGATCGCGATACGCGTCCGGCCAGGACCGCCAGTCCGGCCCGTGCCCCTGCGCCGCCAGATGACCGCTCAGCACCTGAAAGACCGCAAACCGGCGCAGCGTCTCGCCTTCCACATCCCGATAAGCCAGGAAGCCCAGGCCCCGGCCCCATGGCCCACCGTCGCGATCCAGGAAATGGGCCTTGAAGCCCGCATAGAGGTGACCGGCGATCTCGGTCTTCAGAGTACGGATCAGAGCGATATCGCGAGTCTCGCGGGCGGTTTCCAGCCGCGCGGCAAAGGCATCGCTCGACCGGTGCTCCATGGCCGACGCACTGATCGTCCGATCCGGGACGGCATCGAGATCCAGGTAGATGGGGTCGAGAAACCGGCGGCTCGACGGCCGGTCCGCCCTGTCCGGCGCCAGGCCGCCCGCATGCAGCGGTCCGGGTGCGACGAAGCCTGCGCCGAGCCGGGCCGCCCGGGCGGTCAGATCGGCCAGATCGGTGAAATCGCCAACACCCCAATTGCGGGCGCTGGCCAACCGGGCCAGCGGGACGGCCAGGCCCCAGGTCTTCTGCCCCTGCGCGAGCGCTTTGGCCCGGGTCAGCCGGCGCGGCGGGGCGATGACCCTGGCCTCGTCCCGGATCTCGGCCTGGCCCTCGGCATCCCTCCCGGTCCGGATGATCGCCAGCCCATGGATACCCGGTTCCACCATGACCGGCAGGTCCAGCCGCCAGCGCGTCAACGGCACAGCGCCGCTGCTGCCCTTGGCCAGGATCGTCATGGCGTCGGGATCGAGACGCGCGCCGCGCTCCCCGCCGCCCTCGATCGTCAGCCGCCAGTCCAGCGGGCCCGTGACCTCCCGGGGCGCGGTGTAGACGACGCGCAGGACCCGGCGGCCCGGCGGTGCCGTGATTACCGGTGCAAGCCCCGGGCGCCAGGCCTGCGCCGCCGCCCGGCGCGCGGACTCGGCGGCTGCCGCGGGCGTGCCGGCCGGCAAACCCATCGCCTCCAGAACCGCGCGAATGTCTGTCAATGCCGCCGTATCAGGCTCACCGTCAGCATCCCGCGCGACCCGCTCCAGGCCGGTAAAATCGCAAAGGAGGTCGATCAGATCAGGACTCGGATGGGTCATGGAAAGCCTCGGCGGCGCACCGGCAGACGAAGGACCGCGTGGGATCAGAGGGCGGCGGCACGGCGGGCATGGGCCGCGCATCCGGCGACGGCGCGGGTGAGCTTCTGCCAGCCCGCATGATCCGGCGCACCCAACCAGCCCGACAGGTCGATCACCGGACGGGTGAAGCCGGCGCGGAGCCATGCGCCGGACTCGACAGGATCGATCAGGACCGGGATGGCCCGGCGTGCAATCAGCGCGCGTTCGGCGTCGCGGCGCACCCAGCGGCAGGCCAATCCGGCCGGCGACCACAGCACAATCACCCCGTCCGCCGTGTCGATGCCGTGGCGTACCCAGCCGTCACCATTGGCCCTGGCGGGCAAATCCGCCCGCCCGGTGACCCGATGACCGGCGCGGCGCAGGGCGTCGGCGATCACTTCGCCCTGCTCCGCGTCGTCCGCCGCCATGGTGATGAATAGCTGTGCCACGCCGCTGCTCTTGGACCTCGCCAGCGCACCGCCGGGATCGGCGCCGCGTCGCCGCGCGCCCATCCGTCCGGCACCCATTCCCCCGATAGATAAAACGCCGCCGAAGCAGTCCGGCGGCGCTCGCAGCATGTTACCCGGCGCATCGCGGGTGTCCAGCAGATCGGCAGGGGTCCTTGCGCCAAATGAGCGCAGCCGGGGTCCAGGCGCCAAAGGGCGGCCCGGGGGGCCGCCCTTAACTCCGGAAGATGTTGACGCTAGCCGCGCGTGGTCTCGCGGGGTCTATCCCTCACCCGAGCTGGGATGTCAGCAAGGCGACGACGCCTTTGCGGGCCGCTTCCGGATAATCCAGATGAAAGACTGAGAATTCAGGGAGCGCCTGGGCGCTGCTCAACACATTCGGCGGTGACGCCACCTGCCACAGGCCGACCAGATAGCTGTAGCTTTGCAGCAGCATCTGACCGTAGCGGATTGCCGAATGGCCGGGACGGCGCGCTTCGATGGCCGCGCCAATCGCCTGCAGGCCCTGGCTAAGGTCGCGCCGCGAGGCCACCGCGTCATCGAACTTCAGATCGCTCTCCAACCAGGATGCCGAAAACCCCGCCAGATTGAGGATCGTCTTGTCCTCCAAGGGGTAAGCGATCATCGCATCGGCGATGACCTCGGCCGTGATCGGCCCGGCATGGGCCTCGATCCGGGCCCGAATGTCCTGCCCCCACGCCAGAAGCTTGTTGTGGAAGATGGTCAGGAAGATCTGCTCTTTCGTCTTGAAATAGAGATAGACCGTGCCTTTCGCGACGCCCGAGGCCCGCGCGACCTGCTCCACCGTCGGCAGGGTCTCGTTTTCGCTGACGAAGAGGCGTTCGGCGGCATCGAGGATCGACTGGCTGCGCTCTTCCTTCTGCCAATCCTCACGCGCCCGGCGGAGCGCCGGGGTGGCAACCGCATCCACTTGCGTCTGCTCATCCACAACCGCAGCTTGCGTCATGCCAAGATCCTCTCTCCGTCGAAATATGGGAGGACGCCGCGACGGGAACCAACATTTTCGTATGCCGGCCTATGCGTCCATTCGGTAACCATGTAAAGCGACCGGAGACGGCCAGGCAAGTCCAAAAACGGCTGCTTACCTTTAAGATAGTGGCCGCAATTGTTTCGGCTGGCCGTGGAAAACCTGAGTATAGGCACGGGGAGTGCCAAGTATTCCGGATCAAAGTGACGGGCGTTCAGCTAAAAATCAAAATGATTGCAGGGGGTTGCAGCGCCGAGCTTACGGTTGCACTCCAACCCGTAATACTATCCGAAGCTATACTCCGGAACCCGCAGTGTGGATATCTCGGACCCGGCCCATGCATGAATGTGACAACGGCACATCACCGCGCGGGTGCGTCGGGCCCGGGGGAGTAACGCTGAACGGCATTCGAGTCAATTTCCGCGGGTGAAAACGGCACCAGCGTCATCTCCTCGGCCGCGAACAGCGGCGCCTGATCCGCATAGTGCGGCGAATTGGGGCGCCCCACGGCCGAGCCGAAATGATGGATGCTGTGACTGGTGAGCCCGGCCTCCGGGTCCCATTCGGCGAGCATGACCAGCCCGTCCCCGGCGGCCATGTGGAGCGTGCCGTCGTCCTCGCGGGTGCCGTAAACCGCCCGCAGCGTGTCCGGACCGCCGGAAAGCGGCAGGCTGACATCGCCGCGCACGAGCCGGTTCACCGTGCCCCAGGGCACGTCGATGGTGCCGTGATGCGCCATCAGATAGGCCACCGCCTCCTCCAGCGTCTCACGGGTACCGGGCGGGGTCTCGTCATTGAAGATCGCCGTACCGATCGGACTGGCGACGAGCAGCGACAGGGCCGCATGACGATTCTCGGCGTCGGCGCGCAGGTCCCAGGCCCGGATATGCGCCTGGGCCGCCTCGAGAGCCGGATCGTCCGAGAGGTCCAGATCGAGAAGATCGGCCTTCACCTGGGCCGCGATCGACTCCGGGTGATAGGCGTTGTCGAATTTGTAGGCGATGAAATCGTCCCGCGTGATCGACCGGTCGGCCTTGAACAGGGCCAGGGCGCGCAACGCGCGATTGGTCATGTGGGTCTCGATCCCATAGGTGGCCGGATAATCCTCCGGCTTCGGATCGCTCGGCCCCCCGGTCACCACGAACGGCGTCGAATTGGCTTCCGTCACGAACCCCTCGGGCGGATTGATCACATGGGGCAGCGAGTCGAAATCCTCGAACTCGGTCCAGATCAGGTCGGACCGGTCGCCCGGCACGATGCCGGTGTAATCCACGCCCGGCACCCGCTTTGGCATGCGGGCGACATAGAACGCGGCGATGTTGCCTTCTTTGTCCGCATAGATCCGGTTGGCATTGCCTTGGACGTTCATGCGCAGCGCGTCGTGAAACTCGTCCAGATTGGTGGCTTTGACCAGCCGGTACTGGGCTTCCAGAAACGCCACCGACTCCATGGTCGCATAGCGGATCGCGAACGTGCCGCGCGGTGTGCGCAGCACCGGCCCGTGCCGGGACCGAAGCATCTCCTGCTTGGCCGCCCAGGCAAAGGGGCCCCACAGGTGAACCATGACGGTCGCGTCGCTGCGCTCCAGATCCACCCACTCCCCGTCAAGCCGGTACTGATATTCATTGTCCGGATTGATGACAAGCTCATAGACATCGATCAGATCCGGGCGGTTGATGGTCGAGGTCCAGCCCAGATGGGCGTTGTGGCCATGGAACGGCAGCGGCGCGCCGGCAAAGGTGCCGCCCGCGAAGTTCAGCCCCTCCTCGCTCTTGATCCGCATCTCGTACCAGGCCAGCGGACCGCTGACCGGCTGATGCGAATTGACGAATAGCCGCGTCACCCCGTCCGCCGAGCGGGACGGTGCGACCGCCAGACCGTTCGAGCCCAGTTCCACATCCGGCCCCACGCCCATGAGCTGGACCTGAAGCTCCTGGCCGCGCCCGGCCTCGCGCTCCGTCTGCGGACTGATCAGCCGGGTGAGCGTGCCCGACATGCCGTAAAAGAGCGGGCTGGAAAAGGTCGTCCGGGTCAGGATGTCTTCGGGCGTGATCGGGAACAGATCGGTGGTGATCTCCTCGGGATGGAGAGCGGCGTAATAGTTGAGACCATCCGCATAGGCCTCGAGATAGGCCCGAATCTCCGGCGACAGATCGATCTCGGTGCGGGCCCGGACCAGCGACCGCGTGCCGAACAACTGCACCAGATAGCTTTGAATGGCCTCCTCTTCCGACCGGTTCACGGCGCGCGCGCCCCGGCCCAGATAGCCGGCCATCTCGATCGTGGGGAAATCGTCCTCGGCATGGGCCCAGGCCAGACCGAACGCCACATCGACATCGCGCGCGCCTAGAATATGCGGCACGCCGTAGGCCTCGCGGACGATCTCCACATCATAGGCCGCGGCCCGCTCGATCGCGGCATCGGTGTCCCAGCTATGGGTCGCGAGCGGCGAAATCCGCAGCCCCGCCATATGCAGCCCGGCGCCGGCCAGACCCAGAACAACAAGCAATCCGATAAGCCAGCGCATGGCGGTTCCCCTCCCCGGCGGCGCGCATCCCCCGATGCGCGTCCTGATCCATTTTTATGGCGACACGCTAGCAGGGCGAGCGCGTGGGGCCAATCCTGCCAGACAGGCACCCGTCAGCGCATACACCGCAAAACCGGCGGCGAGGATGTTGACCGACAGCCCCAGATCGATAGCCCAGCCCATCAGCGGCGGCGACAGCGCGGTGGAGAACACCATGATCGACACGGTCAGGGAGCGGATCGCCCCGATCTGGGCCACGCCGTAGATCTCCGCCCACAGCGCGCCGGAGACCGCCGCATAGGCCCCGCCGGACAGGCCCGCCAGGGCCATGAAACCGAAGACGGTCAGGGGCGCCGCCGACAGGGCGAGCCAGGCCATCGCGGCGGCCAGCGGCAAAAAGACAAAGGGGAACAGGCGCACCGCCCCCACCCGGTCGATCACCACCCCCGTGATCAGCGACCCGGCGACGGCCGCCCCGGCATAGGCCGCGATCCCCGCGGCGAAGAGCTGCAGCGACCAGCCCTTTACCTCGGCGATATGAACCTGACTGAAGAAAATGCCCGTATTGATGAAGCCCGGCGCCAGGATCGCCGGCAGACGCCACATGAACCGCGGATCGCGGAACAGGGCCCGGCGCGAGATGGCCGGCATGTCGGGTTTCTCCCGTTGCGCGGCGAGAAAATCGGCATGGCGTTCGGCCTGCCCGCGCAACAGCCACAGGATCAGCGGCAGGGTGAACACCGCCAGGATCACCGCGGCCGCGCCCCAGGCGCCCCGCCATCCGAGCGCCGCGATCAGCACCACGCCGATAGTGGGAAACACCGCCTCGCCCGCGGGGTGGCCCAATGCGGCAATCGACAGTGCCCGGCCCCGCGCGGCCTCGAAATACCGGGCCATGGTGGTCGCGCTCATATGGCTCGACAGCCCTTGCCCCAAAAACCGCAAGCCGAAAATCGCCAGATAAAGGAACACAACCGATTGAACCGGAATGAGCGCCATATACGCGCAAATGCCCGCATAGGCCGCCAGAACCGCGAGGGCATAGGTGCGCAGATCCACCCGGTCCAGAAGCGCGCCGACCTGGATCAAGAGCGCCGCGCTGGTCAGGGTCCCGAGCGCGTAAACGGTACCGAAAGCCCCGTGAGACAGACCGAATGCCTCGCGTAAGGGCGCGCTAAACAAAGCGATGAAATAAGTCTGGCCGAAGCTGGCGAAGAACGCCGCCGTGAAGCCGAAGCCCAGAAGGCGGGCATGTGTCAGAAGAAAGGCCATCGGCACCTGGCTTTCATGGGGCTCGCCATCGCGAGGGTGTGCGTCGCGGTATAACGCCGCTACACTCCCGGGGCGTTCCGCTCCGGGCTGCGGCATCTGGCCGATCCGGGAGAAATCGGTATAAACCATGTTCCGGCACGTGAAATGACAATTGAGAGGACACCATGAGAGAAGCGGTCATCGTCTCCACCGCCCGCACGCCGATCGGCAAGGCCGGGCGCGGCGCCTTCAACAACACCCCCAGCCAGGAGCTGGGCGCGCATGCCGTCAAGCACGCCATTGAGCGCTCGAAGGTCGAGCCGGGCGAGATCGAGGACGTGGTCATGGGCGCCGCCCTCCAGCAGGGCACCCAGTTCCAGAACGTCGCGCGCCAGATCCTGGTGCGGGCCGGCGTGCCAACCACCGTGGCCGGCATGACCATCGACCGCCAGTGCGCCTCGGGCATGATGGCCATCGCAACGGCGGCCAAGCAGATCATCACCGACGGCATGACCGTCACCGTCGGCGGCGGCTTGGAATCGATTTCCAAGGTGCAGATGGGTTCCAAGCTGAATGTCGAGCCGGATCCGTGGCTGCTGGAGAACATGCCCTCGATTTACATGTCGATGATCGAGACCGCCGAGATTGTCGCCGAACGCTATGGCATTTCCCGCGAGGCGCAGGACCGCTACGCGGCCCAGTCCCAGGCCCGCACCCATGAAGCCCAGCAGGCCGGCAAGTTCAATGACGAAATCGTGCCGATGCCCTCGACCATGCTCCTGAAGAACAAGGAGACTGGTGAGATGTCGCAGGTGCCGACCAATCTGGAGAAGGACGAAGGCAATCGTCCGGGCACGACCTATGAGGTCCTGGCCGGTCTTCAGCCGGTATTTCCGGGCGGCATGGTCATCAAGGAAGGCAAGAACATCACCGCCGGTAACGCGTCGCAGCTGTCCGACGGGGCGTCGGCCGCGGTGCTGATGGAAGCCAAGACCGCCGAGAAGCGCGGCCTTCAGCCGCTCGGCATCTATCGGGGCATCGCCGTTGCCGGGACCAACCCGGATGAAATGGGGATCGGTCCCGTGTTCGCCGTGCCGAAGCTTCTGGAGCGCAACGGCCTCAAAGTGTCCGATATCGGCCTTTGGGAACTCAACGAAGCCTTCGCCAGCCAGGTGCTGTACTGCCGCGACACGCTGGGCATTCCGAACGAGTTGCTCAACGTCAATGGCGGCGCCATCTCGATCGGCCACCCTTACGGCATGTCGGGTGCGCGGATGGTCGGCCATGCCCTGATCGAGGGCAAGCGCCGGGGCGCAAAATATGTCGTATGCACCATGTGCGTCGGCGGCGGCATGGGCGCGGCTGGCCTGTTCGAAGTCGCCTGATTAGGCCTCCTGGGCGCGGGAGATGCCGCGCCCAATCCGATACACAAGGCGCCACGGGGAGTATCCTCCGCGTGGCGCTTTTTTCATCGCGCGGCCCTCGGACACGCCCGCCGTGATGCCCGCTGCCGGTTTGCTGCATCGCGGTATGATTTTGCGCTTTGCTCCGCCCCGGGATCGGATCGGGTAATCTTCGATCCCGCCGCGCCGATGACCGGGCCATCTTCTTCCAGCGCCTATGCCGCACCCGCGAACGGATCCCGGCCATGGGCCGCGCGGCTGGCCCGATGCGGCCCGCGAGGCTCTTGCGCGGGCGCGTTTCGGCGGCTACCCATGCCTGCGACCACTGGCAAAGAAGCCGGCTCAGACCTCGTTAAAGGAGTATGCGCGCCCATGGCCGACCTGGACCGCCCCCCCTATGAGCCGCTGCGGCTGCATGTGCCCGAGCCCGCCGCCCGTCCGGGTAAAGACCCCGATTTCAGCCATGTGGCGATTGCCAGCGCCGGTGAAGTGCGCAAACCGCCGATCGATGTGAAGGCCGAGGATATTCGCGATCTGGCCTATACGATGATCCGCGTCCTGAACCGGGACGGCGAGGCGGTCGGCGAATGGGCTGATGCCTGCGACGAAGAAACCGCGCTGCGCGGCCTCCGGACGATGATGAAAAACCGGGCCTTCGATGCCCGTATGCTGATGGCCCAGCGCCAGGGCAAGACCTCGTTCTATATGCAATGCACCGGCGAAGAGGCCATTGCCATCGCCCATCAGATGACCCTGCGCAAGGGGGATATGAACTTCCCCACTTATCGGCAGCAGGGCCTTCTTCTGGCCCAGGATTATCCGCTCGTGGAGATGATGTGCCAGATCTATTCGAATGCGAAGGATCCGCTCAAGGGCCGGCAATTGCCGATTCTTTATTCGTCCAAGGAGTATGGTTTCTTTACCGTCTCCGGCAATCTGGCCACGCAATATATCCAGGCGGTCGGCTGGGCGATGGCGTCGGCGATCAAGGGCGATACCAAGATCGCCTCGGCATGGATCGGCGACGGCGCCAGCGCGGAGGGCGATTTCCATGCCGCGCTTGTGTTCGCCTCGGTCTATCAGGCGCCCGTCTTGCTGCACATCGTCAATAATCAGTGGGCGATCTCCAGCTTCCAGGGGATCGCGCGCGGCCTGGCGAATACCTTTGCCGCCCGGGGGCATGGCTATGGCATCCCGGCCCTGCGGGTCGACGGTAACGATTTCCTTGCGGTCTATGCGGTGTCCCAATGGGCCGCGGAACGCGCCCGGCGCGGTCTCGGCCCCGTTCTGATCGAATGGGTGACCTACCGGGCCGGTGCCCATTCGACCTCGGACGATCCGTCCAAATACCGGCCCAAGACCGAATCCGATGCCTGGCCGCTCGGCGATCCGGTCATCCGCCTGAAGAATTATCTCATTCGCAAAGGTGCCTGGAGCGAGGAGCGCCACAAGCAGGCCGAAAGCGAGTTCGACGAGGAAATCCGTGTTGCCGCCAAAGAAGCCGAGGCGCACGGCACGTTGGGTCAGGGGCCGCGCCCGAGCCCGAAGGAAATGTTCGAGGATGTCTATGAAAGCATGCCGCCTCATCTGCGGCGCCAGCGTCAGCAGGCGGGGGTGTAAACGATGCCGCGGATGAATATGATCGAGGCGCTGCGCAGCGCCATGGATGTCAAGCTGGACCAGGACGGCGATGTTGTCGTCTTTGGCGAGGATGTCGGTTATTTCGGCGGCGTGTTCCGCTGTACGGACGGGCTTCAGCAGAAATACGGCACCAACCGCGTGTTCGATACACCGATCAGCGAAGGCGGGATCGTCGGCGCGGCCATCGGCATGGGCGCCTATGGATTGCGGCCAGTCGCGGAAATTCAGTTTGCGGATTATGTGTTTCCCGCCTATGACCAGATCACCCAGGAAGCCGCGCGCCTGCGCTACCGCTCGGCCGGGGAGTTCACCGCGCCGATCGTGCTGCGCATGCCGTGCGGCGGCGGCATCTATGGCGGCCAAACCCACAGCCAGAGCCCCGAAGCGGTGTTCACCCATGTATCCGGGCTCAAAACCGTTCTGCCGTCGACGCCCTATGACGCCAAGGGACTGCTGATCGCCGCTATCGAAGACAACGATCCGGTGATCTTTCTGGAGCCCAAGCGGCTCTATAACGGTCCCTTCGACGGCCATCACGACCGCCCGATTACGCCGTGGTCGAAGCATGCCGCCGGTGAAGTCCCCGATGGTTATTATACGGTGCCATTGGGGAAGGCTTCGCTGGTGCGCGAAGGATCGGACGTGACGATCCTGGCCTATGGCACGATGGTTTTCGTGGCCGAAGCCGCCGCGCAGGAAACCGGCATCGACGCGGAAATCCTGGATCTGCGCACGCTTCTGCCCATCGATATGGAGGCCATCGAGGCGTCCGTCCGCAAGACCGGGCGCTGTGTCGTTGTGCACGAAGCCACGCTGACCTGCGGCTATGGTGCGGAATTGTCCGCGCTCGTGCAGGAAGCCTGCTTTTATCATCTCGAAGCGCCGGTGCTGCGTGTCGCCGGCTGGGATACGCCCTACCCCCATGCCCATGAGTGGGAATACTTCCCCGGGCCCAAACGCGTGGGCGCGGGTCTGCGCCAAGTGATGGAGGCGTCCTGATGGGTTTTCATATCATCCGCATGCCCGATGTGGGCGAAGGGGTCGCCGAGGCCGAGATCGTCACCTGGCTGGTGGCGCCCGGCGATGCGGTCCGGGAAGATCAGATCCTGGCCGAAGTGATGACCGACAAGGCGACGGTGGAAATCCCCTCGCCCGTCGAGGGCACGGTCGTCTCATTGGCGTTCGAGGTCGGTGACATGGTGGCCACCGGTACCGAGATCATCCGTCTGGAGGTCCAGGGCGAGGGTAATCTGGGTGCGGAGGAGCCGGCACCTGCAGCCGCTGCCCCTCAATCCGAACCCGCGCCCCAGCCCCAATCGGCACCGGAGCCGCCAGCGGACCAGGCCGCGGCTCGTCAGACTATCCCGGCGCCCGTGCGCGAGGCTGCCGCCGTGCCGGCCACCGCCCAGGGCGGTGTGCCCCGCGCTGAAGGCGAGCGCCCGATCGCGGCCCCCGCCGTGCGCCGGCGCGCCCGGGATATGGGCATTGATCTGGCGTTCGTGCGCGGCAGCGGGCCGGCGGGGCGCATCCTTCATGAGGATCTCGACGCCTATGCCAGCGGAGCGGCGCGGCCGGTCAGTGTTGGCCGGGGCGGGCTCATGGCCAATACGACCGTGCAGGACATCAAGGTCATCGGCCTGCGCCGGCGGATCGCCGAGAAGATGCAGCTGGCCAAGCAGCGCATCCCCCATATCAGCTATATCGAGGAAATCGACGTCACCGAGGTCGAAGCGTTGCGCGCCCAGCTCAATGAGCAGCGTTCGGACGACCGGCCCAAGCTGACCTTCCTGCCCTTCCTGATGCGCGCCATGGTCATCGCCGTCGGCGATCATCCGCTGATGAGCGCGCGTTTCGATGACGAGGCCGGTGTCATTCACCGCTATGGCGGGGTGCATATCGGCATTGCGACCCAGACGGACAATGGTCTTGTGGTGCCCGTGGCGCGCCATGCCGAAGCGCTCGATCTGTGGGCATCGGCCGGCGAGATCCGGAGGCTGGCCGATGCCGCGCGGACCGGACGCATCGCCCGCGAGGACCTGACCGGCTCGACGATCACGATCACCAGCCTGGGGCCGATGGGCGGGCTTGCGACCACGCCGGTGATCAATCATCCGGAAGTCGCCATTATCGGCGTCAACAAGATGCGCGTTCAGCCGGTCTATCAGAATGGCGCGTTTGTACCGCGCACGATCATGCATTTGTCGTCCTCCTTCGATCACCGGGTGATCGACGGTTGGGATGCCGCGTCCTTCATCCAACGGATCAAAGGACTGATCGAGCATCCCGCGACCTTGTTCATGGAGGCTTGAGTGAAACCGATCACGGCGAAAGTGCTGGTTCTGGGCGGCGGACCCGGCGGCTATGTGGCGGCGATCCGCGCCGGCCAGTTGGGGCTCGACACGGTGCTGGTCGAGGGCAAGGCCTTGGGCGGGACCTGCCTGACCGTGGGCTGTATTCCCTCCAAGGCGCTCATCCACGCCGCCGATGAATTCGCCAAAACCCTGGCGTATGCGGACAAGGGCGCGCTCGGCATCTCGGTGGAGGCGCCGCGCATCGATCTGGCCAAGACGGTCGCCTGGAAGGATACTATCGTCCGCAAGCTGACCACCGGGGTGGGCGGCCTCTTGAAGAAAGCCAAGGTGCGCGTGATCGAGGGCTGGGGCGTGATGCGCGACGGCAAGACCTGCGCGGTCGCGACCGCCGATGGCGAGGTCGTGATCGAGGCGGATCATGTGATCTTGGCCACCGGGTCCGAGCCCGTGGCCCTGCCGTCCCTGCCCTTTGGCGGCGCGATCCTGTCCTCGACGGATGCCCTGTCGCTCACGGATATCCCAAAGCGCATGGCCGTTGTGGGGGGCGGATATATCGGCCTGGAACTGGGCTTTGTGTTCCGCAAGCTCGGCGCCCAGGTAACGGTCATCGAGGCGCTGGACCGGATCCTGCCCCAATATGACGCGGCCCTGACCAAGCCGGTGCTGGACAGTCTGCGCCGCCATGACATCGAAGTGATGCTCAACGCCAAGGCGCTGTCTTATGATGAGCCGGCCGGCCTGTCGGTCGCCGTTCAGGGGACGGAGCGCGTGGTGCCCGCGGACAAGGTGCTCGTGACCGTGGGCCGCCGTCCGAAGACGGACGGCTGGGGCCTGGAAGGCCTCGATCTCGACCGCATGGGCCGCTTTGTCACCGTGAATGATCAGTGCCGCACCTCCATGACCAATGTCTGGGCGATCGGCGATCTGACCGGCGAGCCCATGCTGGCCCACCGTGCCATGGCGCAAGGGGAAATGGTCGCCGAGATCATCGCGGGGGAAAAGCGCAGCTGGGACAAGGTCTGCGTGCCGGCCGTGTGCTTCACCGATCCCGAAGTGGTCACGGTCGGTCTGTCCCCGGAGGAAGCCCGCCAGGCCGGCCATGACATCGTGACAGGCCAGTTTCCCTTCAAAGCCAATGGCCGGGCCATGACCGTGAATGACGATGCCGGCTTTGTGCAGATCGTCGCCCGCAAAGACAATCATCTGGTGCTGGGCCTTCAGGCGGTTGGCGGCCATGTGTCGGAATTGTCCGCGGATTTTGCGCTGGCTCTGGAGATGGGCGCACGCCTTGAAGACATCGCCGCGACGATCCATGCCCACCCGACCCAGAGCGAGGGTGTTCAAGAAGCGGCCATGACGGCCCTAGGCCACGCGAT
>CAZHDI010000010.1:0-59702 GCA_964531285.1 uncultured Alphaproteobacteria bacterium | reverse complement strand
CCGATCATAATGATCGATCAAGGTCTGCGTTCCAAAAGACGGCGTGGCATCAGCGTCGTACCGGCCTGTGACAGGATCCAGCACCAACATGGACTCAGTCGCATAATAGTGAGCAATGCGCGCGAGTTCTGCTTTCTCGGCGAGCGGCGGGATGGCCCGGCCCGCCAAGCCAAGCACGCCGGCAAGCCCGCGAAACAAGGCCACCGGGACGCTTTGGAAGCGAGCGTCCCGTCCCAACAGCCGGAACAGGGCCTCCCCCTGATCGCGCGGCGTGATCGCCGGTCCAGGCCCGCCAATGGGCAAGATGCGGTTCCACCGATCCTCCTTATTCAGACAATCCGACATATAGGTCGCCAGATCGGCGTCGCTGATCGGTTTGCAGGCCGTCCGGTTTCCATCTCCGAAAATCAGGAAAGGCTTGCCGCGCCGGACCCGTTCGATCTGGCCGGACAATGACTTGAAGAAGGCGGTCGGCCGGACAATCGAATAGGTGATGCCGGAGTCCATCAACTGCCGTTCAAACGCCAGTTTAGCTTGCTGGAACGCGAGCCGGGGCTTTTGAACGCACAAGGCCGACAACAAAACCATTTGGGATACGCCCGCTTCACGGGCGGCCTCCAAAGCATCCATGTGGGCTTGATAATCGATGGCCCAGGCATCCTTCGGCGCACCCGTGCGGGATGCAAGACAGGACACCAAAACGTCGAATGGGTCACCGCAGATACCATTTCGGCGCAGATCCATCGGATCGGTCACATCCGCAAGCCGTATAGTTGCACCGTTCTTGATGCCCTCGAAACCGGCGAGATCATCCCCATGCTGTCGGTCCTGAGACGGACGGATAATGCACGTCAGGTCATGGCCACGCCCGGCCAAGGCCGCCGCCGCGGCACGCCCTATGGTGCCCGTCGCGCCCAAGAGAAGGATGCGTTTTGCTGTCACCGGTACCCTCGCGCTTCCACCAGCCTCGCGGCCATAGACCTTCTGATCTCATCGACTGAGCTTGTAGCATGAGTATAGCATGATCCCATGCAGCGGATGGTAAGAACGCACCCCATGCCCTGTCACGGCCCCCTTCTGCTCATGGCCGCACTCGACTATGCTTGAGACTAAAGCGGAACAGCGTATAAACCGAGGGAGGACCATCAATGACCGGACGGTTTTGGCGCAACAGAATGCCTCTGATCGCTGGGTTCCTGGCCATTTTTGTTGGCAGTGCTTGGATATTCCCGCTCATGGCCACCGAGGATCACGCTCCCACGGTCGCCGATACGCCGACGTCCGCAATAGCAGACGATGGCCATTTCATCTCCTGGCAGGAGCACGTAATCGACGATGTGGCCTTGAGCGGGGAGGCCATTAGCGGCAGTGATGGCCTTGTTATGGCCGATCTCGACGGCGACGGCCGAGAGGATATCGTCTCGGTCCATGAGTCGGACACCGTCTATGATGGGGTCCCGAACGGCCATGTCCGGATTGCCTTCGCGACTGATGACCCTACCAAGTGGGTGAATGTGACGCTTGCGGACGGCCCGCTCGCCGCCGCACCAGAGGACGCGTCGATTGCGGATCTGAATGGCGATGGCTGGCCGGATATCATCATCGCGTCGGAGTTGGCGCATCTGGCCTACTTTCAGAATCCGGGAGCGGATAGTCGCACACGTCCTTGGGACCACATCATCCCAGCGATCACGCAGGATCGCGGATCCTGGATCCGCGTATTTTTCGCCGATTTTGACGGGGACGGCCGCCCTGAGGTGTCGGCGGCGAACAAGGGAAAGCAAAACCCGGACCGGGCGACGGCAAAGCCGACTGCCATTTCCGTTTTCAAGATCACTGGTGATCCCCTGGCGCAGGCAAGCTGGTCGGAGCACGTACTCGGCCGGTATCGAATCCCGCAGAATGCCGAACCGGTGGACCTTGATGGCGATGGCGATCTCGATGTCATTGGAGGTCTTCGGGTCGATAATCGGATCGTCCTTTTTGAGAATGTCAGTACGCCGAATGCACTTGCCTTTACGGAGCACCCGATAACGATTGACCGTGTCAAGGCGGGCGGCTTCAATCTGGCTTACGACGATCTCAATGGTGACGGCCGGCTGGATATTGTTGCGGCCACCACGGGCGGTATTGCCTGGTTGGAGCAACCGGCGAATCTCGGCGAGACATGGACGGCACACCCAATCGGCACGTTTTTTCCCGATATGGTCGTTGGACTGATTGCCGCCGACATCGATGGCGATGGCGACGGCGATGTCTTTGCCGGGAGTTACAGCCGCGGTCCCCGTGATCGCGACGGCGCGGATATCGGCCGGAATGATGCGCTTGGCCGCCTGGGCTGGTTCCAGAATACCGGCGAACCGGGCCAACCCTGGGTGCGCCATGACATCAGCCGCCGCACGCGCGGCATGTTCGACAAATTCATTGCCCGCGATCTCGATCGGGACGGCGATTTGGATTTCATCGGTACACGGGGGAACAGCGAACCCTTTGACGGGGTCTTTTGGCTGGAGCAGCAACGAACCGAGGAACCGCTGGCGGCTTTCAGACCCGCGCGCCAGACGGATAGCCTCGAGCAGCCATTGCCGACCATTCTGCCGCCGATCAATCCCTGGGAATAATGCGCTGAAGGCAGAGAAGCTACCGCCGCACACCGGGCGCCTCGACCGTGAGGCCCGATGCCCGGACGGCAAGGTAATATTCCAGGGCCGTATAAACGGGCGACCCCAGGTCCTTTGGTTCCGCCCGAACCCCGGCATCGCAATCGTAAAGCCGGCGGTGCAGGGACCCTAGGGTTTGCCATTCCAGCCGGTAGGCCGGAAAGCCCGTTCCATGCCCTTGGCTGATTGTGTCGCCGCGCAGTCGCTTACCCCAATTTTCGTTGTGACACTGACTGCATGCGAGATTGAGCTGGCCGCGCCGCGTGAAGAAATACACCTCGCCTTGAGTGTAGAACGATCTGGTCTGCTCACTGACGGAAACCGAAAGCGGCATCCCGCGTGATAAGGATGCCACATAGGCGGTGAGTGCGAGAAGCCCATCGCTCTCATAGTCCAGCGCCGGCGCATTCTGATGCCGTGTCCGGCACAAATTGATCCGGCCTTCAAGATTGACCAATGTATCGCTCTGCCTATCCATGGCCGGATAGCGCGCCGCGACACCCTTCAGATGGCCAGTCTCCCCTTCATGGCAGGACCCGCAAGACGGCCCGCCTGCCGATGCTTCATGGAACAAAGCCTCACCGCGATCCACCCAGAGATAACCAGGATTGGCAAAATCGTCGTCTTGCAAAGCCTGGGTGTCGGGCGTCAAAAAGCTGTAGCCGGATCGCTTTTCATCCGCATCGAGAGAAGCGGGCTCAACCGGATCCGATTGCGGGCTGCACGCCGCCAGGAAGCCAAACAGCATCCCCATGACCGCCTTCCGGATCATGTAACGATCAACTCCGCCGTCTGCGACCAGGTCTCACCATTTTGATCGGTCCAGCGAAACTCCAGCGTGCCGCTGTTCATGGCGACAGTATAGAAGGTCAGAAAGGGATTGGCCGCAACGGCCGGGAAGAAGTCCGCGCGGAAGATTTCTTCACCATCATAAAGGCACACAAAGTCCGTGATGATGTCGCGCGGGATCACCTCACCACGCGAGCCGCGCCGAAATCCGCTTTCCATCGGATGGCGGATCAACGCCTTGAGTTCGATAACCTCGCCCGCCGCGGCGGTTTCGGGTACCAGGATACGAATGGTATTGGCCATGACCGTCCCCTACAACACCACACAGGCGGCAAGCGTCACGACAACTTCCGTGCCGGCAACCCAAAGCCGCCCATCGTTGGTTTCAGCAATCGCGCGGATCGTCTGTGTTCCTGCAAGGCGCACCCTTGTCGCGACACTGGCCCGACCGGCTCGAGGCCCAAGGTGACACTGAAACAGCGTCGCAATGGGATTGCGTTCGGCGACCAGCGCAATTCGGCGCACATGGTCCGCTTCACTCATGGGACTGTCCACATCGACCGCAACGGGTACGGAAAATCCGTTCTCGGCAATCGGCGGCATGGTGATCGTGACGCGTGCCTCCTCAAGGGGCCGGTCACCGAATAACTCAAGAATCGCGGCGCGCGTCTTTTCCGGCATCTCGATCGCTCGGGCCCGTGCAATCGGCGCGGCAATGGCAGCGACGGCAAGGCCAGCGCAAACCGTGCGCCGCGTCAGCATCGGATGGATCCGATCCGGCATGAACCTACCCTTTCAATGATGACAGATACGCAACCAAGTGTTCGATCTGATCCGCCGTCAGAACTGGCGCGCCCCGATGCTCATCGGCCACTTGGTTCAGGCCGCGGATACGATAGTAGGGCGGCATAATCGTCGACGGATTAAGCACAGAAGCATTGACAATCCGCAGGCGGATCTGCCCCTTGTTTAACCGGCTGCCAAGTCCTGTCAAAGCAGGACCGACATTCCCTTGAAAGGGCGCCTCCAGGCCGTCGATTTGATGGCATAGGACACAGTGCCCTTGCTCACGCTCAACGAAGACGGCTTTGCCGATGGCCGCATCTCCCGAGACGCCGCTCAGCGCGGCTGGGATGGCATCGCCGTCGATCTGAGCCGGATCAACAAGCGGTGCGGCATCGGTGCAGGCCGCTATCAGCCCGACCATAAGTAGCCCGGCTGCCCCCCGGACCATCATCCGAATGTCTCGCGTGTGATGGTGCGGAACCAATCGTCCGCCTGCCCCGCTTCTGCGGCCCGGAGGTCAGCACCGGCCCCAAGGGGACTCAGACCGCCCGCGCCGCGCACATTGGCAAACCGCCCGCCTTCATTGCTGTAAACCCCGGTAATCGATACGGCTTCCTCGGGCGTGATATAGGAGTAACAAGTGTTGGCAAGCACCGTCGGCTCGGGCTCACGCCCCGTCAGCAAACGGACGACATGGATGGCACACAGCTTGCCTTGCAGATTGGCCGAGAAGGCGGATTTCGGCATGGGCGCGGCGATGGAGGCGTCTCCAATCACGTGAACATGCGGCTGAAGGGTCGACTCAAATGCAACAGCATCGACAGGGCACCATCCGGTGGCATCCGCAACACCGGCCCGGTCCGCGATGAGCGCGGCGCGCTGCGGCGGAATGACGTTGATCACATCGCCCTGGATCGTTTCGAAATCGGTGTCAACGGTCATCGCACCGCCATCGACACGGGAGACCCGCCCGTCATCGGACGCACCGCGCCATTCCAAATGATCCGGATAATGAGCAGCCCACGCCTCAAGAAACAGGGGTTGTTTAGAGAATTGGTCCTTGGCATCCAGAACAAGGAGCTTGGCGCGCGGCTTGTACGTCTTCAGATAGTGAGCAATCAAACTCGCGCGCTCATACGGCCCCGGCGGGCAGCGAAAGGGCGCCGCCGGCGCAGTCATCACCACGAGCCCGCCGTCATCCATGGCTTCAAGCTGACGGCGCAGCAACTGGGTCTGCGGGCCGGCCTTCCAGGCATGAGGCATTACATCGGCCGCCGACGGATCATATCCCGCCAAGGCTCCCCAGCGAATATCGATACCCGGCGACAGGATGAGGCGGTCATAGCCAAGAGCGGCGCCATCGGCCAAGGTGATCGTATGGGCCGCCGGGTCCACATCGCGAGCGGCTTGTGCAATGAGCGCGATCCCCTCGTCGGCCAAAGCCGCGTAGGAAAACGCTTGATCCGCCAGATCGCGCAAACCGCCGATGACAAGATTGGAAAACGGACAGGCCGTATAAGTCCGGTTCGGCTCGATCAGAGTCACGCTCGCCGACGGCATCAGACGCTTGACCATGCGCGCTGCGATCGCCCCGCCGAACCCGCCGCCGATCACGGCGACGCGCGCACTGGTCGCACCCCGCACGATAGCCGGCGCGGCGACGGTCAAGCCGGCCGCCGACAGTCCAGCCATCAGTGCCCGCCGCGTGACGAAGGTCATGTCAGCCACCGCCTTCCGCCGCGAGATACGCGGCAATGGCATCGATCTCGGCATCGCTGTAGCCACGCGTCAGGCGGTGCATGACCGTGCTACCAGCAGCGTCGTCCCGATAGGTCTTTAAGGAGGCGGCAATCATGTCCGCCGTCAGATCATCCAGAACCGGAATGGCAGCTCCGTCCGTCCCGTGACACCCCGAACAGGACGCCGCCAGGAGGGCCGGCGAGCCGAGCCCCGGACCACTGGCATCCGTTGTGTCCGCCGCATCCGACCGGCATCCCGAAACGGCAACGCCGGCAACCAGAACGGCTGCCAGCGCCCATCCCGAAACCGGTCGGATACGGTGTGAGGTCATGCCGGTCGCAAATCCTGATCCTTGATCGGCAATTGCCGGATGCGCTTGCCGGTCGCGGCAAAGATCGCATTGAGCACGGCCGGTGCCGCCACGGCGATGGTCGGCTCACCAACCCCGCCCCAGAAGCCGCCCGACGGCATGACGATGGTCTCGACTTCCGGCATGTCCGCCAGACGCAGCGAGTCGAACGTGTCGAAATTGCGCTGCTGAACCTCACCATTCTCAACCGTGATCTCGCCGAACAGCATCGCCGACAATCCGTACACGAAGGACCCTTCGACCTGCGCCTCGATCTGTTGCGGGTTGACGGCCATCCCCGGGTCCGTAGCCGCGACGATGCGGTCCATCTTCAAGTGGCCATTGTCATCGACCGTCACTTCCGCACAGGCGGCGGTGTAAGCCCCGAAGGAATAGAACGCACACAGACCCCGCGCCTTGCCATCATCCGCGCCCCAACCGGACTTGTCCGCGACCGCCTGCAACACTGCGGCCAGTTGCGGCGCATCGCCCATCAACGACAGCCGGAACTCCAGCGGGTCCCGTCCCGCCGCATGGGCCATTTCATCGACGAAACATTCCAGATAGATGGCATTCTGATTGGCATTGACGCCGCGCCAGAACCCCGGCCGAACCGGAGGATTGCGCATGGCGTGATCGACCAGCAGTGTCGGGAACGTATGCTTCAGAGTCTGATCTTCCACCCGCGGATCGACACCGGACGGCAGAAGGCCCTGAAAGGTGGCGAAGTCCATACCATCGTTCAGCGCCTGCGGCATCAACGCGGCGAGGATGGATTGTCCCGAGATCCGAAGATGCAGCCCGGTGGGATTACCCTCCGCATCAAGACCGCCGGTCATGCGCGCCTTGGTGGTCGGGTGCACAAATCCGTGCACCATGTCTTCTTCACGGGTCCACAGAAGCTTGACCGGCGTGCCGGGCATGGCTTTGGCAATCTCCACCGCCTGAGCGACGTAATCGTTCATGCCCCGGCGTCCGAAACCGCCGCCCAGGTGAATCTTGTGCACATCGCAGTTCTGGATATCGAGACCGGCCGCATCGGCGACAGCCGCCAGTGCCCCCTCACCGTTCTGCGTGGGGCACCAGACCTCACACTTGTCTTCCGTCCACACCGCAGTGGCATTCATCGGCTCCATGCAGGCGTGGTTCTGATGAGCCATATTATAGGTCGCTTCAACGACCTGCGCCGACCCTTCAAGGGCCGCCTTTACATCACCGATCGCGTTGCCGACGAAAGTTTCGTCAGCGGTCAGACCATCATCCAGTTCAGCATCGAAGGCCGCACTCGAATAATCCGATCCTTCGCCCGGCGTCCAGTCCATCGGCAGCGCATCGAGTGCCGTGTTGGCCTGCCACCAGGTGTCGGCCACGACGGCCACCGCGTTATCGCCGACCGGAACGACTTTCTTGACACCCGGCATCGACAGGACGGCGGCTTCGTCATAGGACGCCAGGGTGCCGCCGATCATTGGCGCCTGCCGGATGCTGGCATTCAGCATGCCCGGTAGGGTCAAATCCGCGCCATAGATCTGCTTGCCGGTGAGCTTATCCGCCGTGTCGAGACGCGCCTTCGGCTGACCGGCGATGGTCCATTCCGACGGATCCTTGAGCGTGATTTCAATCGGCGGAGCCAGGGAGGCCGCCGCCGTGGCCACCGCACCATAGGTCGTTGTGCGGCCGGACGGCCCATGGGTGATGATGCTGTCCTTGGCTGAGCACTCCGTTGCCGGAACATCCCATTCAGCCGCTGCTGCTTCGATCAGCATCATGCGCGCGGCAGCACCGCCTTCGCGGACATATTGATGGCTGTCGCGGATGCCGCGGCTCCCGCCGGTGGAGAAACTGCCCCACACGCGCTCCCGAGCGAGATTTTGCCCCGGCGTCGGATATTCGGTGACCACCTTGTCCCAATCGCACTGAAGCTCTTCGGCGACGAGTTGGGCCAGACCGGTCAGCGTGCCCTGCCCCATCTCCGAACGGGCGATCCGTATCGTGACCGTATCGTCCGTTCCGATATGGACCCAGGCATTGACTTCCGGCGCCGGGCCCGCGGGCACTTCCGGTGCTGAGGCCGTCTCAACCGGTCCGTCCTGCGCTTCGGAGCATCCGCCCATAAGGGTGATCGTCAGGCCCGCGCCTGCCGCACCGGCACTGATCATGAAGCGGCGCCGGGAAATCGACTGTGTATCGACCATAGGTTCTCTCCGCCTCAAATCTTGGTTTTTGCCAAATGGATGCCCTTGCGGACCCGAGCCAGGGTCCCGCAGCGGCAGATATTGGTAATCTGCGCGTCGATATCGTCATCGGTCGCATTCGGATTTTCCGCAAGCAGAGCGGACACCGCCATGATCATACCGGGCTGGCAATAGCCGCATTGTGGAATGTCGAGTTCCGCCCACGCTTCCTGTACCGGATGGCTGCCGTCTTCGGACAATCCTTCGATAGTCGTGATTTGGCTGCCCTCGGCGACCGCGGCCAGCGGATAAACACAGGCGCGGACGGCCATTCCGTCGACATGAACGGTACAGGCACCGCATTGTGCGATGCCGCAGCCATATTTCGTTCCGGTGAGGCCCAACTGTTCCCTGAGGACCCAGAGCAACGGCGTGTTTTCGTCAGCCTCGACCTCCATGGCCTGGCCATTGACATTCAGCTTGGTCATTCCAGCCCCTCCTCAAGGGATCGTCGGTGATATCTCTCCGCGTGATGCTACGCCGGGTTCCGGCGCCACTCAACTATCGGCTCATCACACTTGAAACCTGTCGCGAATGAGAATGGGTCGCGCACTATCGGGGGACAGCGGGAGGAGGCGGGCCGATGAACGGGGGCCCGAGGGGCTTCGTTCAATCGCCGGTAATGGGCGTCATAGACCCGGCGGGCGCCGGCGGCGGTGTCAGATTGACAACCTCGACCCGGCGGTTCTCGGCGGCTTCAGGGTCCAGCAGATTTTTCGGCCGGGTTTCCCCGAAACCACGGCTATCGAGCCGGTCTGGCGTGACCCCTTGGCCAACAAGATAATCCCGCACGGCGCGGGCGCGGCGGGCTGAGAGATCCTCGTTATAAGCCGCCGAACCGACGGCATCGGTATGCCCGTAGAGACCGAAGCGCGCCCTCTGCAAGCCGTCCGACAGGATCGCCTCGGCCAGCACGTCAAGCTGGTTCCGGGCGTCGCCGGTGAGTGCGGCAGACCCGAACGCGAAGGTCAGATAGAGATCGACCTTCGCCGGCGTCTCGTCGCCGGTAATGGGCGTCAACGCCGAGATGTAACCCTCCCGGTCATAGCGCTCGCTTGTTGTTGCACCCGCCGGCGCGGCAACAACCAGCACCGCGACGGCCGCGGCAAGAGTGCCGCCCCTAGCGCGTAATGTGATCCGATGCAGGCTCATCTCATGTCCTCCCCGTCAAGGTGTATACGATGTCGCCGGAACATCGCCAGCCAGCGTGTTGCGGCCGAGTCGGAAGCTCGCCACATTGCGATCCTCCGCCCACTGCCGGATATCGCGAACCGTCCCGTCCGACAGACCGCCTCCCAAGACCTCGGAAAAATCCACGGCCAGGTGAGGCGCCGCAAAGAGCCAAACAGCCCGCTCCTCAAGATCGCCTATGTCGCCCTCCAAAGGCACGGACCAGCGGCCAACCGGCTGAACTTGACCATGGCCGGACGCCAAAAGCCCCGATTGCTGGTCAATGATCGCATAGGCAACATCCAGGCGCTCCGTACTCGGATTTTCCAGCACAACATCGACACCCGCCCGATGGGTCACGATCCGCCCGGCATCCCTCGGCAGGACGGCCGACGGCGCCCCGGCCCACGGCAGGCTTAAGGAGACATCATCGCGAAACCGCAAATCCACATCCACATGGGTGATCAAACGGCCGGCTTGAGCCGGGGACCAACCGCCGGCGGGCTCCGGCACAGGGTCAGATGACGTGAATGCCGCCGCCGCCTGATCGTCAGCGGCCGGCATCGTTGTTTCATCCGGCCCCGAAAGCGCATAAGCCAGAACCGCGGCCCCGGCAACGCCTGCAGCCACCATGGCGCCAGCTTTGATCGGTAAACCTGACGTACCAGCGGCGGGGCGCGCGCCCGGAGATGCCGCGGACGGCATCGCCGTCACCGCGGTTTGCGCACCACCGGCAGGCTCGCCAAAAACAACGTCATCGACAAAAACCACATCGCACTCTGAGAAATGACCGGACAGGGTCTTGAAATAAGCTTCTAGCTCCGGCGTACGATTTTCCGCCGGCAGAGCAAACACAACACGGGCGCCTGCTTTACGCGCTACCTCAAACAAATCCGCTGACTGATCGAGTTTACAGAGGATTTCTCCGACGCTGCGCACATGAAGGCCGGAGGTTACGATCCCGGTCGCCCAGACGACGATCCCGGCCTCGCCCTGCTGCGCGGTTTCCGATGCCTTCTGGGACCGGGTGTGAAGACCGCCTTTGAGAGTCAGACTTTCCCCGCGATCGCCTTGAAGACCGACCGCACCGCTTTCGGCCAGGGCATGAGCAATGAACAAGCCGAGCTGCCAGCTGTCGCCATGGCTGATATCGCCCGACACATCGACCCGGTACGACCGGTGATCGGTATGCCGCTCGATAACGCCCGTCGGCTCGCGGACGAACTCGTCATAGCGAATCCGTAAACCGGAAATCGACCGGGTCGTGTGATTGACGCCGATCATTGACGGATAATCACGGTCCGACCCATCGAGCCCGATCTTGGTCAGACTCAAGACCTGGCTCGCCCCGTTCGTTGTCGGAATATAGACCGCAATATCCGTCATGGCCTCGACCGTCTATTTCAGATGGACCTTCGCCTTGGGGTCCCACAGCGCGCGCGCCTCGTCGCTGGACGACGACAGGATCATGCTGATCGTATCATTTTCCGGCGGCGCAAGCGGTATCGCAATGTAGCCGACATCGGTCCCGCTCACATAGAGGCATTTCGGCTCCAGCCCGTTCGACGGATCGAGGTCGATCAGCAGATAGGCCTCGTCGGGCAGAGAATCCGACGGCAGGAGCCGAAGCCGCGCCAACCCTTCCACGTCGGTGCGTTCCTCGATCTGGGTCGAACTGGCCGCCGCGGCTTGCGGAAACGCAAAGGCGCCATTGCGCTCCAGAAGGCTGTCGAAATCCCGCTGCACCCGCGGATCGTCGCGCAGCGCACGCTGGACCCGGCCCGACACATCGCTCTGCGGGCGGAGCATAAAGTGATAGAGATCGCGAATACCCGGACGCGACGGCGCATCCATCGCGCTCACCTCGTCCAGTAGGGTCTTCGCGGTGTCCATAACACCGAATGCCTGTTCGATCTCGGTTCTCGTGCGGGGGGGCAACTTGCTCCACGTAACCGCCATGTCAATGCCTCCAGTCTACTCAATACCGTCCACATAGAGACGCAGGAACAGCCCCGCAAAACTCTGATAGTCGGATTTGAACAGATTTTCCCGCTCCCCCGCCGGGCACGCGCGATCGATCATGGTGCGCACGGATCCGATCCGGGTCACGGCCTTCGTCAAATCGCCCGTCACCTCGGCAAAGCTTTCCACACGGACGGGGTCTTCAATCTCGGCGGGCTTGAAACCAGCCCGATCTTTAAGCTTACGCCAGAAGCCCTCCGACTGACGCACGACCGTCGCTACGTCATCGGGCGTGATATCTCCGCGCCGCAGGGCCTCGAAAAAGGCATCGGCCAGCGCGTCGAGCCCGTCCCGGGCCAGGGCCTCGGTGTCGACCAGATCTTCGAGAACGAGTGTCTGGACAAAACTGCGCAGATCGACATCCCGCTGACGCAGCGTGTACAGAAGATGCAGCGCATTTTCATGTTCGCTCGCGATCAGGACATGGAGGATCGCGTGGGCCGCGGTCCAAATATCCGAATGCGCCTTTTCCGCCCGGCCGGCGATCACATCATATGTTTCCTCCGGCGCCACGCCGATCAGCCCGCAGATCTCTGTACGGCTGGCATTGCGGCGCAGTGCCTGAACGATTCGCCGCTGAAGCGCTCCGAAGGCGTCGGCCCGCAGGCGAGAGCGCATCAGATGCGGACCGTCCGGCGCGGGCCAATAAGGGTCCAGCCAGGCCCATTGCTTGGCGAACAGAATATTGCCAGCATCTTTCAACGGCGCGACGAAATCCGCATCGTCGTCATCGGACCCGTTGATAAAGACAAACCACGATGCGAACGTATCGAAATCGTCGGCTTCAGGATCATAGCCCGGATCAATCGTGTAGCGGCCATCCTCGTAAGCGAAATCGAGGCCGCCCATTCGATCTTCCTCAAGGCGCCGCTGGCCCTCATGGGCCTGCCGGATGAGAAACAGAAGACTGTCGAGCGCGGTACCGAACAATTTGAAATCGTCGTCCGAGCCGGCATGCTCTTTCCACAGCTCAAGAACGGCTTCATCGTCGATATCGTCCGTACTGAAATCGGCACCTCGGAACCGTTCCAGAAAATCGATCATCTTCTTGAACTTTTGACGGCTCTGGCGCGACACCGCCATATTGCGCTCGATCCAGGTGCGGAACTCCGGCATCACCGATTGAGCGATGTCTTTCACCCGCTGCATCGACACCGGGCTCTCATGCACCGCGTCGATCAGCCCGCCGATCGTGTGATAGCCGAGGCCGTTGGCCAGCACCTCGGCCAGAGCCAGCAGTTCCGGCACGGCGCTGTAATCGATGGTAAAATCGCCGTCTGGATAAGACAGTTCAATGCCCGCTTTGGAGGCACTGACGCGGGCACCCATCACGGGCTGCAGGGCCTCGCGGGTGAAGATCGCCCGCGCATCGCGCGGCGATCCCCGGAACATCATGGGGAAGCTGCCCAGATCCTCATCGGTGGCCGCCACCGCCACAAGAAAGTGGCACAGACGCAAGACCCCGAAATCCACCGGTCCGCCGACCAGCAACTGGGTGATCCGCAGGATGGTCTTGGGCTTGAAGACCAGCGGCGCATCGCCGGGATGGGTCCTGGCGATCTCCAGATGCTTCAGGGCATCGAGCAATTCGCCCTTCGGAAAGGACAGCACGACAAGCTTGCGCACTCCGGGTCTCGTGTCCGCCATGTCCTGCTGCCCCCCGCGCAGCCCAAAGCGCCGCCGCGCCGTCTCCACTCAGTTGCGATCCCTACGAATAGCGCCCCGGAAACGGGCGCGCAATTCACCCATGTCGCGGCGCACGACCCGATCGAAGGACGACCCCGGGTCATTGGGATAGACGGCGGCGGCAGAGACCGGCTGCGCCGCGCGCCAATCCTGTGCGTTCTGCGGCGCCACTTGCGCCGTCCGATAGGCGGGCTGCGCCGCCGCCGGGCCCGCATTGAGGGTCATCCGCGGTTCAGTCGACCGGTATGCCCAGACCGGCGCAACACCGGCAGCGGTCACCGCGGAGCCGACGTCGATTACGTGGGGCTCCGGCGCCTGTGTTTCGGACACGGGCTGCGGCGCGCTGCCGTTTTGCGCATCAAGCCGGGCCCGGAACCGCGCGGCAAGCGCGGCATCGGACGTGGCGGTCACGGGCGCCGGATCGCTGTAGCGCTCACCGCCCGCGAGCGCGACGCCGGTTTCGGCCTCATAGCGGTCGGCCCATTTGAGCACGGACGCGACATACCCCCGGGTGTAGCCATGGGGCGGCGCGGTCAAGGGATCGCCGTCCAGGGTTCCGCCATTGTAATGCGACAGGGCCGCGTCCCACCGGTTGCCGTAGATGGCATAGAGGCGGGACAGAAATCTGATCCCCAGGCGGATATTCAACGCCGGGTCCCAAAGATCGTCCGGATCGACCCCGAATTCGGTGCGCGCGGTCCGCGGCATGATCTGCATCACCCCGCGGGCGCCGGCTGAGCTCAGCGCGTTGGCATTGAAATTGGATTCCACCCGGGCCACGCCGAGCGCGAGCGCGATCGGAACGGTGCCCTGACGCATCGCCTCGGCCCGGACCATCTCCTTGATATCCGTTTTCTTGTATTGCACTTCGACGCGCGGCCCGTGCGACGCCATGGCCGTCGCCATCGCCAGCAGTGTCAGGCCGGCAAAGCCAACGGCGAAAACGCCGCACCGCACCCAAATCCCGTTCATCATCGCCCTGTTCCCTTCAAATGGATCCGCTGTAACGGCGTATGGACGGATCAGGCCCAAATTTTCCCGGTACGGCTCAAACGCCATAAAAAAAGACCCGGCTGGGCCGGGTCTCAGACTGATGAGAACGTCATTTTCTCCAGAGGTCGTCATGCCGGACAAGCGCAGCGCAGATCCGGCATCCAGGGGCGACGGTTTCAGGTCTCCGCTTGGAGTGAGTGCCGTGCGGTGCTGGATGCCCGCGTCCGCGGGCATGACGGGTACTGATGGGTTTTCGTGCTTCTTCGGCTATCTTGCTAAAACGCTCGGTTTGTCAACGCCCTAAGATCCGGCCTTGCGCATCAATACGGATCGTGTTGAAGCGGCAAGCCGAACATATAGCCATCGGGACCGCCGGTGATGTCGATGTGGTACCAGACATCGTCCACCTGTGTGACCCGTGCGGTCAGCCGGGTCGATTCCGGGATCCGGTCCATCACGCGGGCATTCACATTCGGCGAGGTCCGCAGTTTGAAATCACGCGAGACCACAAAGCGGGTCTCCCCGTAACCATCGCCCAGCGGCTGATCGTATTGGCTGATGTCGCTGGGGACGTCGCCGTGAGCGGTGGCGCAAGCCGAGATGGAAACGGCGGCAAAACCAACGAGGAGCAGTCTGATGATGGGAGCCATGGGGGCACTCCTTCCCTGTTGAGCCGCACCGGGCGGCCCTGACGCAGACCTGACAGAAGCGATAAAGACGGTGGGGGGAGGTGCCGGGCGGGCCCCTCCCCTGCAGACCTCAGTGATACAGATCGCTAGGGTTGCTGCGCCGGCCTTGCGCGTTGGCCACGACCTTTTCCACCAGGATCTCACGGCCATTGCGCTGGGTGAGAACCTTAAAGTGGGTCTCGGGGTAATCCATCTCCAGGAGGAGAATGTTCAGCCAGCGGTTGATCTCTTCATTGCTCGCCCGGGTGTTGTAGTTCACCTTGATGAGCGGCACCGCACCGGTCTGCTTGCCGAACCCGACCCCCTTGGGGAAGTCCGACGACATCATATCGACGATCGCCAGATATTCCCGCAGGCTGAAGTTCTTGAAGGTCAAGAGATAGCGGTTGATGAGGCCAGCATCGTCCGAGGTGTAGCCCGAATGCGTCGGCCGCGCTTCGCCGCGCTCCAGGACCGCAAGCTTCACTCGGAGCGTGTCGCCCAGCACAGTCGCGATATCGCGGGCGTTCTTGCCGATGATTTCCTCGATACACACACCGTCGCACCCGCGCGGCGCCGGGAATTCCATCAGCGGATGCTCCCAGCTGCCCAGGAACTGTCCGGTCTCGGCATCGAGCACATCGCCCATCACCCGGACCTGGGCCCGGCTGCCATACCCCAGATCCTCCGCATACGCCCGGATCTTGATGGCCGCCATCGCCCGCGGGCAGGTGATGTCGTCGCCCTGATTACAGGCATTCATGATGCGTCCGGCCAGATCGCCCTTGGACAGACGGGTGTCGCGGGTCCAGCGCATCCGCGCCAGCCACAATTCCTCGTCGATCACATTGAAGTCGTAGTCGGCGAACTGCTGTTGCAGCTCCGAGGTGACTCGGCGGAAGATATCGCTGTCGGCCCGCACCGAATTACGGTCGGCATCTTCAGCGAGAACGACGAGCGACAGGCCTTCGCCGTTATAGGCAGCCGCCGGAGCGGCAGTGAAGGCCCAGGCCAGGGCCGAAACGGCGATACCCGCCGCAGTCAGAAGAGATTTCATAGCTACGCCCTTTCTTCAGTGCGTCCCCCCTCGGGGATCGGAAAACCAGCTTTGGAACTCGCATGCTGGCTTATGGACAGATCAGGGATCTTTTTTCCCGTCGCGGCCGAAAAAATCTGCAAAGCCTTGTTTTTTCGATATTTTTTCGGCGCGATGCCGGTTAGCGGGACGGATTGAGCGGACCGCTGAGCGCGCCCCGCCCGCCGTCCATCAGACCTGACCGAACAGTTCAGCGATCTCCTGAGCCTCCTTGCGGCTCACCTTGTGCTGGGCCTTGGTCGCCTTTTTGAGCTTCTTCAATTCTTTTTTCGACCGGCCTTCCCGGATGGAGCCGGACACATCGCCCACGCCATCGAGATTGCCGAAGATGGCCAGGGCCCGGCGGGGCACGCTGACCAGGAAATCCTGTGTCAGATCCGACTGGCCGGAGCTGCGCAGCGCATTGGTCAGCTCCCGCTGATTGTTCTTGAGCTGATCCTGGAACACATAGGCCCCGGCGCCGGCCATCATGTAGTAGTAAATCCCGCGTTGCATCTTGGCGTCGGCCGCATCCAGGCGCGTCAGGATTTCCGGGGTCAGCCCCCCGCTTGCCTGGAGACGCTTGATTTCCAGCGACACCTTGGCCGCACCATCGGACAGGGAACTGGTGATCTGCTGCCGCGACGTCCCCAACTGCTCGGCCAGCGTCGCACCATTACGCGCCCGGTCGAACGAGGCGACCTGGCGGTGGAGATCGCTTTTCAGCCCCAGCGCCGACTCGGCATCGACCAGACCCTGGCCGATATGGAACGTCGCATTGTCCATCGCGACGCCCATCAGCATCATCTTTTCGACCGGGTCCTGCGTCCGGCAATAGGGCGACTTGCCGGCCAAGCCGCGAATGACGTCATTCACAACCCCCTCGGCCAACTGCTCGCCGAAGCCCTTGAGCAGACCCATGGCGTCATCACGCTGATGGGAATTCCCAAAATCCATCTGTTTGTCGCCGAACGCCAGGCACGGTCCGTGTTCTTCCATGCCATCGGCCATGCCGGCGAACAGCTTGCCGAACATGTTGGCCTGGGCCGGCGCCGGTGCGGCGGTCAGCGTGCCGAACGCCAGGACGGCAGCGGTCGCGAGCCCGGCGAGTGTCGTGGTGCGGAACTGTGTCATCTCATCCCCCGTTGATTGGATGTGAAAGAAATCGAAGATCCGTGACCTTCTTTTCGCCCCATTGCCGGATCAGGGCAGATTTTGGGCGGCATGCCGGGCCAGCGCATCGCCAAGCTTGTTGATCACCGCCCGCTCGGCATCCGCGCGCGCGCCGTGAACATTGATCTTGAACTGCTTTTCGAAGGGAGCGGCGGCCGCGCCGGAATCCTTGACCGAGTAAAACTCGATCGCCGCGGTGCCGGTCATTGCATAACCGTCCGGCGACAAGACGGTGCTCAGCGTACCGACGGCCACGAGATTGCCCTTCCAAAGCCGAATGAATTTCGGCGCGGTATCGAAGGTCATGTTCGGGTTGCCGGCATCCCGATAGGCCTGCCGCAGCCCGTCCAACAGATCGAGCACGCTGTCCACAAGGCCCTGATCCTCGTAGCAGAACTTGAAGTCACCGCCGGTGACAGCACAGCGCTTGGCATCCTGCATGGACTGAAAGCCCTTGTGCATCTCGCCCAAAGGAATGGTCTCGAACCCCGTCTGGGCCAGCGCATCCTGGAACGCCACGGTCGGGAGATAGACATCGCTGGCGCCCAGGCTCACCGGTTCCCCGTCCCGCGAAAAGTGCACCAGAATGCCGATGTCGCGGCCGCCAACATCGACCGCATCGACCATCGCATCTTCCAATTCCGCGCCGTCGATCTGCACCAGGACGGTTGCCGAGCAGGCGCCCGCCGAGGCATCGACCGTCTCGACAATGGTCCGCTCGACGAACCGCCCGGCCATGGCCTGCATCTTGGCAGTGTTCGTGTACGCATCGTCGATCCAGGCGACGGACTGTGCCACCGCATCGCGCCCCGCCGCTTTCTCCGCGGCGCGCTCACAAGCCGCAGCATCACCCGAAGGCGGCAGCGTCACCATGATCTCATGTTTGTGCGCCAAAGCGCTCGCCGGTACCAGGGCACCGATCAAAAGCCCCGCGCCGATGACAAGACGGGATATAAAACGGTCAGTTTTGCCGGGCATCGCACACCTCATTGGGATCGCCGTGCTTGCGCAGGGAACAGTTGATGGCGGCAAAATAGAACATCCGTTCCATTTTGCCGGTGACCGGCGGCAGATGGCTCGGCGGATTGTCCGCATAAACACCAACGAAATCCGCGCCGGCGGCCTCCACCGGGTCACCGCGCGGAATACAGGCCGCGCCGTCCGCCGACATCCGCGTCTTGGTGGCCGTATGGCTGACAAGCGCAAAATAGCGGTTGTGGGTGACATAGCGCGACCCGCTGTCGGGCTGGCGCAGGGTGATGCCGTCAAGGCGGGCGCGCACCTTGTAGCGGGCCTTTCGCGGATCGATGGTGAACTCAAGCGCCCGCTTGGCCATCGGCGAATCGAATTGCGGCAAGGCCAGCGAGACGGAAATCTTGTGATTGCTCCGCGCCCGCCAGTCCGAAACGCCCCAGGGCGGCATGGTCAAATGACCGGCCTGGGACAAGGCGCTGGTGACACCGTTGGCCATCATGCTGACGAAGGATTTGCAAGCTGGATCCCGGTTCCGGCACAGGGCCTGGCGCGGGCAAAAGTCATCGTCCTGCGCATTGTAACCATCGAACTGGAACACCGCACGCGGATTGATAAGGCCTTCGCGCCCCGTCGCTGGCGCCATATCCACGCTGGTCACCATATAGGTGTCGAACCGGTCCGCCACGGTATCCGGCGCGGTCTGGCCCATAATCCGGGTCAGACGCGTGAGCGCTTTGTCGGCCGCGCCCTGATAGGCCTCCCGGAAGAATCCGGCAATCCGCACCGGACCGGTGACGGGCCGGTCCTGCTCCTTGACGGGCCGCACGGTCGTTGCCGTGGCCGACAGGACGATCTCATCGGATTTCAGGTCGAAGAGAACGGCGGTCACGGTCGCGGTGAAATAATCATGGTGCAGATCGACCACCTGCCCGCGGATATCAACCGAGGTCTTGAGTGGCGAGTGATCCTCGAACCCGCCAATCAGAATGAGCGCATAGGCCCGGTCGAAATACCGTTCCGGATTCTCCAGATGCTTCGGTTGCGCGGGGCGCCCGTGAGCCCGCTGATAAGCGGCGGCCACATCGGACTCGCCGCGCACCAGAGGATGGCTCGACCACTGGTTCAGCACCTGACCGACCGCTGGCCGGCTCACCAAATCATCGGAAAACGAAGCAAGCGCATCGCGTTCCCGTCCAAGCGCCGTGCCGCGTCCAGCATCAAGGATGGCCGCCAGGCTGGCCTGGGCATCGCGCTTGAGATATCCCCAATGGCCCCACACCACGAGCGTCTCCGCCCGGTCGTGCCCGTCGGCGGCCCAGGCGGTTCCCGCGCCGGCCACGCCGCCAAGCATGAGCAGGATACTCATCACGATCCGGATGATCATGGCCCGATCTCCCCACACACTCCGGCCGGTCACTGGTTGCACAAAATATGCACCGTGGTCGGTCCGGCCGTTTTCAACAGATCTTCGGTCGAAACGTCCGTGCCGCCATTTGCGGTGTGATACCGGATGCCGTGATCGCCCAGGAATTGGAGGATCGTGGTCGTCTTGATCCCGAAATTATTGTTCTGGGTGGCCGAGAAGACTTCGTTGTTCAGCCCCGAGACCGATGCCCCGATCACCAGACCGTCCTTGCCGTAGATCGGACCGCCGCTGTTTCCCGGATTGATGGGGGTCGACACCTGAAACCGCGTCGTGTCGTTAAGCAAGCCAGCGGTGCTTGAGACCAGCCCGGAGGTGATCTTCACTTGGTCCGATAAAGCCGGCGCATACGGATAACCAAGCGCAATCGCCGGTTCACCCTGGGTGAGCCGACCGGCCCGAAAGACCGCATAAGGCTTCAAACCGCCGGAAGCGGCAGCCGCTCCGGTACTGCCGGACCCGTAGGACCCGCCCGGGCGCTCGTCCCGATAACTGTTGCCATACTGATAATCGTTGTCGCCCGTAATCGCGACCATACCGCCGGACGGACGCGGCGCGGACTGGACCCGTGCCGCAGTTGGAGCCGGGGTCTCTGGGGTCCGGCTCGCGCTTACCAGAGCGGACGGATTGTCGGCGCGCACCACGGCCAGATCGTTGACCGGAGAGGACGCCAGCACGCGCCCGCCCGTGATCTGAGTGCCGACCGCCAGACGCACCCGCGTACAGCCGTCGATCACATGATGATTGGTCACCACGTCGCCGTCGGTATTGACGAAGAACCCACTGCCGGAGGCGTCATAATCCATCGGCCGGGCATCCGCCGCCGACAAGGACGCCGCCGCACCGAGGGCGATCGCCCCCGCCACGGTGCCCAGCAAATGTTTCGATAGTGCAGTCATACTCTCCATCCCCCTCGTTGGATGTTCCGCCCCGATGCTTGGGACACGACCGGCCCATGGCAGGCTTAGGAGCGAATTTCGGAGGGCCGCGACGCACATGGCCATCGTCCTGAGCACAGCCGAGAGGCCGCGTGGATGACCCCCGGCCCGGACGCGGTCATCTGGGCTTTGCTGTGCGGACGAACGGCGTGCCGACCCGTCCCGGCGCGTGTGCACGCAAACCGGGAGACCCCAGCTTGGAAATCACCAAACTGTTAAACGACTGGCAATTGTTTAGAGGGCCTTCACGCACGGGGGACGCGCTGACAGCCGGTCACCTACAGGACGGATGGGGACGGCGCGAGCGGTTCCCCCGCCGCCGGGGAGGGCTGGCTGACGATGCGGTAGGCCTTACAGTTTTTCAGGTCCCGCCAGAATGCCATATTCGCGTAACGCTCGAAGAGATCGGGCGGGAGAATGGTTTGGCGCGGCCGCGGCCCAACCTTGGGATGGACCTTATGCAGACCCGACACGCCGAGTTGGGTGTCGAATTCCGGTGCATCATAATCGACCGCGTCAAAGTCATGCTCGAACGGCTCTTCGCCGAGGAATTGGTAGATGAGACTCAGTACGTCCCGAGGCCGCGCCACCAAGAGATCGTAATCGACGATCACCAGTTGCTCGGCGAACTCGCCCCAGCAGGCCTCCCGCAAGGCATGATACGGAAAACCGACCAGCCGGTTCGCATGCGCAAGCGCCTCAACCCTGGTGTAAACGGTTGCCCGCTCCCCGGGATTGTTGAAGAGCCGGGTATTCTCGAACGCATTGCCCCGGAACTGGCGCTCCATTGAATCCATGATCCAGGCGATATCCCGCACGCAGCAGATCAGCTTGGCCTGGGGAAACAGCGACATGAGCGCCGGCATCTTGGCAGTCCAGGCGCGGTTGGTGTCGAAAATTACCGGTTCCCGGCGGTCGGCATAATAACTGTCGAACAGCCCCTTCAGGATGCGCGCGCGCTGCTCGTCATTGACCATGCTGGACAGTTCCGACCCGGCCGACACCTGCCCGACCACACCCTCGAACAGGCTCGCGACCGGCCCCGACATGCCGGCGTAAAAGCGCGGGTTCTGGCGCAGCAGGGCTGCAAGCAATGTCGAGCCGGATCGCGGCAAACCTGAGATGAAATGAAACTGTCGTGTCATGGATCAGAGCCCCGCCTGTGCGCTCGCGCGGCGGGACCGTATCATGCGCACCACGGCGGGCCAAAGACGACCCGTCCGACGGACGTGTGGACCGGCGCGCTCCATCGCCGCTAAGCTGACAGGCATAAACAAGCAAACGAGTGCCGGCCATCGAGCCGCAGCTCAGGGAGAACGCCATGCCCTGTCACGGTCCAACCGCCGCGATCCCGCGCCGCGCCTGTCTGGCGGTCCTGTCGATGTCGCTGATGCTTGGCATGCAGCCGTCCGCGTCGGCGGCCGAGACGCGTCCCAATGTCCTGATGATCATCGTCGACGATCTCAACACGGCGCTCGGCAGTTATGGCCATCCCACCGCCGTCACTCCCCATATGGATGCGCTGGCCGCGCGCGGCGTCCGCTTCGAACGGGCCTATGTTCAGTACCCGTTATGCAATCCCTCCCGCGCGTCCTTTCTGAGTGGCACGCGGCCGGGTACCACACGGGTCTACACGGGCGGCACACCGCCGCGCGAGGCTGTTGGCGCCATCCGTATGCTGCCGGAGCATTTCGCTGATCACGGCTACCGCACGGCCCGCATCGGCAAAGTGTCCCATGACCGTTTCAACGACTCGGTCTCTTGGGACATCTCCGAGAATACACCGGTCAATCCTTATGACATGCCGGGAACGGATCGTTCACAGGTGCGCGACAACACCTGGGTCGATGGCGCAGAGGACGGATTGACCCGGGATCAGATGCTTCGGCGGCTCGGCCGCCGGGCCGGACTGCCCCTTGTGTGGCGCGCCACCGATCAGACCGATGCACAAACGCCCGATGGCGGCACCGCGCGCCGGGTCGCCGATCTTCTGACGGCCCATGGCGAGAGCGGCACCGGCGAGCCGTTCTTCATCGCCGCCGGGTTTCACAAGCCGCACCTGCCCTGGGTTGCACCGCGGACCTATTTCGATCAGCATCCGCTCGACACTGTCGGCCTGCCCGTGACGGTCGAAAACGATCGCGCCGACATGCCGCGCGCCGCCTATCGGCTGGTACCGGATTATCTCGCTCACACGCCGGAGCAGGTCCGCCAGGCCCGCGCCGCCTATCATGCGACCGTGAGCCTCGTCGATACCCAGGTGGGACTGGTTCTGAATGCTCTGGAGACGTCCGGATTGGCGGATAACACGATTGTCGTGTTCTTCAGCGATCACGGCTTCCTGCTCGGCGAGCATGGCGGGCTGTGGTCCAAACATATGCTGTTCGAGGAAGCCACCCGCGTTCCCTTGATCGTGGCGCTGCCCGATGGCCCGCATGGCGCGGTCTCAGACGCGTTCGTGGAACTGGTCGATCTTTATCCCACTTTGCTTGACCTGGCCGGTTTGCCAGCACCGGCGCATTTGGAGGGCACGAGCTTCGCCGGCCAGATTGCTGACCCGGATGCGCCTGGTGAGACCGCTGCTTTCAGCGAAATCGTCAACGGATCGATTCATGGCCGCAGTGTCCGGTCAGGCCCTTATCGGTACACGGAATGGCATGGCGCCGGGACCGTCGACCGCGAGTTGTACGATCTCGCCGCCGACCCTGGCGAGCACCATAATCTGGCCGAAGATCCAAGCTACGGCGACGTGGTGCAGGACCTTGCCGTCCTGATTGCCAACATGTGGCCGGACGCAAACATAATGCATTAAGCCACCGGCGCCATATCCATCAAACTGTTCTACCCCCTCAGCGTCCGTGCCCGCCCGGACACCGCTTACGTCGGATCGCGTCGCTCGCAAGATCGTGCCGCCCTCGGGATCGCCCATCTGCTATAAGGCCTGCACCTGTGCACACGCGCATCAAGGAGCAGGATATGCCGCGCAGATATGCCATTATCGGGACCGGCATGATGGGATGCGAACATTTGTGTAATGCCGCGCTCCTGCCAGATGTTCAGGTCGTTGCATTGGCCGATCCCGACCGCGGATCGCTCGACACGGCCCGGACCCTCGCCGAGCGCCTGATCGGTCCCGTCGATGCGGTGCAGCATATCGCGGCGCTGCTCGATCGTCAGGACATCGACGCCTTCATTGTTGCCGCGCCCAACCATACCCATTACACAATCGCGCGCATGCTGATGCGCACCGGCAAGGCGATCCTGCTGGAAAAACCGATGTGCACGACGGAACCGGACGCTGTGGCGCTCTGCCGGGAGGCAGACACCTATTCCGGTCTGTTCTGGGTCGGGCTGGAATACCGCTTCATGCCGCCGGTGACCGCGTTCATCGAGCGGGTCCACACCGGCCCGGCCGGACCGGTCAAAATGCTGACGATCCGTGAACACCGTTTCCCGTTCCTGCCGAAAGTCGGTGACTGGAACCGCTTCAACGCGAACACCGGCGGCACGCTGGTTGAAAAATGCTGTCACTTTTTCGATCTGATGCGCCACATTCTGCGCGATGAACCCGTCCGCGTTTACGCGAGCGGCGGTCAGGATGTGAATCATCTCCATGAACGCTATGACGGTAGGGCGCCTGATATTCTGGACAATGCCTATGTCATCGTCGATTTTGCGGGCGGGGCCAGAGCAGTACTCGATCTATGCATGTTTGCGGAGGGATCGCCCGAACAAGAGGAGATCTACGCCGTCGGCCCTCACGGCAAATGGGAAGTCAAGATACCGTCCGGCATGCTGGGTTGGCATCCCCGCGACCGGCAAGGCACCACACTGGAGCATGTCGCCGTCCCCGCCGAGGCCCTCGCCGCCGGTAGTCACCACGGTGCCACCTATTATCAACTCCGCCGTTTTGACCGGGCGCTTGACCAGGGTCTTGACCCGGATGTCTCCGCGCTTGATGGTCTGCGCTCGGTGCAGATGGGCCTTGCCGCACAGCATTCCATCGAAACCGGACAACCCGTTGCCCTCGACTTTCTCCGTCCCTAATCCAGCCAGCAGGAGGCGCCTTGTGCCCGCGACCATCCCCCCCGTCGGCTTTGGCCTTTGGAAGGTGCCCAAACCGGATTGCGCGCGCCTCGTGACAGAAGCCGCCGCCGCCGGCTACCGGCATTTCGACAGTGCGGCAGATTACGGCAACGAACGAGAGGTCGGCGAAGGGCTTGCCGCCGTCATGGCGGACGGCTTGAGCACGCGGGACGACTTGTGGATCACATCGAAGCTGTGGAACACCTATCATCACCCCGATCATGTCCGGCCCGCTCTCATGCGCACACTGAGCGATCTGGGGCTCGACTATCTCGATCTCTATTTGATCCACTTTCCCATCGCCCTCGCCTATGTTCCCTTCGAGGAGCGCTATCCGCCCGAATGGATCGCCGATCCATCCGTACAGAAACCGAATATGCAGTTCGCCAAAGTGCCCCTTCACGAAACCTGGGCCGCCATGGAGGCACTGGTCGACGAGGGGCTTGTCCGGCAGATCGGCGTGTGCAACTACAACGCGGCGCTCCTGACCGATCTGATGAATTATGCGCGTACCGCCCCGTCGACTCTTCAGATTGAAGCGCACCCCTTTCTCACCCAGGACAAACTCGTCCGCCTTGCCCAGACTTTCGGCCTCAACGTCACGGCCTTCTCGCCCCTGGGCGCCCTGTCTTATGTTGAACTCGACATGGCCAAGGAGAGCGAAACGGCGCTGAACGCCGCACCCGTGCGCGCGGCCGCGCAGGCGCATGGCAAGACCCCCGCGCAGATCGTCTTGCGTTGGAATATCCAACGCGGGCTCGGCGTGATTCCCAAGACCAGCAAACCCGCCAGGATGCGTGAGAATCTCGACATACAGGACTTCACGCTATCGGACCAGGACATGGCAGCCATCTCGGGACTGAACAAAAACCGACGTTTCAACGATCCCGGCGTGTTCTGCGAAGCTGCCTTCAACACCTTTTGTACCATTTACGACTGAGGGGTCCTCCATGGCCGAGACCGCCGCATCGCCAAGCGCACCGCAGCAGCAGACCTGGAAGGGACATGCCTTCCCGGAGATTTTTTCGGCCGGACGAGGCGGGGTATTGCCGGAATTCATCGAGACTGAGCGCGCGCGGATCGACACGGCGCTGGCCGCAACGGGCGCGGTCCTGTTTCGCGGGTTCGATGTCCCGGAATCTACAGCCTTCGATCAGGCGGTTCTCGCCTATGGCGCCGAGAATTTTCCTTATGCGGAGTCGTTATCGAACGCTGTCAGGGTCAATGTCACCCCGCGCGTTTTCACTGCCAATGAAGCCCCGCCCACCACGAGCATTTATCTGCACCATGAAATGGCGCAGACACCGGTCTATCCAAGCAAGCTGTTTTTCTACTGCGAACAGGCCCCGGGCCAGGGCGGTGCAACGCCCCTGTGCCGCTCGGACATCCTTCTGGACGACTTGTGGACCCAGGCGCCGGACCTCATGGCGCGTTTCGAGCGCCTCGGCGTGCGCTACAGCAATACGATGCCTGCGGAGAATGACGCCCAATCCGGCCAGGGGCGCAGTTGGAAAAGCACACTCGGCGCCGAAACCAAAGCGGCCGCCGAGGCCCGCCTTTCGGCTCTCGGCTATGATTGGACATGGCAATCGGGTGATACGCTGCGTGTCACGTCCCCGGTTCTGTCGGCCGTGCGGACCCTTCCCGATGGCCGCCGCGTCTTCTTCAATCAGTTGATTGCAGCCTATCGGGGCTGGGCGGACGGACGCAACGATCCTTCCAAAGCCATTACCTTCGGCGATGGCACACCGCTACAGGCCGAGGATATGGCCACCGCCATCGATCTGTCCGACCGCCTCAGCTGGGACCTTGAGTGGCAGACGGGCGATGTCGCGTTGATCGATAATTTCCTCGTCATGCACGGACGCAGACCGTTCGAGGGCAAGCGGCGGGTCCTGGCCTCGCTGATCAAATGACGCGCCGGGCCGTCCGCAGCCAGATCATCCCATTGACCACGGCCAGACCGGCGATCGCTGCACCGAATTCCACCGATAAGCCCTGGCCCGAAGCGACGCCGAAGTCCGACAACAGCAGATACAGCGCGAAGACGCAGGACATGAGGGTCACCGAGCACGGCATGGCAAAGCGCCACGGCGTCAGATCGACCACCCGTGCCGGTTTGGTCTCCCGGACATCCGTCCGCGGACGCAAATGGCCGGCCACAAGCATGATCCCGACTTCGATCGCAAATAGGATCGCATACTGATGGAGGAAATGGAGCGTTATCGTATCCTCAAAGACAAAACGCAGCAGACCATAAGCGACCACATGAAACATGATCGCGATCTTGGCGCCGATGGCCGGCACATGACGGGTCAGAAGGCCGGTCAGCACAATCGCGATGATCGGAATATTGTAAAACCCCGTGAAGACGCGGACGACCTGCCACAGCCCTTCTTCGGCGAAATGGAGCATCGGCGCGGCCATGATCGAGAATATGGCGATCACGATGCTGACCCGCTTGGCGACGCGAATAAGGTCGGCATCGCTCAAAGTCGTCTTCTTCATCGGTGCATAGATGTCGAGCGTGAACAGTGTTGCCGCACTGTTGAGCAGTGAATTGAAGGAACTGAACACCGCGCCCAGAAAGACAGCCAGGAAGAACCCGGTCAAATAAACCGGCATCGTGTCGCGGATCAGCCGGGGATAGGCCTGATCGACGGATGACAGGCCCGGCCCATAAAGATGAAAGGCGATCACCCCCGGGACCATCAGCATGAACGGCACGAGCACCTTGAAATAGCCCGCCACGAGAACGCCTTTCTGGCCCTCTTTGAGGGAAGCCGCACCCAACGTCCGCTGGATCACATACTGATTGGTACACCAATAAAAGAGATTGGCGAATAGCATACCGGTGAAAATGGTCCCAAACGGAATGGGATCGGACGCCTTGCCAATGGCATCGAGCTTCTCCGGATACGCCGTTGTCAGGATCGTCAGCCCAGCGCCGATATCGCCGCCGCCAAGGGCGAGGAGGCCCATAACCGGCGTGATCACGCCGATGATCAGGAGGCCAACGCCGTTGAGCGTATCCGAGATTGCCACGGCCCGCAGGCCGCCAAAGATCGCATAGAGCGCGCCGACCGCGGCAATGGCCGCAATGGTCAATGCCAGCGCCGGGAAATAAGCCAAGCCCGTCAACGCTTCAACGTCAAAGATCTGTAGAATCGCGACTGATCCGGCATACAGAACCGATGGGATTGTGATCAGTCCGTATCCGGCCATGAACAGGACGACCGTCATGCGCCGCACATCGGCATCAAAGCGCGTGTCGAGAAATTCGGGTAGCGTTGTGAAGGCGCCGGCGAGATAGCGCGGCAAAAAGAACATCGCCATCAGGATGGTGGCCACCGCCGCGGTGACCTCCCAGGCCATGCTGCTCATATTGGCGCTGTAAGCCGACCCGTTCAGGCCGACCATATGCTCCGCCGACAGATTGGTCAGCAACAGCGACCCTGCGATGAAGGTGGCGCTCAGCCCGTGACCGGCCAGGAAGTAGCCTTCCTTGGTTTGAACCTCACCCCGGGTTTTGAGATAGGAATACCACGCGACCAGCGCCATGAACACGGCACAGGTGCCCAGCGTGATTAGGGTTTCGATGGCCGTCACGCCGCACCTCTTTGAACGATGTTATACCGCATGCGGTGCATGTGCCGGCCCGGATAGCAAAGGGCGCGGCACCATGGCCGCGCCCCCGCAGGATATCCTGAGGCTGGTCAGTCTTCACCTTCGCCGGTTTCGAGCCCCAGCGTTTCGGCCAGACCCAAATCCGCCGCCGGCGGTTCCCCGCCCGGTCCCTTCAGATAATGGGTCATCCACCGCATCAACCGCTTGGCATAATCGATCCGCGCGGCAGCCATCCGGTTGCCGTGTCCTTCGCCCGGATAGGTCACCAGCCGAACCGGCGCTGCGGACCGCAGCTTGAGATACCGATAGAGTTCCAGCGATTGGGCCGGATGCACCCGGGGATCGGCTTCGCCGTGCAGAATCAACGTGGGCGTCTTGGAGTTGCCCGCGTGGTAGATCGGGCTCGACTCCAGGGTTCGTTGCCAATCTTCCCACGGATATTCCATGAAATGAACATCGACCATTTCGACGGGAATATCGGTGGTACCGCCGAACGACACCAGATCCGTCAGAGCAACGAACGCGACGCTGGCCGCGAAATGCTCCGACAACGCTGTTGCGCCCCATGCCGAGGCATAGCCGCCATAGGACCCGCCGGTGATACCGACCTTGGTTTCGTCGATCAGTCCGTCTTCGGCCAGCACGCCGATGGCATCGACGACATCGTTGAATTCCGCCGCAGGCGGATCGAGATGGTCAAGCTTGGCAAAGGCCGTGCCCCGCCCGGTGGACCCGCGATAGTTCGGGTAGAAGAGCGCAAAGCCTTCGCCCGCCGCGATTTGACCGCCTGAGCTGTACCCGGTCAGCCAGCTATTGGAATAATGGGCTTCCGGGCCGCCATGGACCACCATGATCAACGGCCAACCGCGCCGGGGCTTGCGCCCATTCGGTGTGATCAGAAGACCTTCGATCTCAACGCCATCGCGCGCTTCATACCGTACGACCGTCTGAGCGGCCAGATCACGCTCTTCCAGCCACGTATTATATGCCGTCCACTTCCGGGCCTCTAAATCGCTTTGCGCAAGATAGAGGGCAAACGGATGATCCGGTGCGCTGGCCGTCATGGCCAGAATACCGTCGGGCGTGGCCAAATCCAAGGAAAACGCCACCATATCCTCATGGACGACACGCTCCGTGACCGACCCATCAAGACCATAGGCCATCAACGCGCTTTGAACGCCCCGATGCTGAAGGCCCAGAACCGTCGTGTTATCGAGCCATTCGAGATCCATCACATGGGCTTGCGCCTCGGCGTCAAGGGCCTCATAGGCGCCGGTGCCGATATCGGCGATCATCAGCGTGCCCGCAGTCGGGTCGGCCCGGTCGATGGCCGCCAGAAAGGCGAGATGCTCACCATCCGGAGAAAACCGGTAGGGCCCAATCTTCCCGGGCGTGTCGATCACCGTGGTCTGGGTGGGGTCATCGACCGAGACCAGATGAATACGCTGGCTCATCAGAGAGTCATCGACCAGCGGCGTCGGCGCGAGCACGACCGCAAGCATTTCACCGTCGGGCGAGAGTTCGATCGACGACGCATGTCCCTCCAGTGGCAGCGGCTCCGCCGCCGGCTCATCGGCCGTGAGATCGACCGACCAGACCTGACCGAAGGGAATATCTTCTTCATAGATACGGGCTTTGAAGCCCTTCTCTTTCAGTTGCTTTTCCACCGGATCGGCCTTATCCGTGGCGACGAAAAACAGCCGGTCGCCGTCATCCGCCCACAGATAATCTCCGATCCCGGCACTGTGCGCGAAGAGCCGGGTCGCCTCGCCGCCATCGACCGGAATGCCGTATACCGCGCCATGCGTGTCGCCATCGCGTTTGGCGCGGAACGTGATCATCGTGCCATCCGGTGTCCATTGGACCCCGCCGACACCACTCTTCGCCGTCACGAAAGCCCGGCCATCGCCCGGCTCATCGCCCGCGATATAAAGATGCCGATGGGCCGGTCCATCCTCCTCGCCCTTCAGCACATCGCGCGGTGTGGCCAGCGTGTACGCCACGCGCTGCCCGTCCGGCGATACAACCGCGCCGGTCACGCTCCGGATTTTGGCCAGGTCCTCAATGGTCATTGGATCCGCCATCGCCGGCACGGCACAGAGCATCGCGGCACCAAGCGCGGCGGCGCACACCCCATGCACCCGGCGTGAGAATGTCGTGAGCATAGCCACTCCCCTTCGCTGTTTGTCTGGCGCGGCGACCATGCCTCAACATGCCCCCATCGCCTCTAACCGGGAGAATTGCAGAAATCCGCCAGCGGGCCAACCGCGCGCAGTCGCGATTGAACGCCTTGAAGCCCTCATGATGGAATTAATTGCTAACCAATCGCGCCATCGGGGATTGTGTTTCGTCCCTTGCCCGTCATATCGCTCGTTGCGGCGCCCGAACGGTTCTTGGCACAATGCCGGTTCGCCCGGTGCTGATGACAGCCGCTGGATCATCGCTCGAAGCCATGGCCCGCGGGTCTCGACCTGGGAGGCTTGACCCGGGGGATCTGATCGACCATAGGCGGACCATATACTCGTGCCGGATCCGCCCTGCGCAGTATCAGGGTCATGTCGGCCGACGAAAGCCTCGATCTGACAGCAAGCCGCGATGGCAGCGGCGCATTATTATCCGTATGCCGTACATACTCTTTTGCCAATCAGTTCTTCGATATCCGATGATGGTCTCCGACCTCTCATATCAAGCGACTGACCGCCGAACACAAGGCAGTACTCGGCCGCTGAATCAGCGCGCTGCACGGCTGCCCGTCGCTGTGCCAGGATCCGCATACGCATTGGCGAGGAACGCCCTCGATCCACCTGCTTTGAAAGCGAGCGCTTCGAGAATGATGGCATTGGTATTGACCGTCAAAACACGGTTCATCGTTCCGTCTTCATAGATGCCCGCATAATAGCCCCGGCGCATATCCACACCCTCGATGACCTGTTGCCGGGCGATGCGCGTGTAGTCCAAATCGAAGACTGCCTCTGCCGCAAACGCCGCCTTTGTCGACAGCCTTTGACACCGGTCGGCCTCTTTCCCGGCGGAGGTCAAGCAGCGCCAGGGCCCTGCATCTGCGAGGACCGTGTTGTACAGAAACCACGGCGCTTGATCGATGGAATCCTCCGTATACAGGGACAGAATGCCGGTATCTTCGTACCGCTTTACATGCGCCGCAAGCAGACGCGCCGCCTGTGTTTCGACCACGGGCATCCGTGTTTCGAACTCCATCAAGGCCAGCAGGAACGGTTCCAGATTGAGGTGGTTCGGCGTCCGGGTATCCTTGAGAATCGGAATATCGTGGAGGCGCACGGTTCGCGACTCCATAGTGTCATGCGCACCAGGGACAACGATCCCCCAATGGGCAAACGCAAGAGCCGTATACTGCTCATATCCCATCCGGCCTTCCTGCTTGCGGTCGATGCCTTCCGCCGTGAGAAGCTCCCGGTAAAATTCGTCGCCGTCATGTACGCGCGTCAGATCCCATCGGCTCACGATGGACTCAACCCGTTCGGCAAAAGTGTCAAAATGCTCCTTGATGACAGCCAGCCAGACCAATAGCCTCGCCACATCGATGGACGAATACCCGCTGCCGACGGACGATTGCCGATTGCGCAGGTCGGTCATCATCGCCGAACGCGTATCGTATTCCCTGTTCGGAAGGACACCGTCATAAAGCGGTATGTCGCTTAATGTGCGGAGCATTCTATCGAGATAGTCTTCGACCACCCACTCATCAATGATCCCAATCCGGAAAGCACTGACGATCGCCGCAATGCTGCTGCCCAGATCCCACATGGTCGTATAGGGATACGTCTGAACCGAGTTCACGAGCCCCGTGTTCGACTGACGGTTCATTACGATATACCGCCAGGCCCGGCGTGCGGCGTCCCGATCAGCCTCGCTCAAAGCACCGGCTGAACGACGATCGAGGCGACGGCTTAGCGTCGGTCCCGAAAGCATCCCGGATGGACCCTCGGCCCCGCTTCTCGCCGGTGGGAAACGCATACTGAAGGCGCTCTCGCCATTGAGTGCCCCCGACCCTGCTGAAAATTCGTCCGTTTTCGATTGATTTTGCGTTGGATCAGAACTCAGCTCATCCGGCCCTATCTCGGGTACGCCGCGCATCACTCTCGATGACGACCGCTCGCCCTCGCCAGCCTGTGGAGCGCTGATGGTCCGCCCCCTGGGGCCCGTGGAATTGTCCTCAGCCAAGATAGCGGGTGGTCTCGGAAAATACGATCGGGCAACCGTCAGAGGCTCTTCCACGCGATGTTGAACCGGCTGAAGCCCCGGGGCTGGCCCGTCATAAGTCGTGAACTGAAGAAGGGAATCCAAGCTTGAAAGGATTAAGTCACCGGGCTTCTGATCGGCGGTAATGACGCCCTCAGTCGAGAAGGTGGATCCGCGCGAAATTTGCATTCCGCGCAAGTGACCTGCCAGCGTGGCGCGAAAATCCTCCCATCGCGTTCCCGCTTTCAGAAAGGCCGCCAGGGCATCCGTCCAGACCTCGTAGGCCTGAGCATTGCCTGTCTTCTCAAGAGCCATTGCCTGGAGAATGCCAAGCAGCGCCAGATCCTGATCCGACATTCCTTCCGTCGCATCGAGCGCGGTCCGGCCCTTTGCCCAATGATCAGCGGCCTGCTCCCACCGGCCGACTTGTGACAGCACCACCCCCTGACGCAAGACATCGAGATAAGCGTCCGTCCGCGCCCAAGACAGCGAACCGGACCATGGCATCGAAACGAAAAGCCAGGTCAGGACAATCAGTACGCCATTACGCATCGTCGTCATCCTCCCGACGATTCGCAAGACACTGTCCGGTAACCCGGAATGCATCGGATAGGACATGACCGATGAGGCTCTTCTTGCGAACCGGCTGAAACAGGCGACCGTTCTGTTTAAAGGCAAGCGCCTGGAGCACCATTGTATTGGTCGATAAGGTGATCATGGGTTCATACCCCGCGCTGTTCTCGTATCGACCCTCGAACCAACCGCGTTGCGGATCGAAAAGCGGCTCAATCAGCCGCATGAGATGATCGGTATAGGATGTATTCCACAGTGCCCACATGCCGAATACGGCCCGTGTCGACACAAGGGCGAGGTCTGGTCTGTTCTCCCCGTTATCGGATAATGTCGACCACGGATAACCGGCCCCGAAAATGGAATCCTGCACATAGAATGGCGGACGGCTGAGTTGATGGTCGGTTCGTGCTGTTGAGATACCTTCAAGCTCGAACCTGCTTTCCTGAACATCATAGACCCGGTTGGCAAGATCACGAAAGAAGGCACTCTGAGCATCGGCCGCTCCCAACGCCACCGGAAAATCCCAATGTGTCTCAAGGCCCGCATAAAGAAACGGCGCCGATACCAGCGCCCCGTAGGTACCGGACTGGCGGGCCCAATCACTGTCGAGCGGAAAGGAGATACCAAAAATATCGACGCGGTTATCCGGGTCTGACATCAAGCGGGGCACCGTCGAAAGTCCCCAGAGCCTGAAGCCCGTTTGTGCGTAATCGGTATATCCGATGGTTGTCTCAGGGATCGTCTGTAGGCGGTCATTGATCTTTACGGCGCTTTGAAGACGCCCCTCATCGTCAAGGGCCTTGCAGAACGACCATCGCAAGACAATCCTGTCGATATACTCCGCGAAATGAGGAACATCCGCTTTCACGATACTCAGCCATATGAGGACCCTGCCAATATCGATAATCGCCCAACCGATTTCCTCCGGTTGATTGGCATAGTTCACCATCACTCCGCTTTGCGCATTGTAGAGCGTGTTCGGCAATTCGCCGAAGGCCAGCGGCAGTCCGGAGAGACGGGCCAGGACAGCACTCAAACGCTGATCGTATATCCGCTCTTCAATGATACCAAGTTGGCGGGCGCTATGGAGCGCGGCGAGATAATCGCCGACATGCCACATACTGACGACCGGGTAGCGGTCGGCGCCATTGACGAGCCCGGTTTGCGGATGGTAATTGTTCTCGAAATATGTCCAGGCCGTTCGAGCCCAGGACAGTTCCTTCTCCGACAGCGGTCCTCGGCGGCCAACATACCAGAGCGACGACTGCGCAAGGCTCGTGGCTGCTGTCTCCAGTCCGCGATAGGCAACACCGCATCCGGTCAACGACACACCCATTGACAGGACAACAACCAGCCAGAGTACTTTAATTCTCCGGCTCATTCGTGCCCTCCAACCTCTTGCGCGGATAGCACTTGGCTTTACCATTGTGCCGGTCCCACAGGAAGTTGTCCCGCATCGTCTGATCCCAGATTGTCTTCTCCGTTGACGGACGTAAAAGCTTCCCCTGCGCCTTATAAAGAAGCGCCTCGAGCATGATACCGTTATTATTGGACGTATATGTCTCGATCACCCCACTGCCATTTTCAAAGATGCCCTCGTAGAATCCCTTCTCAGGATGATAAAGATCGGCAATCGTATCGAACAGGAGGTCCGTGTACTCCGTCTCCCAAACCGCCCACATCCCAAGGGCCCCCTTTAGCGCTATCGCAGCGAATTGCGGGACATGCTTTCCGTCTTCGGTGATAGTGTTCCACGCATAGCCGTCCGTATAGATCGTATCATAAACGAAGTAGGGCGGCTCGGCGAGTTGATGCTCGGTACGCGCCGTTAAGATGCCTGTCGCCCGGTATCTGGCAACCTGGGCTTCATAGATGAGATTGCCGAACTTCTCGGCGATACGATCGCTGTGATGCCGGTCGCTGGACGTCGTGTCGTCTGCGTGATCCCAGTTCAGCTCAATACCGTCCAGCACATAACTTTCCGACACCACATAGTTATGCGCATCCAACGTGCGTGGATCCCGCGAATCATAGGGGACTTTGACGCCATACGTCGTCAGAATGCTGTAGGGTTCCGGACGGGAGGCAAGATCGGTATCGATGTCCCAAAGCTGAAATCCCTTCGCCGCATACTCTTCATAACCGAGCCGGCCTTCCTGGACATACTGTGTCTCATTATCAGGGCCGACGATGGCGCCGTACATCATGCCGCGATTATCGACGACGTTACAGAAATTCCAGCGCAGGACAAAGGTATCGATCGCATTGGCCCGTTCCGGATAGCGGTTCTTGATGATCTCGAGCCAAATCAGCAGCCGGCCAAGATCGAGCGCCGAGAACCCGATCTCGCCCGGTTGATTGGCGTAATTCACCTTCTCGGCCGTTTGGGTATTGTAGACCTTATTGGGAAGCTCCCCTCGGAAGAAGTCCATACTGTTCAGTGTACCGAGTATCTTCACAAGACGCCGTGAAAACTCGTTTCGATCGATGATGCCCAATTCGTAGGCCGCCACCATGCCGCCAAGATAGGATGCTGTATCCCAAAGAGTTGTAGACGGATAATCATTCACGGCGTTTACGAGGCCCGTTGCCTCCTGCATGTTATTCTCGAAATAGGTCCAGGCGATCCGAGCCATGTCCATCTCGCGCTCGGTCAACGGCCCCCGCCGCGTTGGATAAGACCGTCGCGGACCGAAGCCATCCCGTCTCAGGTCAGCCGCGTGCGGTATGAGGTCATCACTTTCGTCAAGTAACCACGCATCGGGTCCGGTACAGGCAATGAGCAGAGCGAGCGCACCAAGCGCACCAATGCGGCGTGTACAAGACAAAGCGTTCGCCGCCTGTTTCAGACTGCCCCGCATCCGCGCTATCCTTTAGTCCGTATAAAGCTGAACGAGCTTGCCGAACTTCTTGAAGTGCAAGCTTTGCAGAATGATTCCATTGGTGTTGGCCGTGATGGCCGTGTTCGGTTCATCGAGCACTTCATACCACCCGGAATAGAAGCCCTTCTCCGGATCGGACAGCGCAATGACCTTTTCGACGAGCCGGGTGGTATAGTCATTAGGATAAAGAACGTACCAACCGAATGCTGCCTTAGTGCTAACAGAGCGTAAGTCGCTCACATCTTCTCCGTCCTCGGAGATCGTGTTCCAGCGCCGCCCATTCGCAAAAACCGTGTTGTAGACAAAATACGGCGGCCGATCGACATTGTCCTCACTGACCGCAGTGAGTTGTCCTGTCCGGCGGAAGCGCTGTTCCTGCGCCGCATAAACGCGATAGGCAAATTCCTGCATATCCGATGTCCACCCATATTCCAGTGCGGCCAGAATGTAGGGCTCACTCACCACATAGTTATGAGCCCCATAGCTCCTGACGTCGCGCACATCGACCGGTACATCGACACCGTAAATCGGCTCGAATTGGAGAAAGTCCGTGTAGCTGCCGGCTCGCTTCGCGTCATAGCCCAGAAGCCCCAGAGACGCGGCGGCATACTCCTCGTATCCGATCCGACCCTCCTGAACGCGCTCCGTTCTGTCACTCGCATCGGTCCGTGTTCCAATCATAAATCCATCATCCAGCATAGCGTCGATCTGCCAGTGCTGGACGACGTCTTTGACGAGGCCGGCATAGCGCGGATAATTCCAGACCACAATATTGAGCGGCACCATGATCCGTCCGATATCCAGCGCCGACCAGCCAATGCCCCGTTCACTGACTTGACCTTCATAATCGGTCATGGCGAGTGACGTGGTTGAGTACGCCTTGTTCGGGAGCGCGCCGTCGAACAAGGGAAGCGCCGCAAGGGCCGTCAAAAGGCTCGTCATTCGCCGGTCGAACATGCTCGAGTCGATGACATCAAGCCGATACGCCGAAATCAGCGCGAGCATGTAGGAGGCCTGGTCCCACATGGTCGTCGACGGATATCCGTCAACGGAGTTTACCAATCCTGTCTCCGGTTGGAGGTTATTCTCGAAGTAAACCCATGCTGTTTGCGCAGCCGCTTCTTCCTGAGCGGTCAGTGCACCGACCGGCTTCGCCGGAGCCGACTGCTCCGATGTAGCAATCTCGAAGACATCAATCGAGATCGGACGCTGCCGGGCACCAAGAGCATCGAGATGGACAATCAGTGTGAAGGCCGCACACAGACCGACCAGAAAGACGATGTGACTGCGGGCACGCATAACGCCTTTGGTGAATGTCATTGTCAAACCTCTTTCAGCGCCAGAGGCGCGAACTCGGGCTTCTCAGTCGGCGGCTTCCAAAGTGCGGCTGTCACGATCACGCCCAATGAAAGAATGTTGTTCAGTCCCCAGAATACATTCGCGATATAGGCGCTCAGATCGCTATAGGACCCCGATTGTAGCCATGAGAAGAAGCCGTAGACGATCGCAATGGCCGTCAGGATCATGACAGCCAGCTGGGGGCGGACAAGAAAAAGGAAGGTCCCGTCCTGACGCTCCTTAGGCGTCGTCGGGAACTTGATCTTTTGGCTGCGCAGAACGGTCCAGAGCGCGCGAAGGTTGAGGGGGAAGAACGCCAGATAATATGCTTTGCCGCGATAGTTTTCCACGCCCCAAGTGCCGACCATCATGGCCAGTTCATTCAGAATCAGAAAGGCAATAATGCGGACAAAAAAGTCGTGGGAATAGGCCTCCACCGGAGCGATACCGGTAAACAAATAAATGATCGGTGCGGATAAAAACACGATGTTCCAAAGCCCCGACAGATAAGACCAGAACGTCGCGGCATACATGAGTTTCTGGCCGACCGTCATATCGGATGTCAGGATCGGGTTGTCATGAAGAGCGATGTCGAGGGAGCCGCCGGCATATTTGAAGCGCTGTACGGTCCAGGCTTGCAGGTCCTGCGGCGAGAGCATCTTGGTTTCGACATCTGGATGAAAAACGGACTTCCAGCGCCGATCCTTGTCACCGTGGAGCACAATTGACGTGTAGATATCCTCGGAAACGTGAAACTTGTAGGGGGTAAACTCCGTGTCGCGAACATGAGCCCGAACCATTTCGCTGCGCAGAGCCCGGCGCAGGTCCGGATCGTCCACCGTTTGGGCCACCGTGTCGACCGACCGGCCGATTTGGTTAGCATAGGCCTTCAAAGCGGCATCCATCACGGCTTCCCGGCGATGGATCGACCCTGCCCCGCAACAGAATGAGGCGTTATGCGCATTCCTGCGGCGCTGGATCACATCATAAAACATCTTGGGATCGTTATCGAAAGGATCCTTGCCCAAAGTGATCTGCCCAAAGATCGACTGAATACCTTTTCCCGCGACCCGGCCGAGCGGACCGGCATAATCCTCCCAGATTCGGTCAAGGGTACGGCCTGCAGGAAGGTCGAAAAACCATTGCGGGGTTTGAACCCAAGCGACATTTGGATCTCTGAAATACCCCAGGGTGTGATCAAGAAGCGTGGGAAACGGGCGGGTGTCCGCGTCGCAGATCACGATGAAATCACCCGATGTTTTCTCAAGGCCATTACGCAGATTTCCAGCCTTGAACCCAACATTGTTCGATCGGGTGATGTAGCCGACCTGCTCTTCCTCGGCAACCGTCCGCATGGCCTCACGGCGACCATCGTCCAGGACATGAATGCGAATATCGATGGGATGCGGATAATAGACGCGCTTCGCGTCCCGAAGGCTCAACCGAACAAGTTCGGGATCCTCATCATAGCTCGTAAAAAAGATATCGACCGAGATCGGCTCATCCGGCGCACTGTTGGCGATACCGCATTCGCTTTTCAGATAGGGCGCAGGCTGACGCTCCGGATCTCTTGTCGACCACAGATTGATATAGAACAGGATGAGACCGATAAATGCGCAAGTCTCGGCAGTCGCGAGCGGAATGGCAAACCAAAGTGCGTCCATATTGAGCGACTCGGTCCACCGCCACAGGATGTACCATCCTCCGACTGCAAGACTCAGGGTCGCGAGAAACTGCCAAAGCATCTCGCGTATCATCGAGTAGGGCACCGGTGGGTCCGGCACCCGGTCCTCATAGGCCTCAAAGTAAAACTGCGTCACGCGCACCCTCGCCCGCCGGTCGATAATGTCCTGCCCTCAAAGGATAAGACGCCAGCGGAGAATAGAGGGTTAAGCGAACGATGGATGTTGGGCGGCGTAGACGCGGCGAGCAGATCCCCCTTCACAATAGGCTTGCTCAGATACCGGTCCATTCCAACCGCAAGACCTTCTTCCCGTTACTCGGTTATGGCATTGGCACTCAGATCAAGGATTTTCGCCGGCCTGTAGTCGTGCTCGGCTTTATATTGGCGTATCCGGACAGTTGCCCTAAAACCGCCCATAGCCGGCATGGACCAGTCCGTCAGCACGACGTCCCGATGACGTCACCGTCACGTACTGACCGCATCGACGCCGCCGCCGTCCCGCAAATGGGTCTTTGCAATCCGGCCGCGTATTAGCGGAAAGAGTTCATCGGGTTCAGCCGGACGCATAAACCGGTTGGGGGATATACGAAACGGCATGCCGGACCGCCGGCTTGATACAAACACCCACAGCTTGAAACGCTAAGCTTGCGGGAAGCGTTCCGTCTGCGTATCGGGGTACACTGCCCCTATGGATTGCCAGATCGTCGTTGTATTCCGGCCGCCCTCGGAGTTATAGTCAATGCGCGAGGCAATCGTATGAATGAGGGACAGTCCATACCCACCCTCTTTCAAATCGTCCGGCTGCCCCTGGACCGGTTCCGGATATGCTCCGTTTGCGTCTTGACTGGATCGGCCAAAATCCGTGATACGGGTCCGCACCGCCTCGCCGTCCCAGTCCGTATCCACCAGGATCTCGCCATTCGGATTTTCCTGATATCCGTGCTCGACTATGTTGTTCAGCGCTTCGGCCAAGCATAGTTCAAGCCGCGCAAGTGTTGCTTCATCGACCTGCCCGGAAAGACGGTCACCCAGATCAGTGAGCAAGGTGCGAACAGCATGAAATGTGCTGGCGATCCGGTATTGTGCGATCGGCCCGGCCGGCATCATCCTAATGGCCGCTTGCTTGTCGCGGCCGACGGATGACGGCGCTGTCGCCGTCCGCAGAGCCGACAACGTCACTAGCCATATCATCGGCGCCGGAACCGGCCGGCTCACGCACGTCGCCGACAGGTCCCGATTTGCGCAGATGAATGAATTCACCGGCTTCATTGATGAAGTATCCACCGGAAATGACCGCATTCGAGATCATCGCACCGGACCGGGCATGAACATGATCGCCCAAGACCGACTGGTGCACGACGGCATTCGCGCTGATGCGGCAATTCTGCCCGATGACCGCCGGTCCGATAATGCGGGCCCCGGCCTCGATAACCGTCCCACCGCCTAAATAGATCGGTCCCTCAAGCGTAACCGCCTTCCGATCCATGGTGACATGTGGCCCCGTGCGCAAACGATCATCGACGACACGCCCCGGAATATCAATACCGGCCGACCGGTCAGTCAACAGACGAAAAGAAGCGGCGGCGTAGTCTTGAAGGGTTCCGATATCGAGCCAAGTAAGGGGGGCGACCCCGCCATAGATCGCATGTCCGCCCTCGGTAAGCTTTGGAAACAGATCCCCGCCCAAGTCCATGGTTTGTCCGGTCGGGATATGGTCGAAGATTTCCGGCTCGAAGATGTAAATACCGGTATTTGCCAGCGTACTGACGGCCTCGGCAATCTCCGGCTTCTCCTGAAACGCCGATATACGGCCGTCACTGGCCATATCGACAATCCCGTATTTCGAGACGGCATGCTGCGGCACATCCGCGAGCACGATCGTCGCTAAGGCCCGGCGCTCTTTGTGTTGCCGGACAGCCGCGCGAATATCGAGATCGATAACCGCATCGCCGCAGAGCACCAGAAACGTGTCATCAAAGAAATCAAGCTCGTCCTGAACCTTTCGCAGCCCTCCGGCCGACCCGATGGCCGCGCCCTTAAACTCGCCATCGACGAGCCGTCCCTCATAGGAGTATGTCACGTCCACGCCATAAGCCGACCCATCCCGGAAGTAGTTTTGAATCGCCTCCGGCAGATAACTCAGATTTATCGCGAGATCGTCGACACCTTGATCGCGCAAGTGCTCTACGATGTACTGCAGCACGGGCCGGTCGACGAGGGGTACCATCGGCTTGGGCACCGCATAAGTCAGGGGGCGCAACCGCGTTCCTTGACCGGCGCACAGGATCATGGCTTTCATGACACTCTCTCTGCTGAAGGATCAAGCCGCCTCAAGCGCTTCGTCAATGGACGGATAAATTTCGAAGACCGTGTCCATGCGGGTCAGTTTGAAGATCTGCTCGGTCTTCGTGCGCAACCCCGTCAGAACGAGTCGGCCCTTCCCGCTCACATGTTTCAGCACGGCAACGAGAGCACCCAGCCCTGAGCTGTCGATGAATTCGACATCCGTAAGATCGATGACGACATCAGTCCCAATGCTGTCGACGTCTTGAACAACCTGCTCCTTGAAATCGACCGCAACGGCCGCATCAAGACGTTTTTCATGCAAAGCCAGGATCAAACGCTGGCCTTCCTGCCGCTTGGTCATAAGCATTCGTCAAATCTCCTCATTTTCCAGGCTCATGCGGCCTGGTATTCGAAACTGATGATCGACACGTCATCAAGGAAAGACTGTGCGGCCTGCCAGCTCTGTACCGCTTGCAAGAGCCGTTCGATCGATCCTTCAAGCGACGCCGTCCGCGATTGGGACAAGGATGCCATCATAGACTCAGGTCCGTACATATCATCTGTTTCGTTCTCGGCTTCCGAGATACCATCCGAGTAGAGATAGATCCGGTCACCAGGTTCAAGATCGATCGTACAGGTCTCATATCGGGCGGTTGGTAGCATTCCAACCGGCAGCCCCCCGGCCCCGATCAATGATGCCTCACCGGCCGCATTCACCCGAATGATCGGGCAATGCCCTGCCTGACAATATCGCAGGGCAGAGGTTTCCAAGTCCAAAACACAATAGGTTATCGTAAAATAATGATCCGTCTGGCCATTGGCGAAACGTTGATTGAGCCAATCAACGACCTCTGCCGGATCACGCGCTCTGCGCTTGCCGGCCCGATCCACCACAAAGGTGGCATCCGACGCATCTCCATCGAAGCACAGTGTTTGACCGATTGTGATGGCAAGGAGGGCCGACGCCACGCCATGCCCGGATACATCGGCCGAAAACAGACAAATCTGCGTCTCGTTGATCGGGACGTAATTGAAGATATCGCCTGACGTATGGAACGCGGGCAAAAATTCCCCGGCGAAGCGAACCGCACCAATAGGGTCGAAGTCATTCGGCAGATATTGACGTTGGATCGTTTCAGCGACCAGCAGATCGTCCCGGATACTGGCGAAGGACTTATCGATGGCGTCCTTCTTTTCCTGAAGCTCCCTATTGAACCATCGCAGATCGTCATAGCGCGAAACGATCCTCAGGGCGCCCAGAAGACGGGCACGCAGAGCCGTCATCGCCGGTGGCTTGGTGATATAATCGTCTGCTCCGGCATCGAAAAGGACTTCAATGGCCGTACTTTCATCATGGGACGTCAGCATCAGGATATATTTATAGTCATCCGGATAGGCACGCCGCACCGTTCTGCAGAATTCGATACCATCCATGCCCGGCATTTCCCAATCGCAGATCACGACAGGGATGTCCTCGGATGCAAGAATATCAAGCGCGGCCTGGCCGTCGCCGGCCTCAAACACCGTGAAACCGAGGCGGGACAGCAGTTTTTTCAAAACAAAGCGGAAGCTTTGGCTATCATCAACGATCAGGAGGTTTTTCCGCCGTCCGATGAGCATGGAGGAGAATGCGGTCGTCATGATCAGAAACTCCAGCTCCAAGAAACTGACAATTCACCATCGATGAACCGCCCAGTCTCGTCACCGCGCTGCCGCCCTGGAAAACGGTTACCCGAATAATTGTTATACTGAAGACTAATCGTTCCCGGCCGCCAGTCGAAGTAGCCAAATCCGTAGGTATAATCCGGGTCCCAGGGCTGTTGTTGATACTCTTTGGGATAATAGAACGCCGTCCAGTTGAGATACCAATTCCCCGTGATGATGTATTTGCAGCCGAGCGAGGCAGCCTGTTTCCACGACCGGTTCTCCGACGATCTCAAGTCAAAATACCGTGGACTGACGTTATAACCGATGATGCAACCGATACCGCCATCTGATGCCACAACGAAGGGCTTTGCCAGCCGGTCCGGAATGGGAAACTTCCATCCCAGTGAAACCGTACCCTCATCGAACTCGGTCACCTCCGCCCCTTGAGCCCGATCAGGGCTGAAGCGATTGCCGCCATAGTTCGAATAAACCAAGCTGAACGTATAAGGGCGCCAATCGTCATACCCGAAGACATAAGAGAAGTCGGGATTCCACTCCTCCTGAAGATCACGATCAAGATAGATATAGGCCGTACCCGTCGCGAACCACGCACTCACAGGGTTGTACTTCACCGTCGCCTTGAGGGTCGGCGTGTTACCGACACGCGCCCGCTGCCCCTCACCTTCTGTGGTTTCTGCCTGTGACAGATCCAGCGGCATGCCGGCAGACAAACTGCCACTAAAGCCGTGCAGAAGGCGCCGCATAACACCTCCTTCGGGCCGCTCTCTCAAATCTTTAAGCGGAACATCGAATGATGACAGGATCCCCTGGGCGACCAGAGACGACTCGCCGTCATGACGGGGCGACGCACACGCGGTACACGCAATGGCGATCACACCAATGGCGGCATGCGAAAGGCCTCGCCCTCCGCACCGCCTATCGAAAGCCTTGAACCGCATGACACCCCGTATGCGGGCTAAGCCGCCCCGGCATTGGAAGGATCAATCCCCCAGATGTCCCGCGCATATTCCGCAATCGTCCGATCGGAGGAAAACTTCCCCGATCGGGCGATGTTCAGGATCGCCTTTCGTGTCCAGTCCTGCTGATCCTGGAAATCCTCCAAGACGCGGGTCTTGCAATCCACGTAATCCTGAAAATCGGCCAGCAAACAGAAGTAATCGCCGCCGCTCAACAGGCTATAGTAGATCGGCTCGAACAGACCCGGCTCTCCCGGTGCAAACAAATCGCTATTGAGGGCATCGAGAACACGCTGGATCCGCGGATTGTTATGATAGAAGTCCCACGGATTGTAGCCGCCGGTTTTGAGGGCGGCGATCTCATCTACAGATTTACCGAAGATGTAGATATTCTCCGAACCCGCCTCTTCGCAAATCTCCACATTTGCGCCATCCATCGTACCGATCGTAAGAGCACCGTTCATCATGAACTTCATGTTGCCGGTCCCCGACGCTTCGAAACCGGCGGTGGAGATCTGCTCACTGAGATTTGCCGCCGGAAAGATCCGCTCAGCAACCGAAACCCGATAGTCGGGCACATAGGCCACCTTCAAATGCTGCGAAACTGTCGGATCTTGATTGACCACGGTCGCGACAGCGTTGATCAGCTTGATAATGCGCTTGGCCATAAAGTAGCCCGGCGCCGCCTTACCCGAGAAGACATAGGTTGCCGGCGTTCGCGGTACGGCTCCCCCGTCGCTGATCTCAAGATAGGTATCGATGATCTGGAGCACATTGAGCAGCTGCCGCTTATACTCATGGATGCGCTTCACCTGAATATCGAAGATGGTGTCGGGATCGACGCGAATCCGGGTTGTCGTATAGATCAGCGCCGCCAAGTCCCGCTTCGCGCTATCCTTCACGACACGAAACTTCTCCTGAAACGGACTGTCCGTAGCAAATACTTCGAGCCCGCGGAGCGCCGAAAGGTCGTCCATCCATCCGGGCCCAATCGCGTCGGTGATAAGCGCCGCCAGGCGCGGGTTGGCTTGCTTCAACCAGCGGCGCGGCGTCACGCCATTGGTCTTGTTCTGAAATCGCTCCGGCCAGACGCGATAGAACTCAGGCACGAGGTCCGACTTGATGAGATCCGTATGGAGCGCTGCAACGCCATTGGTCGCATGGCTGCCGATAATCGACAGATTCGCCATATGGATCTCGGACGTGCTGCCATCGTTACTATCTTTGATGATGCACATTTTATCGATAGCCGCCCGGTCGATGCCTCGGGCCAGCATGGCGTCAACAAAGCGCCGGTCGATCTCCCGAATGATCTGATTATGGCGCGGCAGAACCCGCGCAAGAAGCGGTTCGGACCACCGTTCAAGGGCTTCAGGAAGCAGCGTATGGTTTGTGTAGGAACAAGCCGCTTGGGTTTGCTCCCAGGCGAGTTCCCAGGGCAGACGATGTTCGTCAACCATAAGCCGCATGAGCTCTGCAATGGCCAAGGCGGGATGGGTGTCGTTGAGCTGAATGGCGTTATAACGTGCGAATGTCTCCAGCGTGCCATCCTGCTGGCGATGGTCGTCCACAATGTCGCGAATGGCGCATGCAACAAAGAAGTATTCCTGAAGAAGGCGCAGCTCCTTGCCCTCCTCCCGACTATCCTCAGGATAGAGAATTTTGGAGATCCGCTCCGAGTCAATCTTATTCTCTATGGCCTTGAAATAATCGCCGTCATTGAAGACTTTGATGTCGAATTCGTCCGAAGCCTTTGCCGAGTATAGCCGAAGAAAATTCGTCCGTGTGCCGTTTCCGCTGACGATTGGCATATCATATGGCACACCCAAAATCGTCTGCCAGTTCATCCAACTCGGATTATAGGCACCATTCCCGTCTGTCGTAGACAGAACATTCCCAAAAATCGGCACGATCTTGGTCTTGTGGTGCTGCTCAATAAGCCAGGGCGCCCCATCGGATCGCCAAGCATCCGGCGACTCCTTCTGATACCCGTTCGATATGGACTGCCGGAACAGGCCATAGTCATAGTTGATTCCATAACCAAACCCGGCGATATCCAGCGTCGCCATCGAGTCGAGGAAGCAGGCCGCCAGGCGCCCGAGACCGCCATTCCCTAGCGCCGGATCATGCTCCATGTGCAAGACATCGGGAAGGGCATAGCCATAAGAACCGATGGCCGTTTCCGCTTCACCGTAGAGACCCAGATTGAGTAGATTATTCTCCGTACACTTGCCGACCAAGAACTCCATCGACAGATAATGGACTTTCTTGCATCCCTGACTGCGGTCGCGCAACCGGCTCTGGGCAAGGCCGTCAACAAGGGTATTCCGGACACTCAGCGCCAAGGCGACATAGAGGTCGCCTAAGCTGATCTCAGCGTCATTGATACACAGAACATATTTCAGTGTATATGCGATTTGTCCGGCGAGATCGCCGGGCATCATTGACGGCATGGGCTGGTGCGAAAGTGCAGGTCCCGACATGAACGACCCCGAGTTTGAGAGAACGGCTCGAGGATCAGAAGTACGTCAGAACACCTAAACAGGTGTTAACCTGACGTACGGCCGGACGGGCTCCCCGCCGGCGGGATCACACGGCCTGGGCAAGGCGGTTGGCGGCCTCCGGCGCACGCAGCCGTCTCGCCTCGATCGCCGCGGTGTACAGAGCAACATAACGCTGCGCCGCATGGCGCCACGAAAAGTGCTGCCGTTTGACGGTATCAACAAGCTGAGACCAGTACGGCCCGTCGTCCATCAGGCGTTCGATCCGGATCAGAACGTCCGCAAGATCCGCCCCGGTTTCACCGTCCATATAGAACCCATTGCCGGTGGCCTTCTGCTTGACGGAAAACTCATTCCGGATCGTATCGCGAAATCCCCCGACCGGACAAACGACCGGCACCGCGCCATAACGCATCGCATAAAGAGCATTCAGCCCGCATGGCTCGAATCGGGACGGTGACAAACAAAGATCAGCCCCCGCAAGCATCATATGCTCAAGTGTTTCATTGAACCCTGGCACATAGGCGATTGCCTCCGGATACCGGCCGGACAGCGCCTTGAGGTGATCCTGATACTGAGGCTCACCCATACCGTGGAAGACAAATTGAAATCTCGTACCGGCCAGACGCTCGGCCGCGGCCATCACCACATCGATCATCTTCTGATGCGTAAGGCGATTGGTGAAACTGCATAGAACGGAATCGGGCCGCAGCGGCAACCCAAAGCGCTGCTGAATGAGCCGCTTCGCGGCACGCTTGTCGTCCCCGCCAAACGAGGCACCCGGAAACGGGAGCGCCGGGTCCTGTTCAGGGTGCCAGACACCATAATCCACACCGTTCAATATGCCGGACAGATCGCGGCGCCGCCGACGCAACAGTGTTTCGAAACCAAAACCGAACTCCGGGCCGGTTATTTCCTCCGCATACCGCGGACTGACCGTAACGATCTTGTCAGCAGCGATGAAAGCTTCCTCGAGGAACGACACTTTGTCCCATTTGCGATAAAGCGTGCCGCGCAGCGGACCCGTCTCGGATAAAAAGAGCGCCGCGTAAGATAGCGGAAAATCCCCGGCAAACGCGATATTGTGAAGCGAGAAGACACGCGCGACATCGTCACAGCTTAGGGCGTCGAGCATATTGAAGGCCATCCCGGTATGCCAGTCGTTGGCATGAAGAACGTCGGGGCGCCAACCGGTGCGCGATCCACCTGCCGCCAGATGAGCCGAGGCATGGGACAGGGTCAGGAACCGGTGAAAGCGGTTCAACGGATCGGCGGGGTAAAGATCAGAAGTCGTCCGGTAGATACGATCAGCGCGAACGACCCAAACAGGAAAAGGAATGTCATCGATCCGCCCCAGGAGCGGTTGATAAGTCAACCCCGCGCTCAAATAAACCGTCTCTTCGGCCTGCCAGTTTCGCAGGCTGTCCAGCACCTGGGGATAACCCGGAAGAACAAGCCGGATATCCTTACCGAGACGATGAAGCCCGCACGGTAACGCATGGGCGACATCGCCAAGTCCGCCCGTCTTCGCCACCGGGTAAAGCTCGGATGCAGCAAACAGAACTTTCATCTGCCCTCCTATCGGCACGGCCCACCTTGCCGGATTACGCTTTCCCATCGGTTAATTTGGCAGAAGTCTCGAAATTTGTACCGGCACGCGAGAGGCGATGTTAATCAGTCATATGATGACATGATCAGGTCTCAAGTCTGATCGTAGGAGGATGCAATGGCATCGAGCAATCAGAACACGGTTTTCGTGGGAACGGATGATGACGATCAGCATACTGCTGGCCGCGGAAACGATTATCTGAGTGGCCAAGATGGCGAAGATACACTCCAAGGCGGCATTGGCAATGACATCATAGACGGCGGGCGCGGCGCGGATGTGCTTGTCGGCGACAGCGAGGATGCGACGATCTCGGTTGCAGATCTCATTGTGATGCAGGAAGCCCGCGATGTCACGGTGACCTTCGACTATGAAGAAGCCGGCTATCGCAATACGCTGGGCTACTACAAGGTCGACGCCGAAACCGGCGAGATCTACGACGTTGGAATCTTGTGGGAGAACGCCTCTCTGAAAGGAAGCGGCGGTGATTTGATCGGCGGAGTCAGCAGCACAACGATCGAAGCCGAAGCCGGGGATCAACTCGGCTTTTTCATCATCGGCAACGGATTCAGTGCCAACGACTTTTCTAAGTTTGAAGACGGGCAGTTCGAGTTCCGCAATCATGCAGGCGAACCGGCCACCGTTGATGATGCCGGCCCGCGCCTCTATTTCGTCGGCGACGACGGCACGCAGACGCGTCTCAACAACCCAACCTATCATACGGCGGCCTATGGTGACCGAGCCAAACTGAACTCGGACGGTATTCCGCATACTGTCGGCTATGCACAGACCGACGAGGGTACAATTCAGCTCGGCTTTGAAGACCTCTACCGCGGGGGTGACAAGGATTACGATGACGCCGTCTTCACAGTCGACGTCGGCGAGTCGACTGCAACAGTGCTCAATGCACACTTCCAGCAAAATCTCGTGTCCGAAACCGAAGCGCTTGAGGTCCGGAACCCTCACTCCAAGATGGATGTGGCGGAAACCGCCGATAAAATTCAAGGCCAGGGGGGTGAGGATACAATCTATGGAATGCAGGGTAACGACCTGCTGGCCGGCGGCGGGGTCGGCAAGGAATGGGCCTTTGAAAACGGCGAGTGGGTCTTCAAGGGTGTCGATCCGAATGCGGGGCCGGCCCTCCAGGACAAGGCGGCCGACACGATCGAAGGCGGATCGGGGAAGGATGTCCTTCTGGGTGACGCCGGAAACGACGTGCTACGAGGCGGCGGCGGAGAAGATAGGCTAAACGCTGGGCGCGATGACGATACCGCGTATGGAGACGATGGCAACGACGTCATCAACCTCGAACACGGAAATGATACGGGCTTCGGCGGGACAGGCGATGATATTATCAATGCTGGAGCCGGCAATGATACCGCCTCCGGCGGTGACGGTGCGGACAGCCTGCGCGGCGGCGACGGTGACGACACACTCGCCGGTGATGCCGGTACGGATGAACTCTTCGGTGGCGCCGGCCGCGACACCATGACCGGCGGTTCCGGTGATGACAAGGCATTCGGCGCGGATGGCGACGACACGATCAGTGGAGGCAGCGGTAACGATCATATCGAAGGCGGTCTTGGCAAGGATACATTGAGCGGCGATGCCGGGAACGATGTAATCATTGCGGGCAGCGGCGCGGATACAATCAAAGGCGGAGCCGGTACGGACAAGCTGGTCGGCGGCGCCGGCGCGGATCGTATTGAGAGCGGCGCCGGAAACGATCACATGTGGGGCGGCAACTGGTCTGCCGACGGCGAAACCGACCTTTATGTCTTCAAGCCGGGTTCGGGCGAGGACATGATCCACGACTTCGAGGTCGGCCGCGACGTCATCGATCTGTCTGTGTACAACGTCAGCTGGGAGGACGTTCAAGCCAGCATGCAGGATCAGGGATGGGCGACCATGATCGACCTGTCGACCCTTGGTGGCCAGAGCGGCGACAGAATTGTTCTGGCAAACGTCGCGAAGGACGACCTGAGTGACGAGAGTTTTAATCTCGGCAGCTAATCAACGGCCGCCATATTTATGGCTCCTGGATCGTATGGTCCAGGAGTGCCCACGCCTGCTCCACGCCCTAGTCTCCTTTGATCGGTAGTTGCATGCCCCAGCGAACTCCGCCCCATGGCCGTTGGTATGGGGATCACCTGACAGGCACACGGCTGGCATTCGCAGTTGCAATGATTTTGGGCGGAATCGTCAATATTCTTGCTCTCACCAACCCGCTCTTCCTGATGCAGATCATGGATCGGATCATTCCGAGTCAGGATATCGACACACTTGGTGTACTTCTGGTCTTTGCCTGTCTTGCCTTTCTGATTATGAGCTGGATGGAGGGAACTCGCCAGATGCTCATGACCCGGATGGCCATGTGGCTCGAGCAGAACCTCTCCAGGGATGCCTATGACCGCATGGCCAGCGATCCGATACAAACGAAGATCGCGCTCCAGGACATTGGTACTGTTTCGGCCTTTATCCGGCAAAGCGCCGTTATCGTTATTGATGCACCCTGGTCGATCATTTTCATGATTGTACTCTGGGCAATCCACCCTCTCTTTCTCGTGATCGCCTTGGTCGCCTCAGCGAGCCTGGTCGGGCTGTCCGTTGTGGGATGGTATTCAGCGAAACAGCTGACAAGCGATGCGATCGTTGCAAAAAAGGAAGCTCTGGGAATCGTCGATGCCCTGACGAAAGCCGGCCCAGTCGCCACAGCAATGGGTTTGGAACGCAATCTGGCGTCCACCTTTGCCCGCGATACCGACACCAGCTTACGTACGAGTTATCAGGCGGTTGCGCGCCAGACGTTAACATCTCAGTTCGCCCGGTTTCTGCGGCAATCTGTGCAGATCATAGTGTTGGCGCTCGGCGCCTATCTAGTCTTGCGAGGAGAATTGAGCAGCGGCGCGATGATTGCCGCGTCGATCATTCTGGGTAAGGCCCTCGCGCCCAGTGAACAGATTGCCGCATCATGGGCCGGCCTGTCGTCATCGCTCGACGCTTGGCGCCGCATCGCGGCCTTCTTCAGCACCACGCTTATTGACGATCGTCCGGACCAGATCGCAAAAGGTGTGATCAAGGGATATATTCAGGGCCGGATGATCTCCGTACCGAGCAGTCCCGGTATGCCACCCCTGTTGGATCGAATCAGCTTCGATTTGGCGCCCGGGGAGTGCCTCGCGATTGGAGGGCCCAGCGGTGCCGGGAAATCTATTCTTGCTGAGATAATTGCTGGGATACGCCCACCGCCTATGGGATCGATGGCCATCGACGGTGTCCCGTATACGCAGCTTTCGCGGCGCCAAGTCGCCGCTATGGTCGGCTATGCCCCTCAACAGCCGGTGTTTTTTCCAGGTGATATCGGCAAGAATATCGCCAGCTTCGCAGCGGCACCCGATCCGGCCGACATTCTCGATGCTGTGATCCGATCCGAGACGGAGCCATTGATCCGAGACACAGCACAGGGCTTCGCAACCCCGGTCGATGCGAGCGGTGCACCGCTTTCGAGCGGACAATTGCGACGCCTTGCCCTCGCCCGCGCTCTTTTCGGCCGCCCACGTCTCGTCGTTCTCGACGAACCGGCGTCAGATCTCGATGGAGATGGGGAACAGGCGTTGATCCGGGCGATCGGTACGCTGAAACGCGAGGGTACCGCCGTTGTCCTGATCGCTCAGCGGGCCGGGTTGCTCGCCGTTGCCGACAAACTCATGATGCTCGACAACGGGCGGCTGAGGGACTTTGGGGACCGGGGGCAAGTCCTCGCCCGCTTGAGCTTGAAGCGGAGCCAAATCGACCTTCAACCAACATTGGGAGAAGTGCCACGGCTCATCCGATGGGTGGAAGTTCAACTCAATCATCTCGATGATGAAGAATTCTGTGCACGCTCCGAATTGTTCCTTGTAGAGGTCTTCAAACTGCTGATTGCGGACGTCCAACCGGAGTCGCCCACGGATGCTCCCATCGCGATCCATCTGAAGGTTGCGCAAACACATATCCGCTGGGTCGTAACCACCGAGTACGATCACCATCTCTTCCCTGAGCCCTGCAGCGTGCAAGCGTTGGTCGATTCCATGCCGCAAGACACCAGCCGCATGACCTCAGCCGAGCTCGGCTTGGCCGTGGCCGCATCGGCTGTTGACGAAATTCATCAAACGCTGAAGGACGGACGCCTGTCCCTTGAGGCCAAACTGCTGCTCGAACGTATGACCGTCACCACCTTACAAAAACTGGCAGCAAACGGATGACCTCTCCATTTCCAGAGACATTTCAAACATTCGCTGCCTCAATTATCCGTGTCGGCTTGATATCGGCAACGATCTTCCTTGTCCTTGCCGGCATATTTGCAAGTATGGTCTCTTTGCCACGACCCGTCGTTGCCTCGGGCACATTGATGCCGCGCGGCGAGACACGGACGATCCAGCATGAGACAGGCGGCCGGATCGACACCATCCATGTGACGGAAGGCTCTGAAGTCTCGGCAGGAGACGCCTTAGTATCTTTCGACACCACGGTCCTAAGAGCGGAATATAATGCCTTGATCACCTCCTTGATCGTTCTCCAGGCGGAGAAGGAAGGACTTCTGATGGATCCCGCCGGAACGGCCCCTCCGGCATTCTCGAACCGATTGATGGACCAGGCGAGGGCGGCGCGTCTTGAAGACATTCTGGACCGCCGTGCGGCTCAGATAGGACGGCGCTCGGAGCGGCGTACAGCCATTCTTGACCAGATCGACCGGAGCCATCGCACTCTGTCGGCTCAACATAAGGCCTATACGAAAGCCCGCGATGCCAAGGGCGAACAGCTTCGCATTCTCCGTACTGTGATTAATCGGCGCCGATCCCTCGCCGACCGGGGCATCGCCGCGTCCGGAGAAATCGACGAACTCGCCATGCAGGAAGCGGCCATTCTGGGCGAGTTGGAGGAATTCGCCGCTGATATTCACCGTACCGCGAATGAGATCGAGCAACTTGAGCGCCAAACCGTGGAAATCGACATAGAGGATGATATCGACCGGCTGGAGCGCATCGCCGCGCTGTCGCGGCAAATCGCCGACACATCCCGTCAACTGGCCCGTGTCGACCGCGACCTCGCTGCAGCCATCGTCCGTGCACCGGTGGCTGGTCAGGTCATCGACCTAGCAGTGAACACCGTTGGCGGCGTTGCCGCGCCCGGCCAGATTCTGCTCCAGGTCGTTCCGCACCAGGAAGAGCTTGTCATTGAGGCTCGGGTGCGGCCGAAGGACATTGATGCGGTGACGGCAGGCATGACGTCGAAGATCGTTCTGTCGGCATTGCCCCAGCGCAATCTACCTGAGCTATCCGCCTTGCTTGAGAGCATCGCGACAGACCTCAGCGTGGATCCAGTATCCGGCGAACCTTACTACCGGGCCCGCCTGACATTGAGCGACGTAGCGATCGACATCGTCCGGACCCGACTTGATCATCCGATCCGGCTTGTTGCCGGCATGCCGGTCGAGGTCTTTATCAATGACGAGCGCATGAGCCCGCTGCAATATCTGATGTCGCCGCTGTCGAACAGCATGCGCCGGGCGTTCCAGGCCGACTGAAACGCCTCAATCACGCCTCAACGGTGAAGGTCAATCCAGCCTTGGCGACGAGGCGCTCCCGCAGCTTGGCGCCCATAGCCGGCGCCGGCGTATAAATGCCGCCCGGCAGACCCGCGCAATCCTTCACAAGGCAGATCGCAGCCTCGGAGATGATCTTGGAGGTCGAGCCATAGCCGGGATCCTTATCCCCGGTGACGGCGATGCGAATCTCGCGGCCATCGGCAGCGGTTCCAATCGCCAGATAGTCGTAGTGGCCCGCGTCGCGCTCCTGTTTTGAAGGGCCTTCGCCGGGCTTGGGCCCATCATCGCCACCCATCTGCATCCCCGCGATAGCCTCGGCCACCGCTTTGCCCTGATCGCCGGTGCCGGCCACCATCATCTCGTCATAGACGAAATCTTCTCCATAGGGATGGCCTGACAGCATATTGGAGCGATGAATATTCTTAGTATTGATCGGTGCCATGATGAATGGCGCCAGCCAGACGCCGTCTTCTTCCATGGGCTTGTTGCCCGCGGGTTGCTCCGGTCCTTGAAATCCGCCGGCCAGGGAGAACGGGTCAACCAGAATATTGAACAAGGAGGGATCTTTCTGGACGGCCGCAAAGGTCGCCGCGCCCGATGCCGCGGTGCCGCCTGAAAACGTCCCCTGCATGGCCCGCATCCGGCCGCGCACCCGTGGACACGGTCCGCCGAACCGCTTGATGGCTTCTTCCTGGAGAAACTGAACGCCCAGATCGAAGGGAATGGAATCGAAACCGCAGGAATGGACGATCCGCGCGCCGGACGTCTGTGCCGCATCCGAATACTGGTCGATCATGTCCTTCATCCAGAGGACCTCGCCCGACAGATCGACATAGTCGGTTCCCGCCCGGGCACAGGCCGCGACCACCGGCTCACCGTAATGCGTATACGGACCGACCGTCGTCAAAACGCATTTCGCGCGCCGAACCATAGCGTCGATTGAGCCGGGATCCGACGCATCGGCCACGATCAGCGGCGTATCCGACGACGCGCCCCATTCGCTGCGGACGGTCTTCAGTTTGTCCTCGGACCGCCCCGCCATCGCCCAGGTGACACCGGAACCCGGCGGATAGTGCGCCGCCATATACTCCACGACAAGCTTACCCGTGAAGCCGGTGGCCCCATAAATGACCACATCGAACTCGGCATTCGGAGTCATGGCGTGCGCTCCTCTGTCAGCGGCAATTGGATCTTCATTCATTATGGCACGGGCCAAGGCGGCGGCCCGCACCGGTCCAATCTATGCGGCTCAGGTCAATTCGGCCAGATGATATAAGCATCGTCGTCTCTGACCGGATCGGCATTTGTTTTATCGAGCCGAATAGGGCTTTCCAGCGTGTGCTGATAAAGCGGCGGGCGGGCATCGGCCCAATGCGCTTCGATCAGGGCCTCCAGTTCGGCCCGTTTATCGGGACGGCTATCGGCCAGGTTGGTCTGCTCCGATGGATCTTGCGCTAGATTGTACAGCCAGACTTTATCCTGGCGCTCATTGACCTGAAGTTTCCAATCCCCCGCGCGAACGACCTTGTAAAAGCCGCTGGACCAGAAAATCGCGTCATTCGGCCGATCGATGTCCCCCGTGCCGAAGGCCGCGGGCAGCATATTGCGGCCATCGATCTCGACGCCTTGCGGCAGCGGTGCATCGCCGGCCGCGGCCAAAGTCGGCATGACATCGATATGAGCGACCGGTGTATCGATCACCGTGCCGGGGGCGATACGGCCCGGCCATTTGACAAACATCGGGACACGAATACCGCCCTCGAACAGCGTGATCTTCCAGCCCCGATAGGGCGCATTGACCTCCGGCAGACCGATATAGCCAGGCCCTCCGTTGTCCGATGAAAACACGATGATCGTATTGTCGGCGAGACCTTCGGCCTCGAGCTTGTCCATCACACGTCCAACGCTCCGGTCGAGCGCGCGGATCATGGCGGCATAGACCTGCAGGCGATGCGGTTCCAGTTCGCCAACCGCCTCATAGTCGTCCCGCGTTGCCTGAAGCGGTGTGTGGGTGGCCCAATGGGCGAGATAAAGGAAGAACGGCCGGTTCTTATTGGCCTCGATGACCTTCAACGCCTCATCGGTCCAATAATCGGTCAGATAACCGCCCGGCTCGAACCACTCCTCGACGGGCTCCTCACCGGCATGGTCGAAATCGGCGGCAAACTGCATACGCGCCCAAAGGAATCGGTCGATCGGATCGAAGGGCAGCTTTGCATTGACCACATTCGGATCATCTTCGGGCAGAAACAGACCGCTGGCCATCAGCAGGCTTTCGTCGAAGCCCTGCGAAACGGCGCGGAACGGCGTGTTGCGTCCCAGATGCCATTTGCCGATATGAACCGTGTGGTAGCCCGCCTCCTTCAGAAGTTCCGCAATGGTCACTTCGTCCGCAGGCAGTCCCATGTCCTCGAACGCTGGCTGACTGTCCGCAGCCTCTTCATTGAAGACAACGCCGGGCAGGCCGGAGTCTTCCCGCATGGCATTGCCGAGCATCTCCATGATGGGTCCCATACCCGGCGGTGTCGGCGTGAACTCAAATCCGGTCCGTGTCGGATAACGCCCCGTCATGAGCATGGCGCGCGACGGCGCGCACGTACCGGTGCCCGAATAGGCTTGGCTGAAGATGGCACCCTCGGCCGCAAGACGGTCGATATTCGGTGTCGGGACGGCGCCGCCGGCCACACCGCCACCGAAGGTCGAGATATCGTTGATGCCGAGATCGTCCGCGAGGATGAAAACGATATTGGGTGGCCGTTCGCCGGAGAGCGTAGCGGGCGTTGAGGGGCCCTGCTCCCATTCGACCGCGCGGTTCTCGGCCACATCCTCTTTGCCGGTATTGGCCACCACAAACATGACGATCGCTTCACGGTTGAACCACACAACCGCTGCGCTGATGAGGATCACCGCCACAAACCCCAATGCGATCTTCCGTATCATCTCACTTGCCTCCCGCTCTCATCGGCCCGGTTGTCCCGCGCTTTGCCCCAGCATGCGAACAACGATCCCCCCGGCACCACGCGCAAACCGCTCGGTACCGCCAAGGAATGCTCTTCTTGGCATGATCGTAACACTCGTTGTGTCAAAAAATGAACGCCAAATGAAAATCGCCCGCCGGTCTCACGACGGATGTCACCGCCGCAACTTCGAATGGCCACTCGGGTGACGCCACCGACATTGACATGCCGCTTGAGGGTGGATTGAATACTGTCAGTCACCATGACAATATATTGGGGTGCCGCGCAGACGGCCCGCAAGATGGAGGGGTCTATGAAACTCGTGCGCACGCCGGACGAACGCTTCGCGGGCCTCGCCGATTATCCCTTCGCCCCGCACTACACCACCATTCGAACCGATGACGGTACCGATCTGCGCATTCATCATCTGGATGAGGGCCCGCGCGATGGCCCCCTGGTTTTGTGCATGCACGGCCAGCCGGTTTGGAGCTATCTCTATCGCAAGATGATCCCGCCGCTCACGGCCGAAGGATGCCGCGTGATCGCGCCGGATCTGCCCGGCTATGGCAAGTCCGACAAGCCAGCGGCCCGAGAGGATTTCACCTATCAGCGACAGGTGGACTGGATGGGCGCCTGGTTGACAGCGAATGACTTTCGGAACATCACATTTTTCGGTCAGGACTGGGGTGGACTGATCGGCCTACGGATGATCGCTGACCATCCCGACCGTTTTGATCGGGTGGTCATATCGAACACGGGTCTTCCGTATAATCCCGACATCGGTGAAGACACAGTCCGAGCGGTTGAGGCCTTCCGCGCCGAAGCCAGGACACCGACCCTTCCTCAAATGGCGAACGCTCTTTCCAAAATGTCCAGCGAGGAACCGGCCCTCAAATTCGCCTATTGGCAGAAATTCTGTTGGGAAACGGAGGATCTGCCCGTCGGACTCATGATGTCCATGTCGCTGGATCCCATGAGCCGCCCCCAACAGGCATTGACGTTTCTGGCTTACAAGATCGGGCTTGGCACGCTCATGGCGACCCCGCTGGCCAAGGCCTATGACGCCCCCTTCCCGTCGCCGGCTTACAAAATGGGGCCGCGCGCCATGCCGAGCCGCGTGCCGACCTTGCCCACCGATCCGGCACTCGATGCGCAACGGCGCGCCTGGGCTTTCTATGAAACGTTCGAGAAGCCGTTTCTTTGCGCCTTCGCCGATGATGACCCCGTGACCAAAGGCGGCGATCAAGCCTTTATCGAGCGGGTTCCCGGCGCCAGGGGACACCCCCACACCACAATCAAAGGCGGCGGCCATTTCGTACAGGAAAACGCCCCCGATCAGGTCGCCCAAGTGATTCTGGATTTCATTCGTGCCACGCGCTGATCCCACGGCGGCGGCGCCGGGCACCTGTCTGCACCCAACCACGGAGACCCCCTTATGAGATCGATCCTGACCCTGGCCACGGCCCTGCTCCTGCCGGTCCTCGCTCACGCCTCCGATACGCCGGAAACCGCGATGCCCGATTTTGCAGGTATGCTGGCATTGTCGGACGCGAACGAAGACGGCATCGTCACGCGTGAGGAATTCATCGCCGCGCGGGCGACGTTTTTCCCCCGGTTCGACGCGGATAACAGCGGCGGCTTGTCAGACGATGAATTTGTCGACGCCATGTCGGGTGCGATCAGTAGCGCCTTCATTGCCCGGCGTGTGTTCAATCGGGTCGATGCCGATGGCGATGACAGTCTTTCGCCGGAGGAATGGGATGCCATCCCGCCGCGCGCGTTCGACAATGCCGATCAGAACGACGACGGCCAAATTACGCCGGACGAAAGAGACTAAGCCGGCCGGCCGTATTGCAACCGTGAGAGAGGACCCATCCCATGCTCAAGCTTCACTTTGCACCGAATTCCCGTGCGGGCCGGATCGTCTGGCTGCTCGAGGAACTCGGACTGCCCTATGAACTCAACACGATGGCGTTTCATCCCAAGGATCTGAAATCGGATGCGCACCGTGCACGCCATCCGCTGGGCCGCGTGCCGGTCTTGGAGGACGGAGACGTCATCCTCTACGAATCCGGGGCAATCGTTGACTACATCCTTGAGCGCCACAAGAACGGCGGCCTCAAGCCCGCCGTATCGGCACCCGAGTTCCCGGCTTACTTGCAATGGTTCCACTATTGCGAAGGCATGGTGATGCCGCCCGTCAATACCATCGTTGTACAGACGATTCTCCTGCCGCCGGAACGGCGCGATGAGACCGTCCTCGGACAGGCTAAGCGGCTCTTGACCAAGGCGCTCGAGCCGGTCAACGAGACCCTGGCGGGCAAGGACTATCTTATCGGCAATTTCTCCGGCGCCGACATCATGCTCGGCCATGCAAGCTTCATGAGCAATATGCTGGGTTGCGTGCCGGACGAGATGGCCGATCTCAAGGCCTATGTTGGCCGTGTCGCGGCACGCCCTGCGTTCCAGAAGGCCATGTCCACCAAGTAAGACAGGTTGCGGGGCTTTCCAGAGGCGCTAGGACGGCGCCGTGTCGAGCACCAGCCGCCCCAGGGCCACATCGGCCTCGAAGGCTGACCCGATTGCGGCCAACCCGATCCGGCGTATCCGGGTGAGGTCTAAGGCGGCATCCACCCGGTGAGGCGTGAAGCCTGTGAAGGGGAGGCGGATCGTCCGCCACGCCGGCAGAGCCATGAAGCTCTGCCGGTACGACTGCCAGGGGCGCACGGTGTCATCGGTCCGCACATGAATCCCATAGGTTTCACCGTTGCCGTACACATCCAGCGTCAAGCCCGTGAACCCGCTCACATCGATCGAACGGCCATCCGCCTGCAGATCGATCCCGGCCTGCACGAAGCCGCCATTATTTTCCAGGCGCACCGTGCCCCGCATCCGCAGCGCGGTCCGACCGGCCACGGTTTCTCGGGTGAGCGTGCCTGACGATACACCGCCCATGACCTGGTCGGTCGATAATCGCCACGCGGCCCCACAACGGGCCATTGGATGAGGGGCACTCAGGTCGTCGATAATCATGAAACGCTCCGTCGGGCCA
>CAZHDI010000009.1:5716-60651 GCA_964531285.1 uncultured Alphaproteobacteria bacterium | reverse complement strand
GCGAGAAGCTGAAGGACACCGACCCGAAGGCCAAGTCGGTACAGGAATATCGCGATGCCGGCGGCGTCGACGAGGGGATGACCGGAATATCCACGCGCTTTGCCTTCAAGGTGCTGTCCGAAACCTTCAATTACGACACGAATGAAGTGGCGGCCGACCCGGTTCATCTGATGTATATCATCGAACTGGCGATCCGCCGGGAGCAGATGCCCGAGGATCAGGAACGCCGCTTCATCGAATTCGTGAAGGCCGAACTCGCGCCGCGCTATGCCGATTTCATCGGCAAGGAGATCCAGAAAGCCTACCTGGAATCCTATGGCGAGTACGGACAAAATCTGTTCGACCGGTATATCTCCTATGCCGATGCCTGGATCGAGGATCAGGACTTCAAGGACCCCGATACGGGCCAGTTGCTGGACCGCGATACGCTGAACCAGGAACTGTCCAAGGTCGAGAAACCGGCGGGGATCGCCAACCCGAAGGACTTCCGCAACGAGGTGGTCAAATTCGCGCTGCGGGCGCGGGCGCATAACGCGGGCCGCAATCCGGCGTGGACCTCCTATGAGAAGCTCCGCACCGTGATCGAGAAGCGGATGTTCAGCCAGGTCGAGGACCTGCTGCCGGTGATCAGCTTTGAGTCCAAAAAAGACAGCGACACCCAGAACAAGCACAACCAGTTCGTCGAGCGGATGTTGACCCGGGGCTATACCCCACGGCAGGTGCGCCGCCTCGTGGAGTGGTACATGCGGGTCGACAAGGCCGGCTGACCCGTCCCCGGACGCCGGGGCCCCACGGGGCTCCGGCAGATTGCGAGAGGATGATGACGACCCATTTCATCGACCGCCGGCTGAATCCCAAAGGCAAGAGTCTGGCCAACCGCCAGCGCTTCCTGCGCCGGGCCCGCGCGCAGATCAAAGACGCTGTTCAGCATTCGCTGAAAGACCGGGCGGTTGCGGATTTCGACAAGGGCCAGAAGATTTCCATACCGAGCAAAAGCACGGCGGAACCGCGCTTCCGTCTGGCCCGCTCGGGCGGAGAGCGCGATTTCGTGCATCCCGGCAACAAGGAATTCGTCGAGGGCGACCGGCTGCGCAAACCGCGCGGCGGCGGTGACGACGGCGGCAAGGACGCGAGCGCGGAGGGATCCGGCGAGGACGAATTCCAGTTCACGCTGAGCCAGGACGAGGTTCTCGACATGTTTTTCGAGGACCTGGAACTGCCTAATCTGGAGAAGACGGCCGTCCAGGAATTGACCACGGAAAGCTGGCGCCGCTCCGGTCTGACCAATGCCGGCAATCCCAGCCAGATCAATCTCATCCGCACCATGCGCCATGCTTTTGGCCGGCGCATTGCGCTCAAACGTCCGGTTCTGGAGGATCTCGATGCGCTGAAACTGCGCCTGTTCGAGCTTGAGGCCAAGGCCGAACCGACCGAGGCGGACCATGCGGAGAAGAAAGCTCTTCTCGCCAAACTTGACGAATTGGAAGCCCGCCGGCGCTGGGTGCCGTTCATCGATCCGATCGATGTGCGCTACAACGCCTTTGAGATGCAATCGGTCCCCGTGACCCGGGCGGTGATGTTCTGCCTGATGGATGTCTCGGGCTCCATGGGCGAACGCGAGAAGGATCTCGCCAAGCGGTTCTTCATGCTGCTGCATCTGTTCTTGAAACGGCGCTACGAACGGCTCGATATCGTCTTTATCCGCCATACCCATGAAGCCCAGGAAGTCGACGAAGAGACCTTCTTTTATTCGCGCCAGTCCGGCGGGACGATCGTGTCCACGGCGCTTGAAGAAATGCGCCGGGTCTGGGCTGAGCGCTACAATCCGGCCGACTGGAATGTCTATGTGGCGCAAGCCTCGGACGGCTACACCCAATCGGGCGATGCGGCGCGCTGTGTGGATCTTCTGAATACGGAGATCCTGCCGCTCGTGCGCCATTACGCCTATATCGAAATCTTGGACGAACGTGAGATGGAGGTCTTTGCCGACGAAGAGACGGGCGCGGAACTCTGGCGCGCCTACCGTTCGGTTCACAAAGACTGGCCGCATTTCGCCGCCAAGCGCATTGCCAGGCCCGAGGATGTCTTCCCGGTGTTTCGCGAGTTGTTCGCGACCGGCGGAGCCATGGCCGCGCTGGTGCGGCGATCAATTTAGGGGACCATGCCGCCATGAGTGCCGCGCAGCCCAAGCCCGACCTTCTGTTCACGGACTCCGACTGGGATTTCGCGACCCTGCGCCGGACCTATGACGCGATCGAGGAGATCGCCCTCACCGATCTGGGTCTCGATCTTTATCCCAATCAGATCGAGATCATCTCCAGCGAGCAGATGCTCGATGCCTATTCCGCCCACGGCATGCCGCTGATGTATCAACATTGGTCATTCGGCAAGATCTTCGCGCGTGAGCAGACCATGTATCAGAAGGGATACACGGCGCTGGCCTATGAGATCGTGATCAACTCCAATCCGTGCATCAACTTCCTGATGGAAGAAAACTCCATGACCATGCAGGCGCTGGTCATGGCCCATGCGGCCATGGGGCACAATCACTTCTTCAAGAACAACTACCTCTTCCGTCAGTGGACGGATGCGGACGGCATTCATGATTATCTGAGCTTTGCCAAATCCTATATCGCGCGCTGCGAGGAGGAATACGGCATCGAAGCGGTCGAACAGATCCTGGATGCCGCCCATGCGTTGATGGATCAGGGCGTGTTCCGCTACGCCCGCCCGCCGCGCCTGTCGGACGAGCAGCGTCTTGAAAAACTACGCCAGCGTCTGGCCCATGACCGCAGCACCTTCAATGATCTGTGGCGCACCCTGCCCGCCCTCGACGAAAGCGACGGGGAGGTCGAAGCTCTGGAGGGCGGACTGCCGGAAGTCGATGCGCTGAACGCGGAAGATCGCCAGCGTATGCAGCTTCCCGAAGAGAACATTCTGTATTTCCTGGAAAAGCACAGCCCGATCCTGCGGCCCTGGCAGCGCGAGATCCTGCGGATCGTGCGCAACATCGCGCAGTATTTCTATCCCCAGAAACAGACCAAGGTCATGAACGAGGGCTGTGCGACCTTCGTCCACCACTACATCATGAATGCGCTTTACGATCGTGGGCTGATCAATGAGGGCGCGATCCTGGAGTTTTTGCACAGCCACACGGGCGTGGTCTTTCAGCCGGACTTCGACGATCCGCGCTATCGGGGGTTCAATCCCTACGCGCTCGGCTTTGCCATGATGAGCGATATCCGGCGGATCTGCGAAAATCCGACGGAGGAGGATTGGGCGTGGTTTCCGGATCTGGCGGATACGGACTGGCGGGCGGCCCTGCGCCATGCCTGGGCGAATTTCCGGGACGAGAGCTTTATCCTCCAATATCTGTCGCCGACGGTGATGCGCGACATGCGCCTGTTTGCCCTTCATGACGAGGACGAGCAGCCGTTTTATGAAGTCGCGGCCATCCATGACGATGCGGGCTACCGGCGGGTGCGCAGTCATCTGGCGCAGATGCATGACATTGGTCAGCTTGAGCCGAACATTCAGGTCGCCGAGGCGAACCTGCGCGGCAACCGCAAGCTGCTGCTCAAACACACCATGCATCGGGGCATGCCGCTGGCCGATCAGGGCCGTGCGGCCACGCTCGCCCATGTCCGCCGGCTCTGGGGCCATGAGGTCGACCTTGTGTCGGTCGATCCGGCCTGAGCGGCGCACGCCGTTCCCCCTCGCCCGATCCCCGCACGCAGGGCTTGCCCGACGGCCGGCCTTGGGCAGAATGGCGCCGTTGTTTCACGCGATCGCTGCGAGGATAGCGGACCGTGGTCCTGTCCCTGACCCAAACCCTGATCGTTCTGGCCCTGTCGCTCGCGGCGGCGGGGATCGCCTGGTATCAGTCGAATCGGACCCGGCCGCTGGGCGAGGTCCCGATGGTCCCGTGGACGCAGATTCTGATCCTGGCGGTGGTGGCCGTGGTGCTGATGCTCGTTCATCTGGTGAACATGGCGGGTGTCGAGACCGGCCGAAACGCGTTTTGAGCGTATAGAGTCTGACGAATTCCCCGTTTTGAGCGGCCCAATCGACACGCTGGCGGCATTTTGCGCCTCCTGTGGCGGGTTTCCGGCGATTTAAGGGGATTGCCGTGGCCCAAACTGGGATACACTATAAAGAGCTATGGTTAGTGGACTCCGGGTGACCTTTGCCCACTGGGCAAATGCCGCTGCGGAGCCGATCAACCCAACGGTCTGCCCGAGCACGGTTTGAGTGGTGCCGGGGTTGAACCGGGCGCGGGCCGGCGATGACCGCTGGTTTGCAGGCGACAGGCCTGCGCCGCGCGAGGGTGATGAGGGGTGGCTGTTGACATGATGGGCGTGTTGAAACGGCTGACAAAACGCACTCTGTTCGGGTTGCGCCTTACCGGGCGCGATACGTTCGACCGTACGTCGATCGAGTCCAAGGGCGACCGGGGCGATGACGACGACGCGCGGATGGGCTTTTTCGGCGCTCTGGGCTGGCTCCTGCTGGTGATCGGGAGCCATCTGCCGCTCGTCGGGCGGTATATCCGCCGGATGCGCAAGCGCCGGGAGCATGAGACCGAGCCGTTCGGCGCCGCCGCCGAGGTCAAGAAGCGCGAGGAACTGCGCAAGGCCCTCGTCGATATCCGCAAAGCGAAATTCTACACCTATGAGGGCCTCGTCTCGCTGGCGCAGGATCATTATGCGCGCGAGCATCTGCGGCTGATCGACGAAGCCAAGAACCCGAATCTGTCGCCGGAAAAACAGCGCGACCTGCGCAAGCAGGCCCGCGAGCGCGGCAATGATGTGCGGGTGCTCAAGAAATGGGCGATTGACGAGCAGCTCTCGAAGGAATTGCGCCTGCTGGGCGAGACCGACGACACCGAGAAATACGTCAAGGTGCCCAAGGGCAAGCGCCTGCGGCTGATGCATGAATTCATGGACCAGTCCGGCCTGATCAAGAGCCCTGTGCCGATCAAATGGCTGGTGGATCAGCCGGATATCGTGCAAAGCCTCGTCTACAAGGCCGCCGGCTCCGGCGATATGCTGTATCACGCCTTGCGCATTGCCATGGGTCAGGACGATCCCAAGGCAGCGTTCAAGAGCGATGACGACAAGAACGCGTCGCAGCCCTTCGCCGGCGCGGTGTATATGAGCTTCATTTTCGACAGCCCCTATTTCAAGCGCGGCGTGTTCGTCGTGCGCAACGGCGATCAGCGCGGGCCGGTCGAGGTGGAGTATTTCGAGGGCTGGCGCAATCACCTGTCGGGCGGTCAGGGCTATGGCCGGCTGACCCAGCGCTATGAAGACTATTACCGGGGCTATCTGCTCGATCAGGGGTACGACTCATATGTGTTCCTGTTCGGCCCCCAGGACCCGTCGCTGAAATTCAACGATCCGTACAATGCGCTTCTGGCATTCCGCGGCCTCGACAAGATCCTCGAGAAGTGGGGGGACACTTGGGATCCTCGCGAGACCGATATCGCCGACTTCCTGCGCAGCCTCGATATCGATGCGGTCACGGACCTGATGGAACTGTTCGTGCGCAACAGCGAGGATGTGGCGCGCGAAGCCGCGGCCAGCGGCGCTTATGACGATGACGGCGGCAAGGTGAAGCTGGTGGCCGATTATACCGGCCGGGCCACCATGGACGCGCTGATCGACGACCCGCTCCTCAAGGGCGTGCCCATGGTCGCCGAGACCAAGGAGCGCAAGCGCGACTTCCGCGCCGAGGCCGAGGGCCTGCGCCGATCGCTGTGGCAACTCTTCGAGGTTGACGGCAAGACCGCGCCGCAGGTCGGCCAGAACCGGCGGATCCGCACGCTCTATCTTGAAGGCGCGAACCGCTCGGCGCTGACGCCCCATGCCCTGCGCGGCACGGTGCAGTCGTTCGACAACACATCGAAGTCCGAAATGCTCCTGGAGCGGACCATCATGTACCGCTTGGGCCTGGCGACCACCAATCCGGTGGATCTGGCCAAGGTCACGGTCGTGGCGCGGAACCGGTCGGACCGGTTCGACATGCGCCAGTATTTCAACCCGGATTATCCGGGTCAGGCCGAAGCCGTGCGCTCGGCCCTGGCGGAGTTCGAACCGGCTTACGGCGAGATTTTCCTGGCGCTCGGCTACGACATCACGATCTCCGGCGAGGAACGCAAGGCGTTCCGTCTCAATCCGGTGGTCAACAACACCGTGTCCGACGAAGAGGACATGGAGTTCGTCATCGAGTAAGCCGCCGGCCCCGCGCGATGATCGAAAAAGCCACCCGGGTCAAGCGGGTGGCTTTTTGTTTGGCGGACCGCAGGCACTCGGAAATGCGCCTTACAGCGCATTTCCAAAAAGCCTCTGAGCACACGGCGTGTTAAAATTCGTAGCCGAACAAATCGATCTCCCGCCAGCAGCGCCGGGCGACAATCTCCCGCGTCCGCTCGTCATAGTATTCCCGATAAGGCTTTTGATCGGCGCGGAAACCGGCCTTGGTGCGCGGCAGGTCCGGCACCGTCGGCACACCGATCATCCCCAGGGCCTTACGGAAATCGCCTTCCAGATCCTCGAACCGGCCGATGAAATCCATGGCGATTTCACCGTCCACGGAATACCGGTCCACATGGCTCGGGGGCTCACGCATCTCGATCCACCGGCTGAACTCCTGCGGCACGTTGAGCCGGGAACGCTCCCAATTGAAGGCCGAGACCGTCTTGTCCCACGGATTGCGCTCGAAACAGAATTTGAAATAGCTGTTCCAGACCCGCCGCCCAATCCGCGCACGGACCAGTTCCGCGGTGATGTGGTTGAAATATTTCCGCCGGCGCACCGCATCCTTGAGTTCGCGCTGCATCACGGCCAAGGGCATGCCGGGCCGGATCGCGGGCCAGAACAAGCCCTGGAAGTTGCGCGGCTCCAACTCCGCCTCGCCCGGGCGGGTGGAGCGGTCTGTGAGGCGTTTGCCCAGCGGGGTGCAGATATCGTCCGGCCCGCAGATCTTGTTGAGGGCAACCTCAATGCTCGTTCCGGCAGTCTTACCGGTCTTGATAAAGATGAAGCGGTGCGCGTGCGAAATGATCACGGCTGGTCTCCGGGAGCGGCTGGAGCGGGTGAAGGGAATCGAACCCTCGTCGTCAGCTTGGGAAGCTGCTGCTCTACCATTGAGCTACACCCGCGAGGCAGGTTCGCCTTATATCCGCTACCGGCACAGTTGGAGTCAATGTCATCCAATTCGAAAATTGGTGGATTTCCAATTGCTTGCAAGACGCGCCTGCATCAACCCAGACGAAAATGCTTGGACAGTTTAAGCCCTTGCCGCTGGTAATGCGAGCCGATATCCCGCCCGTAAAGCCGGTCGGGCCGGCCGGCCATGGGCTCGTAGACCAGGCGCCCGATGATTTGGCCGTCTTCCAGCACGAAGGGCACTTCGTGGCTGCGCACTTCGAGGACGGCCCGCGAATTTTCGCCCCCCGCATTGGAATTGCCGAAGCCGGGATCGAAGAAGCCGGCGTAATGCACGCGGAACTCACCGACCAGCGGGTCGAAAGGCACCATCTCCGCCGCATGATCGGGGGGAATGTGGATCGTCTCTTTGGATGCCAGAATATAGAACTCGTCCGGATCGAGAATAAGCCGGCCCTTCTCGCGCGGCTGGATCGGATCCCAAAAATCGAGTGGATCGTAAGCGTTCTTGCGATCCACATCGATCATGCCCGCATGGCGCTTGGCCCGGTAGCCGAGCACGCCGTCCGGCCCCAGACCGTCGAGATCGACCCGCAGAAAAAGGCCCTGGTCGATATGGGGTTCCAGATCCACCAGCCGCTCGGTCTCATGGAGGCGGCGCAGATTGGCGTCGCCAAAGCGTGGCGAGCCCCGGCGCAGGCGCAGCTGATTGAGGCGCGAGCCCGCGCGCACCAGGATCGAAAAGGTCCGGGGGCTGATTTCGGCGTAAAGCGGGCCGCGATATCCCGCTTCCACCCGGTCGAAGGCGACCGTGTGATCGGTGATCAGCCGGGTGAAGACATCGAGCCGGCCGGTCGAGCTTTTCGGATTGGCGATGCCCGAGATTTTGGTGCCCAGCGCCAGACGCTCCATCAGCGGCACCAGATAGACGCAGCCGGTCTCCAGCACCGCGCCCTGGGTCAGATCAATGGCATGCATGGTGAGGCCGGGCCGCCGGGCCTCCACCGTGCAATCGGCCCCGGGCAGAAAACTGGCGCGCAGCCGGTAGGCGACCGGACCGAGGCGCAGATCGAGGCTCGCCGGCTGGATCTGGTCCGCGTCGAACGGGGCATCGGCCAGGATCTCGCCCGCCTCGGCCAGGAGGCTGAGTTCGGTATCCGGCAGGATGCCGCTCTGACGCCGGTCGTCACCAGCGGCTTGGGACGGCGGGGCGTGGGGATCGGGATCGCTCATCGCAGCACCCTAGGGCGACTCGGCGCCGCTCAGAAGATTTCGTTGTCCGTAAAGCGCTCGCCATTATGGATGACGCCCTTTATGAGCGCCCGGCCCGACGGCGGCACCGACAGAATGATCGGCAGGCGCTGCTCCGGATCCCGGCTCCAGGTCTGACGCTCCAGATCCTTGGCCATCTCGGGCGACGCGAAATAGGCCGACAGGCCGTAATCGACCCGGAAAACCCCGGCGCGGGTCTCGCAATCGGGCGGCTGCTGGACGATGCCGCGCAAGGTCACGCGCCCCGCGCCGAAGCCGTCATCCGGCATGGCCGCAAAGGCCGCGACCGGGCGCCAGTCCATCGGGCTTGCCTCGCGCAAGGTGACGAACACCACATCGCCATAGTCCACGCAGGCCTCGCCGAGCGCAGCCTCGGGGACCTCGGTGAAGGCGTAGTTCAGGATCACATAATGGCCCCGGAACAAGGAGCGCGGATCGACCGGTTCGGTGCGCACGACGATCTCCTGGCCGGTGCGCATGTCATAGGCATAGGTGCCCAAAATGGCCCCGAGCAGCACCAGCTTGGCCGCGACCAGAAGGATAAGACGCAGGATCAGGCTCATGACGCGCCTCCCTCAGCCGATCCATCCGCGGCGGTCCGGGTCCAGCGCCGGTTGGCCCAGGCGATGGCGAAGCTCAGCAGGATGAACAGCACCCCGCCGACAACGAACACCAGCGCGGTCTGGAACAGCGATTGGAACAGTTGGAAATAGGTGATCAACACGCCCGCCCCGAAGGCCAGCATGGCGATATTCACCAGCGCGCGGTTCTGGCGCGCGACGCCCAGGGCCAGCAGCCAGATCACGCCGAGCCAGAACTCGGCCACGTAAATAAGGCCGCCCACAGCCGGGAACAGGACCGGCGCCCCGGCGGCAAGCCCCACAATGGCATAGGCCAACACCGCCTCGATGGTCCGGAGCCGGCCCCGCAGCCAGGTGACCGTAACGGCCACGCCCGCGAGCGCGCAGATGATCCAGAAGCCGACCGGCAGTGCCGTTAGTCCGAAAAACCCCTCGGGACGGTCCACCGTTTGCCCAACGCTGCCCAGCATATCGGCATAGCTGATGGCCATCAGCGCGGCGAACAGCACGGCGCCATAGGTCACCGCGATGCGGGCGGGACGGGCCTCGCGGATCAGGCCGAACAAAAGCGTGGCCAGGGCGAGCATGGCATAGGAGATCGGCACCGCCGGCAGACCCACAAGTTCTTCCAGCCCCTCGGCCGACACCGCGATCCAGAAGATCGCGCTCAGGACCGCCAGATGGAAACCGGCCCACCAGCGCAAGGCATAGACCAGCGCCAGGGCGGCCAGCCAATAGAGGATATAGGCCCAGTGAACCCCCGGCGTGAAATCGACCGACTCCACATAGGTCCAGGTCAGACCGAGGATCATGGCGAAGCCGAGCGCGGTACGCGACGGGACGAGCGCGGCCGCCGCGAGCCCGCCGATCCCCCACAGCATGATGCCGCCGGGATAATCGGCGTTGAAATGATAAGTCTGCCCTAAGAGCATGATCGAGGCGCCGAACATGGCCACGCCCAGAAGCACGAAGGCCTGGCCGATCCGCTCCCGCCCTGCGCGTAAAAAGCCCCAAGCGATCGCGTATGACAGGATAAGCGCCGTGCCGAGCAGTGCGAGCCGGGCACCGCGCGGAATCCCGTCCCAATTCGCGGCTACGAAGCTGATCGCGCCCGCGCCGATCAAGATGGCCCCCAGAAGCACCAGCCAGTCGGTGGTCGGGCGGCCCCGGTCGGCCTCGATATCATCGAGTATGGCGCCGCGCTGATCGGCCGCAATCAGCCCTTTGGCGACCCAGCGGTCCAGGTCCTCCTGGAGCTGCCTGACATAAAGCGGAGGGCGCATGGCGATCCCCTGTTACATTTGGCGGGCACCATAAGCGATTTCCCCACAAAGCGGAACGTTTGCCCCTGCGGTGTACGGCTGTTGCACCGACCGGATCGCGCGGCCATCATGGGCCAAGGGATTGTGACAGCGGCATGAAGGGGTATGCCATGAAGCGGATCGGAACGGCCCTGCGGGCAGCGGGCCTTGCAGGACTATTGTGCATCTTCGGCATGCCGGCGCTGGCGTCCGATACCGCGCTGAGCGCGGCGGTCCGCGCGGATTACGCGTATCTCGAGCCGTTGTTCATCCATTTCCACGAAAATCCGGAACTGTCTTATGTCGAGCATGAGACCGCGGCGCGCATTGCCGAGGAACTGCGGGCGGCCGGCGTTGAGGTGACCGAAGGGGTCGGCGGCACCGGAGTCGTCGGGGTGCTGAAGAACGGCGACGGGCCGACCGTGCTGATCCGCGCCGATATGGACGGGCTGCCGGTGGAGGAAAAATCCGGCCTGCCCTACGCCTCGACCAAGCGCCAGAAAAACTTCAAGGGCGTGGAGATGCCGGTCATGCATGCCTGCGGGCATGATGTGCACATCACCGCGCTGATCGGCGCGGCCCGCCGGCTTGCGGATTTGAAAGACAGCTGGCGCGGCACGGTACTGTTCATCGCTCAGCCGGCGGAAGAGCGCCTGGGCGGCGCCCGCGCGATGATGGACGACGGCCTTTACGAGCGGTTCGGACGTCCCGATGTCGCCCTTGCGTTCCATGTTTCCAGCCTGCTCGAAGCGGGCAAGGTGATGGTCGAACCGGGCCTCGCCTATTCCAGTTCCGACAGCGTGGACATCATCGTCCACGGCGTCGGCGCGCACGGCGCCTCGCCCCATCTGGGCAAGGATCCGATCGTGATCGGCGCGCAGATCGTCCTGGCCCTGCAGACCCTGGTTTCGCGGGAGATCCCGCCGCTTCAGCCCGGCGTCGTCACGGTCGGCGCGTTCAATGCCGGCCTCAAACACAACATCATTTCCGACCGGGCGGAGTTGCAGCTTACCGTGCGCTCCAACGATGAGAGCGTGCGCGAGACCCTGCTCGCGGGCATCAAGCGGATCGCGGAAAACACCGGGCGCGCCGCCGGACTGCCGGACGACAAACTGCCCGAGGTCATTCTGTCCACGGAATCGACGCCGGTGACCCTGAACGATCCGAAGGCGACCGCCCGGGCCCGCGCCGCCATCGTGGCGCAATTGGGCGAGGACATGATGACCTTCCGCGCCCGCACCGGGATGGGGGCGGAGGATTTCGCCTATTTCGTTCAGACTGAACCGCCCGTGCCGGGCGTCTATTTCGGGGTCGGCGGGACGCCCGCCGATGAGCTGGCGACCGCGCCGAGCCATCATTCGCCGCTGTTCAAGATCACGCCGGAGCCGGCGATCCTGTCCGGCGTCGAGGCGATGACGGCGGCCACACTCGAATTTCTCGACACGGCGGAGTAATCCCGCTCTTAACGGCGGGCGGGCCAGACTTGGTGCGCTGGCCCGCCTGTTTTCGCGTGCCAAGATCAACGGAAATGAGGTCCAGTATCGATGCCCGACCTGCTCGTGACGTTAGAACCTGCCTTTTGGATCATGGGCGGGCTGGTCGTTTTGGTCCTCAGCGGTGATTTCCTGGTCGCAGGCTCGGTCCATCTGGCCCGGCGCTATAACATCCCCACGGCGATCCTGGGACTGACGGTCCTGGCGTTCGGTACATCCGCACCGGAATTGGTGATCGGGATTTCCTCGGCCCTCAACCAGGAAACCGGCATCGCCATCGGCAATGTCATCGGCAGCAATATCTGCAATGTGCTGCTCGTGCTGGGCCTACCGGCCATGTTGTTCCGTATCGCCATCGATAAGGACGTGGTGCTGAGCCAGAATGTCGGGATCATGATCGCCGTGACCGTCCTGTTTCTGGTGCTGGCATGGCTCGGCGGCGGCATTTCGGTGAGCGACGGCGTGATCCTGCTGGCCGCGCTCGCCGGATATCTGACCTTCTGCTATATCCAGTCGCGGCGCGTCGATTGCGCCCTGTTGACCGGCGAGGTTGAGGAGGTCGCCAACGCGCCTCTGCCGTTCGGTCTTCCGGCCACGCCGTTTTACACCTGGTCGACCATCATTCTGGCCGTTATCGGCCTGTCGCTCGGGGCCGAGGTGACCGTTCTGTACGCCAAGCAATTGGCGGAAGCCCATACGGCGATCTCGCCGGGCATGATCGGCCTGTCGCTCATTGCCTTTGGAACCTCGCTGCCGGAACTTGCGACGACGCTGGCCGCCGCCGCCAAGCGCCAGCATGCCATGGCCATCGGCAATGTGATCGGCAGCAATATCTTCAACATTCTGTCGATCGTGGGGGTGACGACGCTGGTCGCGGGCGGAACCATCGAACTGGGCTCGATCAAACCCTTCGAGGGCATGAAGAGCCGGATCGTCTGGGATCTGGCGATCATGACGGCGGCCTCGCTCGTCATCTTCTTTCTGGTGATCCTGCACCGTCAATGGATCGGCCGCCGCCTGGGTCTGGTTCTGTTTCTCGCCTATCTGAGCTATCTGACCTATCTGTTCTGGCCCGCGCTTGGACAAGTCGCGGGCTAGCCGATGGTCAGCCCCCACGCATGCCGGGGAACCGGCCCACTGCGCTTTGCGCGGGCGGATCGGCTTGACAGCGCGGAACCGCTCAGCCTTTATGAAAAGCTCGTGGGGTGATTTGTGCCGGCCGGCTTGCGGCTCCACGAAGTCCGGTGCACCGGACGGTCCGCAGTTTCATGCGGGCTTCCTGACACGCTAAAAGGCCGGGGCCGAATGCGGTCCTTTCCCAAGGTCTCCCATCCCCGCCCCTGCCCAGCAGCATTCCGACGCTAAGCCGGCGAGGAGACCGTTCGATGTCAAACACCCTCAACGCCGTTCGTCCGTCGCGCTGGCGCCCGCAGACCCAGCTTGTCCACGGCGGCCAGACCCGTTCGCCCTTCGGCGAGACCGCCGAGGCGCTGTATCTCACCTCCGGCTTTGTCTACGACCGCGCGGAAACCGCGCAGGCGCGGTTTACCGGCGAGGCGGATGGTTACACCTATTCGCGCTACGAGAATCCGACCGTCACCATGTTCGAGGAGCGCATGGCGCTTCTGGAAGGAGCCGAAACCGGTCTGGCGGCGGCCACGGGCATGGCCGCCATCACGGCGGCCCTGATGTGTCAGGTGCGGGCGGGCGATCATGTGGTGGCGGCGCGCGCGCTGTTCGGGTCCTGCCGCTATATCGTCGAGACCCTGCTGCCCCGCTACGGTGTCGAGTCGACGCTGGTGGATGGCGGCGATCTCGATGCCTGGACCCGGGCCATCCGTCCCAACACCAAAGTGTTCTTCTTTGAAAGCCCGACCAATCCGGCGCTCGACATCATCGATATCGAGAACGTGTGCGCGATCGCGCGGACCCATAACATCCGGACGGTCGTCGATAACGTGTTCGCCACGCCGGTCCTCCAGCGGCCCATGGCCTTCGGCGCCGATGTCGTGGCTTATTCCGCGACCAAACATATCGACGGCCAGGGCCGGTGTCTGGGCGGTATCGTTCTGTGTTCCAAGGATTTTCTTTTGGACCATTTACGCGACTTCGTGCGCAACACCGGCCCCTCGCTGAGCCCGTTCAATGCGTGGGTTATGCTGAAGGGTTTAGAAACCTTGGATCTACGCGTCGAGCGCCATTGCCGGAACGCCGCCGAGATCGCGGACCGTCTGGCCGGGCATCCGTCCGTACGCCGCGTGCTCTATCCGGGCCGCGCCGATCATCCGCGCCATGATCTGGCCGCCCGTCAGATGAGCGCAGGGGGATCGCTTATCGCCTTCGATGTGGACGGCGGCACGGCGGAAGCTTTCGCAGTTGCGAACGCGCTCAAACTGATCGGTATTTCCAATAATCTGGGCGATGCCAAAAGCCTGATCACCCACCCCGCCACGACGACCCACTGGCGTTTGCACCCGGCGGAGCGTGCGGCATTGGGCATTGGCGAGGGCATGCTTCGGTTGTCGGTGGGCCTCGAAGATCCCGCGGATCTGTGGGCCGATTTGGACCAAGCCCTTGGGATCCTGAAGAAAAAACGTTTGTGATTGGACCCGCGCGCGGGGCGCTCCATTTACGATAAGCACGCCGCCTGCGGCTATTCTTGGCTAACCGCCTCGCCGCAGGCATGCTAAGACCACGGTGGAGCCAATAAATGTCGAGAAATACCATCGCTATCATTGACCATGCGCAGGCGGACCAGCGTCCCACCCGCGACGAAGCCGAAGCGGCCATTCGCACGCTGCTGAAATGGGCCGGCGACGATCCCGGCCGGGAAGGTCTCTTGGACACGCCGGCGCGCGTCGCCCGGGCGTTCGAGGACTGGTTCCGCGGCTATTCGGAGGATCCGCACGAATATCTTCAGCGCACCTTCGAGGAAGTCGAAGGCTACGACGAGATGGTCACGCTGAAGGACATCCGGTTCGAGTCCCACTGCGAACATCACCTCGCGCCGATCATCGGCAAGGTCCATGTCGCTTATCTGCCGCGCAATCGCGTCGTGGGGATTTCCAAGCTGGCGCGCGTGGTGGAGACTTACTCCAAGCGCCTCCAGGTGCAGGAAAAAATGACCGCGCAGATCGCCAACTGCATCCAGTCCGTGCTGGAACCGGCCGGCGTTGCGGTCGTGGTCGAGGGGGCGCATCAGTGCATGACCACCCGCGGGGTTCATAAACCCGGCGTGTCCATGGTCACCAGCACCATGCTGGGCGAGTTCCGCCAGAACCCGATGACGCGGCGCGAATTCCTGACTGTGATCGGCAATCCCTCCTCCAGCTTCGACGGCTGAGCCGCACCGTCACCGATGCGTCCGGGCGCTCCCGCCCGGGCGTCGCCTTGCCAGACGGCAAGCGCCCGGGCCATAAAGCGGGACGGCGCGCCGGGCACCGGCCGCGAACGCGAGGTGACGGGTGCGAGTGTTCCAACCCATTCTTCTGGTTCTGGGAATCCTGCTGACGACGCTCGGTCTCAGCATGCTGGTGCCGGTTTGGGCGGACTGGGCGGTCGGCAATCCCGACTGGCAGGCGTTTGCAGCATCGGCCGGGATTACCCTGTTCGTGGGGGGCGGTCTGTGGATCACCCATGCCGGTCGCGGCAAAGGCGAGTTGAGCTTTCAACAGGCCTTCCTGCTGACCACCCTGGCCTGGGTCGTGACGGCTGTCTTTGCGGCCCTGCCTTTCGCGCTGTGCGACCTGAAGCTCGGCTATGCCGATGCGTTTTTCGAAGCGATGTCGGGGCTGACCACGACCGGATCGACCGTGATCACCGGCCTCGACACCGCCCCGCCGGGCGTTCTCATCTGGCGGGCGATCCTGCAATGGCTTGGCGGTGTCGGGATCATCGTGATGGCGGTGGCAATCCTCCCCATGCTGCAGGTCGGCGGCATGCAGCTGTTCCATCTGGAATCCTCCGACCGGTCCGAGAAGATGCTGCCCCGGGCCGCCCAATTCGCGACCTCGATCGCGCTTCTGTATGTAATCATCTCGGCGACTTGCGCCCTGGCCTACTATCTGGCCGGCATGACACCGTTCGACTCGGTCGCCCATGCCATGACCACCGTCGCGACCGGCGGCTATTCGACAAAGGACGCCTCCATCGCCGCCTTCGACAGCGTCGCGATCGACACCATCGCCATCGTTTTCATGGTCTTGGGCGGGCTGCCTTTCGCGCTTTATCTGTTGATGCTGCGCGGTAATTTCCGGGCCTTCGTGGAAGACCGCCAGGTGCGCCTGTTTCTGGGTCTACTGGTCATCCTGATTGCCGTCATGACGGTTCATCAGGTCATGAACCAAATCAATGAGCCGGGCCAGGCGCTGCGCTATGCCGCCTTCAATATCGTCTCGGTGCTGACCGGGACGGGCTATGCGACCACGGACTATTCCCTGTGGGGCGGCTTTGCCGTGTCGGTGTTCTTTTTCACCATGTTCATTGGCGGATGCGCCGGATCGACCTCCTGCGGCATCAAAATCTTCCGGTTTCATGTGCTCTGGGCGGCGGTCGATGCCCAGGTCAAACGGGTGATGCTGCCGCACGGTGTGTTTGTGCCCCGTTACGGCCGGCGGGTTCTGTCGGACGATGTGATTTCGTCCGTCACGAGTTACATGTTCCTGTTCGCGCTGATCTTCTGCATCACGGCGGTGCTTCTGGCCCTGCATGGGCTCGACACCATCACCGCCCTGTCGGCGGCGGGTACGGCCCTGGCCAATGTCGGGCCGGGCCTGGGGCCGGTGGTCGGTCCCTCGGGCTCGTTTGCCTCGCTCGACGATACCGCTAAATGGATCCTCTCCATCGCCATGCTCTTGGGCCGGCTGGAATTGTTCACGGTCCTGGTGCTGTTCGTGCCGTCCTTCTGGCGCTGACCCGGCGGCTGGGCTAGCCTGTTCGTCTCATCTCAGCCTGGAGACATCATGACCGCTCTCGCCGCGCCGGCCACGCCCCCCTCCGCCAAAACCGTTGACATGCTGGCGCATCTGATCGGCTTCGACACCACGAGCCGGCTGTCCAATATGGCGCTCGTCAATTTCGTGCGCGCGCATCTCGACGCCCATGGCGTGCGCTACGATGTCATTCCGAATGCGGACGGCACGAAGGCCAATCTCTATGCCACCATAGGCCCGGACGGGCCCGACGGCATCGTCCTGTCCGGTCATACGGATGTGGTGCCGGTGGATGAACAGACCTGGTCGAGCGATCCGTTCACGCTGGATCTGCGTGACGGGCGCTATTACGGGCGCGGGACCTCGGACATGAAAGGGTTTGTCGCCGCCGTGCTCGCCAAGGTACCGGCATTGACGGCCAAGCCGTTGGCGCGCCCGGTTCATATCGCGCTCAGCTATGACGAGGAAATCGGCTGCCGGGGCGTGCGGCCGATGCTCGATCATATCGCGGCCCATTATCCGCGCCCGGCGCTGGCCATCATCGGCGAACCCAGCTCCATGACCGTCGTCAATGCCCATAAGGGCATCCGGGTGCAGGAGACCCTGATCACCGGCCAGGCGGCCCATTCCAGTCAGCCTGCGGAAGGCTCGAGTGCGATCCTGGCCGCAAGCCGGCTCATCGCCTTTCTCGGCGAGATCGGGGCGGAGCTGATCGCACGCGGGGATCCTTCGGGCCGGTTCGATCCGCCCTATACGACGCTCTCGGTGGGAACGATCAAGGGCGGCACAGCGGCGAATATCATTCCCGAGCATTGCCGGTTCGTCTGGGAATACCGGTCGCTGCCCACCGATGATGATGAGGTGATCGTGCGCCGGCTGATGGATTTCGCCCATGGCGAGGTCCTGCCGGAGATGCGCAAGACCGCGCCGGCGGCCGCCATTGAAACCCGGCCCATCTCCCATGCCCCCGCCTTGCGGGCCCTGGAGGGCTCGCCCGCCGAAGCGCTGGCGCTGCATCTGGCGGGTCAGAACGCGGTTCACACGGCGGCCTATGCGACCGAAGCCGGCCTGTTTCAGGGATCGGACATTCCGGCCGTGGTGTGCGGACCCGGAGACATCGCCCAGGCGCACAAACCCGATGAATTCGTCGAGGCGCGGCAATTGGCGGCCTGCGACGCGTTTCTCGACCGGCTGGTCGAGGCCGTGCGGGCATAAAGGCGGTCAGCCGACGGAATTCAAAACCCGCTGATAGGTCTCGTCGATGCGCTTGCGCATTTCGGCGTCGAAAGCCTCGCTCAGCCTTTTCATCATCTGAAAATAGGCCGCTTCGACCTCGGCCTCATCGGCGTTTTCCATCAGGGTGCGGCTCACTTCGGCGACGGCGCGCGAACTGCCCGCCGACCCGGCCCAGCCCACATAGGTCAGCGTCACATCGAGCCGCGCGGTCAGGCGCCGGTCGGGATCGTTGCGGAAGAACCCCAGGACGCCGCCGCCATTGGCGAGTTTTTCTTCGACCACGCTGGCATCGTGGATGGTCATGCGCACGGTGCCGCCGCTGCCCGACAGCGCCACCCGCTCACGCAGCCAGGTCCGGGCGATCTGGGCCGGAGCGATGCGATAGAGATGCTCCACATGGGGCGCGCGCAGGGGTGGGCGGTAGTCATCCTCAAGCGACGCCGGACGTTCCGCTTCCAGGCGCACCACCGGGCCGCCCGGGAAGGCGATCTCGGGTACCTCGGCGATCTCCGGACCCGCGCAGCCGCCGAGCCAGACGGCCATCGTCAGTCCGCACACAGCCATTATCCGCGTAATGGTCATTGTCCGTTCTCCTGATCTGCGGCGCCGCCGGCCTGGGCGGCCCGTGCAGAAATTTCTGCCGGATCGAACGTATAATCGCGATTGCAGAACTCGCAATGCATGGTCACAACCCCGTTCTCGACAAGATCATCAAGATCCTCACCGGCATAGCGGGCGAGGATATCGCGCAGCCGCTCCGGCGTGCAGCGGCAATCGATGCCCAGCGCGCTTTTGTCGAACACCCGCACGCCATCCTCGTGAAACAGGCGCATGAGCAGGCGCTCGGGGGCCAGCAGCGGATCGAGGAGTTCATGGTCCTCCGTGGTCGCCATGAGTGTAGTGACCCGGTTCCAGGCCTCCTCGACCGGCTCGCCGGCTTCGGTGACCGCCGTGCCTTCCGCGGCACGGCGCGCGGCCCTTTCCTCCGCATCCGTCATGCCGCCATCGGCTGCCAGATGCTGGACGAACAGACCACCGGCGCGCCAGACCGGCCCGTCGGCCCGCTGACCCGGCACATAGCGCCGGCCCACCGCCAGCATGACGCGGGTGGCGATCTGCTCCGACTGGGCAAAATAATCCTGGATCGCCAGATCAAGACCATTTGAGTTGAGCGGCACCAGGCCCTGATAGCGGTTGAGGCCGCCGCCCGGATCAATGGTCAGCGCAAGGGTCCCCTCGCCCAAGACCGCGCCGGGTGCGGACGGTTCTTCCCTTTCGGCGAGCCGGTCGTGATCGACCATGGCATAGCCGCGCAACACGCCGGGCGATCGGTAGGACGCCACCAACAGACTCACCGGCCCGTCCGAATGGGTCTGAAGGGTCAGCGTCCCGTCGACTTTCAGCGAGGTGCCGAGCAGCGCGGCAATGACCAACGCCTCGCCGAGCACGATCGACACCGGCTCGGGATAATCGTGCCGGCTGAGGATTGTGTCGATCGCCGGGCCGGTGCGCACCAGACGCCCGCGCACGCCGGTGCGTTCCACCATAAACGGCAGGACCAGATCATCGCCGGTGGGGCGCAGGGTATGAATCGTGCTGTCGCCGTCCGAGGACATTGCCGTCTCCGTTCCAATCGCGCCCCGTTCAAATCGCGCCCAAGGCCCAGGCCAGAATACCTTTTTGCGCATGCAGACGGTTTTCCGCTTCGTCCCAAACCGCCGACTGCGGACCATCGATGACGCCGGCGGTCATTTCCTCGCCCCGATGGGCGGGCAGGCAATGCATGAAAATGGCATCGCCGGCGGCGCGCGCCATGAGGTCCTCCGTGACCTGATATGATGCCAGCCGTTTGTGCCGCGCCTCGGCATCGTCGTCCCCGAGCGAGACCCAGGTGTCCGTCACCACGCAATCGGCTCCGGTCACCGCAGCCGCCGGATCCTCGGTGAAGAACACGGCGCCGCCGCATTCGCGCACCCAGTCGCGCGTGGCATGGCCGACGCCGTGATCGGGCGGGCACGCCATGCGCAACTCGAAGCCCAGCAGCACGGCAGCCTCGATCCACGACTCCGAGACATTGTTCGCGTCCCCGACCCAGGCCACGGTCCGGCCCGCAATCGGGCCCTTGCGTTCCTCGAAGGTCAGAAGGTCGGCCATGATCTGACAGGGATGGCTGCGCCGGGTCAGACCGTTGATGACCGGAACATCCGCATGGGCCGCAAGACTGAGCAGCGTGTCGTGATCCAGGATCCGGATCATGATCGCGTCCACATAACGCGACAGCACGCGGGCGGTGTCGGCGATGCTTTCGCCGCGCCCCAGCTGCAGCTCCTGACCGGTCAGATATAGGGTCTCGCCGCCCATCTGGCGCATGCCGACATCGAACGAAATCCGCGTCCGGGTCGAGACCTGTTCGAACACGAGGGCCAGCGCCCGGCCCTGGAGCAGCGGCTCGGCATCGGCGGTCCCGCGCGGACGGCCCTGGCGGCGCTCCTTGAGCTGGCGCGCCAGATCGAGCATCGCGCGCACGGTGGCGGCGTCATGATCGCGCAAATCCAAAAAATGCCGGGGCCGGAGAGGACCGGTCATGGGGAAGATCTCCTCAAATGTCAGCGGGCGGCCTGGAGGGCCTGGCAGGCGGCGGCGATCGTGTCGAGCGCTTCGCTCACATGATCGTCCGAGACGATCAGCGGCGGCAGCAGGCGCACCACATTGTCGCCGCCCGGCGCGGTGAGCAGCCCGCGCTCGCGCAAGGCCGCGACCATGTCGCCATTGGGGATGCGCATCTTAAGGCCGATCATCAGCCCCCGGCCACGCACCGTCTCGATCAAGTCCGGAAACTGAGCGGCAAGACCTTCCAATTCGCCGATCAGGCGGGTGCCGCGCGCCGCCACACCATCGAGGAACCCGTCCGCCAGCAGAACATCGAGCACCGCATTGCCGACCGCCATGGCCAGCGGATTACCGCCGAAGGTGGAGCCATGGGACCCGGCGGTCATGACCGCGCCGACCGCCTCGCGCGCCATGGTCGCACCGATGGGCAGACCGTTGCCGAGCCCCTTGGCCGTACACAGAATATCCGGTGCCATGCCGGCATGTTCATGGGCGTAGAATTTGCCCGTTCGTCCGTTGCCGCTTTGGACCTCATCGAGAATGAGCAGAATGCCGTGCCGGTCGCACAACGCCCGCAGACCCGCCATGCATTGGTCGGGCACCCGGCGGATGCCCCCCTCGCCCTGGAGCGGTTCGACCAGGATCGCCGCGGTGTCGGGTTTGGCGGCAGCGGCTTCCAGCGCATCATGATCGCCGAACGGCACTTGATCGAAGCCGTCAACCCGCGGCCCGAACCCATCGAGATGCTTGGCCTGATTGCCGGCCGAAATCATCGCGAGGGTCCGGCCATGAAAGGCGCCCTCGACCGTGATGATCCGCCAGCGTTCGGTCCGGCCGTTCACCGCGTGGAAGCGGCGGGCCATCTTGACCCCGCACTCCACCGCCTCGGCGCCCGAATTGCTGAAGAACACGGTGTCGGCAAAGGTCGCCGCGACCAGACGTTCGGCCAGGCGGGCCTGTTCGGGGATCTGATAAAGATTGGAGATATGCCACAGCGCATCGGCCTGGGCCTTGAGCGCGGCCACCACGCCCGGATGGCTGTGCCCCAGGGCATTGACCCCGATCCCGGCCGCGAAATCGAGATAGCGCGCGCCGTCCGCCGTCACCAGATACGGCCCGTCGCCGCGCTCGAAGGCAAGCTCGGCACGGGCATAGCTGGGCAGAACCGGATCGATCATGGCGGGACACTCACTCTCTTAAGGACCCGCACGGCGCCCCCGCGCGGGACCCCTCAGGCCTTGAGCCGATAACCGGATGCGATCATCCGGTGGGCAATGAACCACAGGCCGATGGCCAGGACGGCGACGACGGCCATGCCGATCCCCACACTGCCATCGGCGGTGCCCGTAAAGCCATAGCGGAAACCGTCGATAAAATAGAAGAACGGGTTCCACAAGCTGATCGCGTGGAACGGCTCCGGCAGGATCGTGATCGAATAGAACGTGCCCGACAGCAGGGACAGCGGCACGATGACGAAGTTCGTGATCGAGGCCAGATGGTCGAATTTCTCCGACCATACCCCGGCAATCACTCCCAGGAGACCGAGCACCAGGGACGCGCCGACGGCGAAATAGACAATGGCCCAGATATGGGTGATCGGCACATCCATGAAAATCGCCATGGGAATGGCGGTCGCGACGGCACAGGTGATGCCCCGGGTCATGGCGCCCATGCCGAAGGCGATGGTCAATTCCTGGGCCGAAAGCGGCGGCATCAGGATGTCAACAATGTTGCCCTGGACCTTGGAGACCAGCAGCGAGGACGAGGAGTTCGCAAAAGCATTTTGCAGGAGCGCCATCATCACGAGCCCCGGCGCCACGAAGGCGCCGAAGGAAATGCCGTTTACATCCGGCCGGTAGCGCCCGAGCGCCAGCGTGAAGATCACCAGGAACAACAGCGCCGTGGCCGCCGGCGCGAAGACCGTCTGGAGCGAGATCTTGAAGAAGCGCCACACTTCTTTCTTATAGAGCGTCCAGACACCCAGCCAGTTGACCGCCCCGAACCGGCGTACGCCGAATTCCGGGAAGGGCACGCTTGCGGAAGCTGGGCCGCCGGCGCCGGACGTGGATGAGACTGCGGTTTTGTCCATTGCCGGCCCCTTGATCTGCCTGAAGGTTCCAATGATAAGCCGTTACATACGGTTTATCTGCGGTGATCCGCGCCCTCGCCGCACATTGGCGCCGCGCCCGGGCGTCAGTCCCCGCGCGCCGTTCCCGCCGCGAATGCCATGACTTAAGGGCTTGCCCACAGACTGGCAAGCCGCGCTGTGGATAAGCACTAGATATAGATCCACAGTTTTTTGGCACTCAGGATCTTGTGTTCCAAACCGAGATGTGGCCAATATCTAGCGGTCGCCGGGCGGCAGGTACTAGATCTGCCCATGATCGCATTCACCGCCCCCCGCTCCGGCACACCAGATCCGGGCGCCACGCCCCGATCATGCGCCCCAAGGGCTGCCGCCCTGGCATCGGAACCCATCACGGGTAGAGGGAAGGTCCATATCATGGCTTGGACAGACGAACGGGTCGAACTGCTGAAGAAGCTCTGGACGGAAGGGCTGAGCGCCAGCCAGATCGCCCGCCAGCTTGGCGATGTGACGCGCAACGCGGTGATCGGCAAGGTCCACCGCCTCGGCCTGTCGGGCCGCGGCTCCCCGGCGCGCTCGGAACGCCCGCGGGCGGTGACGGTGCCCAAACTCACCGCGAAACCGGTGTTCATCAAACCGGTGATCGTCGAGGAGCCGGTCGTGCTCGACAACGGCGAATTCGCCACCGTCATGACGCTGAAAGAGCATATGTGCAAATGGCCGATCGGCGACCCCGCAACGCCGGAATTCCGGTTCTGTGGGCGATCGTCCTCTGCCGGCACGCCCTATTGCGAGGCCCATGCCCGCATCGCCTATCAGCCGGTCGAACGCCGCCGCAACAAGCAGCGCCGCGCCGCGGGCTGAGCCGCCGCCCCGATCATCCGGCGGGCGGCATGCCGCCCCCGGACGATCCGCTGTAACTCTCATCGAACGAATAGCCGGCCGACCGCACCGTCCGGATCGGGTCCAATTCCCCCGGACCGTTGAGCGCCTTGCGCAGCCGGCCGATATGGACGTCCACCGTCCGCGCCTCCACATAGACATCCGAGCCCCAGACCGCATCGAGCAGTTGCTCCCGGCTGAAGACCCGGCCGGGATGCTGGATCAAATGATCCAGCAGGCGAAATTCCGTCGGACCCAGATGAATGTCGCGGTCGTTGCGCCGGACCCTGTGGGCCGACCGGTCCACGCTGATGTCGCCGAAATGCACGATATCCTCGGCCAATGCCGGGCGGATACGGCGCAGCACGCTGCGCACGCGCGCCAGCAGTTCGGCCATGGAAAACGGCTTGGAGATATAATCGTCCGCACCGGTATCGAGACCGCGGATGCGGTCCTCTTCCTCGCCGCGCGCGGTCAGCATGACGATGGGCAGATTGCGGGTTTCGGGCCGACTGCGCAGGCGCCGGCACAGTTCGATGCCGGAGACCTTCGGCAACATCCAATCCAAAAGCACTAGATCGGGCCTTTGTTCCTGGATCACCAGGAGGGCCTCGTCGCCATCGCGCGCGCTCAAGGTGCGGTAACCGTCCCGCTCCAGATTATAGGCCAGGAGCGTCGTCAGCGCGTCTTCGTCCTCAACGATCAATACCAGCGGCTTCATGCCCTCAGCCCTTTAGCCTCAGCCTTGTCCCTGCGTCGCGTCCTACTCGCCCGGTTTCCGGAAGGCGACCGCGGTCAAGGACGTCTTGTCGTTCTTGGGCCGCTGGTCGGTCACATAGGTGCCCTCCACCAGATAGACGATCGTCTCGGCGATATTGGTCGCGTGATCGCCGACCCGTTCCAGATTCTTCGCGACAAACAAAAGATGCGTGCACAGACCGATGGTGCGCGGATCTTCCATCATATAGGTGAGGAATTCCCGGAACAGGCTGTTGTAAAGCTCATCGACGCCCTCGTCCCGGCGCCAGACCGCCATGGCGCGGTCGGCATCGCGGGCGCTGAAGGCATCGAGCACATCCTTGAGCTGACCGATGGTCTGCTGGCCCATGCGCGCCAGCCCGTGGCTGAGCCGCAGCGGCTCCTCCCGGTTCACAACGAGCGCGCGTTTGGAAATGTTCTTGGCCAGATCGCCGATGCGCTCCAGATCCGCCGCGATCTTCAACGCGGCGAGGGTCATGCGCAGATCCGCGCCCTGAAGCTGGCCGGTGGCCAGCACCTTCAACACCGATTGCTCGACCGCCTGCTCAAGGGCATCGACTTCCTTGTCGGCGGCGATGACACTCTGGGCCAGGGCGTTCTCGCGCCGCACCACCGTGTCCACCGCCTCGGCAAGCTGGGTCTCGCACAACCCGCCCATCCGCTCCACGATATGGGCGAGGTCGTCGAGATCAGGATGGCCGGCGCCTGCGCCCGAACCCGTCATCGGAACCGTTCTCCTCAAGCCAGCCGCCGCAAACGGCGCGATCTCCGGCGCGGCGCCGGATCAGCCGAAGCGGCCGCTGATATAATCTTTCGTCTTCTGGTCGCGCGGCTCGGAAAAAATATCCGCCGTGTCGCCGGCCTCGACCAGGTCGCCCAGATGGAAGAAGGCGGTGCGCTGAGACACGCGGGCCGCCTGTTGCATCGAATGGGTCACAATCACAATACAGTATTTTTCGCGCAACTCGCCGATCAACTGCTCGATCTTGTCGGTGGCGATAGGATCGAGCGCCGAGGTGGGCTCGTCCATGAGGATCACCTCGGGGTCCACGGCGATGCAGCGCGCGATCACCAGGCGCTGCTGCTGGCCGCCCGACAGGCCGGTTCCGGGCTCATTCAGCCGGTCTTTGACCTCGGTCCACAGGCCCGCCCGGGTCAGACTTTGCTCCACCACGGCATCGAGCGCCGCCTTGCCCCGGGCCATGCCGTGAATGCGCGGCCCATAGGCGACATTTTCATAGATCGTCTTGGGAAACGGGTTCGGTTTCTGGAATACCATGCCGACCCGCGCGCGCAGTTGCACCGGGTCGACCTTGGCATCGTCCATGACATCGACCCCGTCGATGCGGATCTCCCCTTCGACGCGCGCGCTGTCGATCGTGTCGTTCATCCGGTTGAGGCAGCGCAGGAAGGTGGACTTGCCGCAGCCCGAGGGGCCGATGAGCGCAGTGACATGCCCATTGGGCAGATCGAGCGACACATCGTGCAGGGCCTGCTTGGGGCCGTACCACATATTCAGCCCCCGCACGGTCATCTTGACCGGCGCGCCGGGTGTCACCCGGCCGGTGGGTTTGTCCATCTGAATGGCCGCATTGTCCGCCATGGTCTTACCCTTCGGTTATCGCCCTACCAGCGCCGCTCGAACCGCGAGCGCAGCGCGATGGCCAGCCCGTTCATCAGCACCATGAAGCTCAGCAGCACCATGATCGCCAGGGAGGTCAACTCCCGGAAACCTTGTTCCGGCCGATCAGCCCACAAGAACACCTGCACCGGGAGCGCCGCCGCCGGCTCGGTAAAGCTGGTCGGCACCTCGGTCACGAAGGCGACCATGCCGATCAGCAACAGCGGCGCGGTCTCGCCCAAGGCCTGGGCCATGCCGATGATCGAGCCCGTCATGATGCCGGGCATGGCCAGCGGCAGGACATGGTGAAACACGGTCTGCAAGGGCGAGGCGCCGACGCCGAGCGCGCCCTCGCGGATTGACGGCGGCACGGCGCGCAGGGCCGCGCGGGTCGAGATGATCACGGTCGGCAGGGTCATCAGGGTCAGGACCAGTCCGCCGACCAGCGGCGAGGATAGTGGCAGCCCGAAGAAATTGATGAACACCGCAAGGCCCAACAGGCCGAAAACGATGGAGGGCACCGCGGCCAGATTGTTGATGTTGACCTCGATAAAGCTGACCAGCCGGTTGCGCGGCGCAAACTCCTCCAGATAGATCGCCGCGGCCACCCCGATCGGTACCGACAGGATCATGGTCAGCACCAGGAGCAGCGCCGTCCCCGCCAGCGCGGAGGCGATCCCGGCCAGAGCCGGGTCCTGGCTGTCCGGACTGGTGAAGAACGACCAGTTGGGCACCGACCGCAACAACCCGTCCGCACGCAGGCCCTCGACCCAACCGATCTCCCTGTCGGTCAGCGCCCGCAGGTCCTCGGGCACGTCGGCCTGAATATAGCCTTTGAGAAATTGATCGACATCCGTGTCGACCGGTGCGGTGATCGAGACGGTGGTCCCGACCAGATCCGGATCGGCGACAACCCGGTCCCGCAACTGCCGGCTTGCGCCGGAGACCGACACCAGACCGAGCAGTTCCTCCAGCAGATCGAAGCCGCGCCGGCGCTGCTCGCGCAAGGTCCGGTCGAGCGCTTCGGCTTCGGCGCGGGCGGCCCGACGTTCGGCGAGGGCTGTGGCCAGCGGCCCCGCACCCGCTTCGCCATACCCGGCCAGCGCCAACGCCAGAATCTGGTCGAACGGCGCGCGTTCCAGATCGCCCTCATCGCGCCGCCCGCGCGGATCGACGACCGCCTCGTCGAGCGGCACACGGAATGTCAGGCGTACCCCGCCCCCATCGGTCCGCGCCACATCCGCGTCGGCATCGGCTTCAAGACCGGCGATCACACTGCGCTGACCGGCACTCAGGCGCTGGGTATCGCCATCGAGATAGGCGGCAAGCCCGTCGCTGCCGGGCACCGTGACGGTGACCGCATCGCCGATGCGCTCGGGGTTGTCGAGCACGGCGAACAGAAGCTCTTCCTCGGCCAGCGGTTCATCGACAAGCCCGAGAAGATCCGCGGTCTGAGTCTCGATGGCCGCATTAAGCGCGTCGGCGCGCTGCTGGGCCGCGCTCGCGCGGGCCTCGATATCGGACAGATCGGCGGCGCTGTCGGCGATCTCGGCGCGCACATCCGGAAAGCGCTCCTGAAGGCTCGCGGCCAGAAGCGCACGATAATCCGCGCGGCGCAGAACCGCCGGATCGCCGGTGCCCCCCGGATCGATGATCTGCGGGTCGAGCGCGATCTCCAGATCGATCTCATGGGTCCACAGCGCGGTGACGCCGGTCGACAGCACGGTGATCAAGAGCCAGGCCAGCCCCGCGAGCGCCAGGGTGATCGCGCCGAGGCCGAAAAATTTGAACCGGCGTTCCCGGCCATAGCGCCGGCGCAGCCGCGCATCGGCCTCCGGCCCGGTATGGTGGCTGGTCGTCTGCGGGCCGGAACCGCCGGCCGCCGCCTGGTGAGGATCGCGCGCCATATCAGTCATACTTCTCGCGGTAGGCCTGGACGATCCGCAGGGCGATGATGTTCAGGGTCAAGGTGACCGCGAACAGCACGAGGCCCAGGGCGAAGGCCGATAGAGTCTTGGCGGTGTCGAACGCCTGATCGCCGGTCAGGAGAGCGACGATCTGTACGGTCACCGTCGTCACCCGCTCCAGCGGATTGACGGTCAGATTGGCGGCAACGCCGGCGGCCATGACCACGATCATGGTCTCGCCGATAGCACGGCTGACGCCCAAAAGGAGCGCGGCGGCGATACCCGGCAGCGCGGCCGGGAAGATCACCCGCATCATGGTCTCCGACCGGGTGGCGCCAAGGGCATAGGAGCCGTCGCGCAAGGACTGGGGCACCGCGTTGATCACATCGTCCGACAGGGACGACACGAACGGAATGATCATCAGCCCCATGACCATGCCCGCGCTCAATGCCAGTTGCGCCGTCGTGTCGTAACCGAGGCCGCCAAGCAGATCGCGCAGGAACGGCCCGACGGTCAGGAATGCGAAAAAGCCGTAGACCACGGTGGGTACCCCGGCGAGGATCTCGATCGCGGGCTTGACCAGCGCCCGGGTGCGTTTGCCCGCATAGTCCGACAGATAGATCGCGCTCAACAGGCCGATGGGCGCGGCGACCGCCATGGCGATCAGCATGATCAGCATGGTCCCTATAAAGAGCGGAACGGCGCCGAACGCGCCGGACGACCCAACCTGTTCGGCGCGCAGCGCGGTTTGCGGGCTCCATTGCAGACCGAACAGGAAATCGGTCACCGGAACGCGCGCGAAAAAGCGCAGAGATTCAAACAGGAGCGAGGCGACGATCCCGACGGTGGTCACGATGGCGATGGCCGAACAGGCGATCAGCAGCCAGTGAACCCGCCGCTCCACCGCATTGCGGGCGCGAAACTCCGCACGGACCTGGCCGATGGCAAACCGGGCAAGGCCAAAGGCGGTCAGAACGCTGACGCCCAGGAGCAGCCAGCCGCTCACCGTCTTGAGCGTCGTCAGATGCGCCGCGCCATCGGTGATGGCCTGGTTCTGGCGGACGCTGGTGCCGGTCTCCGCCTGGGCAACGATATCGCGCCACAGGGTCGCCAGCGCCTCCGGCGACTGGGCCTGGATGTCGGCCGGCAGGGCGCCGAGCACGAGCGCGCGCAGGACCGCGCCTTCCGCCTGAAGCCAGACAATCAGCACCAGGACCGCCGGCAAGGCGATCATCCAGGCGGCGTGATAACCGTAATAGTTGGGCAGCGAATGAAGGACGCGCCGGTCGCCGGAGGACAGCGACAGCGCCTTGCCCCGCGCCGCCGCGAAGCCATAAACGGTGATCGCCAGCACCGCCAGCGCAGCCATAAGATCGAGACTGACGCTCACCCCGGCCCCCTTTGCTGATCCGCCAATCCGATACGATTAGGGCTGATAGGTCCGCAGCGTCTGAGCGGCCTCGGCGAAGTCCGCCCGCTCTTCTTCGGTGAGCGGAATAAGCCCGAGCTGTTCCAGATAGCCGCCCGGCCCCCAGGCGCCTTCGGAAGTGAGTTCCTGGAGGAAGCCCTGAATGGCCTGTGCCGGAATGCCCGCCACATCGCCGGCCGCGTGGGCTTCTTTCACATAAACATAAAGGGAGCGGGAAATCGGATAATCGCCCGAGGCGATCGTATCGACATCGGGCATCACACCGTTCACCGCCCCAGCCTTGATCTTGTCTTCGTTCTGGGCCTTGAATGAGTAACCGAACACGCCGACGGCGGTCGGGGTGCGCTCCAGCGTGGCCACAATGGCGTTGTCGTTTTCGCCGGAGTCGATCCAACGGCCATCCTCACGGACTTTGTGCGCCACCTCGGTGAAAATGTCCTCGCCGTCACGCGGATCGCCGTTGGCATCGGTCAGCCAGGCCGGCTCCAGCCCGGTCACCGCTTCGATGCGCTCCGCGTAATCGTCCCGGTCCGGACGGGCGCGGCTCAAACGGCTCAGGCACCCGAACCCTTTCGCGCCCGCTTCCATGGCCAGTTCGACGAACGCGTCGCGGGTCCCCGAAGTCGGCGGCGGACCATAGGCTTCGATGGTCTGATCGGGGAGCGCCGGATCGATCTGGCTCCAATTGGTGTACGGATTATCGATAAGGGTGCAGTCCTCGTCCGACCGCGGCAGCTTGGCGGCGAAGGCCTGGAAAATCTGCTTTTCGGTCAGATCGAACACCGCCGCGGTGCGGGCGTTGGCCAGCACGATGCCGTCATAGCCGATCTTGACCTCGATCACGCCGGTGACGCCGGAGGCCTGGCAGTCCTCGAATTCGCTGACCTTCTGGCGCCGCGATGAGCCGGTGATATCGGGCGTTTCAACGCCCAGCCCTTCGCAGAACCGCTTGTGGCCCCCGCCGGAGCCGGTCGATTCCACGACGACATTGTTGCCGGACTTGTTTTTGTATTCCTCGGCGACCCGGGTCGTGAACGGGAACACGGTGGACGAGCCGACAATACGCACTTCCGCGCGGCCGCCTTCCGTGGGCGCCTCTTCAGCCGAACAGGCCGCCAGAAGACCGGCGGCGGCAAGTGCCAAGACCAAGCGTGTCACGATGTGTTCTCCCCTTGAGCCGTATCCCCAGCGGATCGGGTCCCCGAAAAGCGGGTCCCCGCCTGTCCGGTCCATGCCGGTCCGGTCCATGCCGGTCCGGTCCCATCCGCCACATTGCCCTTTCATGTAGCCGGGACCCCGGGCCCACAGCAACACATCTCGAAGCGGACCGGACACACCCCGCCCGCCGTCACCTGAGCCGGCAGTATGCTGCGGCGCGGCCCGGGGCTCTAGGAGGGTTTGGTGACTGTTTCGTGACGCCCGGTTTCGTGACGCCCGGCGTCGGGACGGCGTCCCGGACGATCGCCGTCCGGCTTGGGTGCCGGGATGGTCAGGGTGGTTACATAAGCATCGTCGAGCACGGCATTTTCGGGCCGGGCGCGCGGCAGATGCACGGTGAAGACGCTGCCCTCGCCGACCGCGCTGCGGATCTCCAGCCAGCCGCGATGGCGGTTGACGATGTGCTTGACGATGGCAAGGCCCAGCCCGGTGCCGCCCTTGCGCCGGGAATCGCCGACATCGGCGCGGTAGAACCGCTCGGTCAGACGCGGGATATGCTCGCGCGGAATGCCGGGCCCGTAATCGCGCACGCTCACGCTGCACACCGACTGGACCGGCGCGCCGGGATCGTTCAAGGCCCCGCTCGCAATCCCGATCTCGATCCGTCCGCCGCTGGCACCGTAGTTCAACGCATTGTCGAGCAGGTTCTGGAAGACCTGGAACAGCTCTTCATAATCGCCGAGCACGGGCTTCGCCCCGGCCCCCTCGATGGCGACCTCCACGCCGCTCTCGGTCACCAAGGGGCCGGCGGCCTCCACCACCGCATGCAGCAGATGCGATAGATCGACCTCGTCGGCGGGGGGCACATGCTCGTTGAGTTCGATCCGGCTGAGCGACAGCAAATCGCTGACCAGCCGTTTCATGCGGTTGGCCTGCTCCTCCATGATCTGAAGGAACCGCTCGCGGGCCTGGGGATCGTCCTTGGCCGGGCCGCGCAATGTCTCAATGAAGCCCGAGAGCGACGCCAAGGGCGTGCGCAATTCATGGCTGGCGCTGGCCACGAAATCGGCGCGCATCTGCTCGACCCGTTTGGCGGCGCTCAGATCGTCCAGAACGATCAGGACCGGGCTTGTGCCGACGGCCGTATCGCGCCATTCGCAGGGGGTCACGAAGGCGCGGAAATGCCGTTCGACCGGAACCGGCACCGTATAATCGACGCTCTGGGACGGCGCCCCGCCGCGCACCCGCTCGACGGCCTTCAGGAGGCTCGGTGTGCGCAGCACCGACGACACATGGCGCCCGACGATCACCGCCGGATTGATCTGGCGGGCCGCCTGGTTGGCCGTGAGGATCCTGGCATTGCCGTCGAGCACCAGCACCGGATTGGGAAACGGCTCCAACAGCCGCGCGATGGCACCGTCATGGGACCCGGCGGCGGCCACCGGCGCGTGCCCGGCCGCCAGTCCGCGCGCGATGCCCCAGCCGGCGAGACCCGCCCCGGCGACCAGTAGGACCGGGCGCCACGGATCGCCGGCGGCAAATCCCATGGCCAATGCGGCCAGGCCAATGACTGGGGCGAGCCACTGACCGGCGCTCAACGCCCGCCTGACAGATCCGGTCCGCACTGATCGTTCTCCCCTGTCGCGCGCATCGCCGCGCGCGGCTTGCCCCGCCATGCGGGAAGATCTGCCTTGCGATGCCACAGCCAAGGGCCCGGATACAAGAGTTATGAAATTGTCGCATCCGGCCCGGAATTCGCCGCCTTTCACCCTACTCTTTGCGCTGCATCCACCGTTTTGGCGTGTATTCTGCCGAAAACACCCAGCGCGCGCCCGACCTTCAACTCCGGACCGGCCATGACCGCCACCCTCGACCGCCTCGACATCAAGATTTTGAGCATTCTGCAAAGCGACGGGCGGATCACCAACCGCCGGCTGGCCGAAGCGGTCGGCCTGTCGCAAAGCGCCTGTCTGGACCGGGTGCGCCGGCTGCAAAGCGCGGAGGTGATCTCCGGGTTCAAAGCCGTGCTCAACCGCGACATTCTGGGCGGCTGGATCGCGGTGTTCGCCCAACTCACTTTGGAAAAGCAAGGCGGCCAGCGCCAGCAGCGCTTCGAGCAATGGGCTCTGGAGTGCCCGCAGATCGTCGAGTGCTTCGAGGTGAGCGGCGCCCAGGACTACGTGGTGCGCTTTGTGTGCGAGACGATCCCGGCCTATCAGGATCTCACCGCCCGGATGCTCGAGGACGAGAGCCTGGGCATCAGCGAGATCAAGAGCCACATCGTCATGCGCGAGGTGAAGGCCGATGGCGGCGTGCCCATCGCGGCCCTGGACGACAGCGTCGATGTGCCCGGATCGGCGGGCCGCTAACCCCGTGGCAAGCTCGGCCTCCGACAATACCGAAGAAAATTCGGTGCCAGCCTTGGGCAGCCGCGGCATCCGCGCGGAGCATCCCGCAGAACGGTGCCCTATCCGGCACGATTCGTGCGCTCATTAGGAGATTGAAGGCAGATTGCTGCGGCAAATCCGCCAGTCCGCCGAACGGTGCCGTTGTCCTGCCCCATCGCTCCGGCACCCTGGAGGGCATGATACGGTTTGGATCGGGCGCGGCGGCCCACCGGGAAAACCCATCGGGAAAACCCATCGGCAATGCCCATCGGCAAGAAGGAGTGCGGCTTATGGACGATCTGGATCATCGCGGGAGCGGCTGTTCGGCCCCGGCGGATCACAGCCCATGGCCGTCCTATGGCGCCGCCACCGATATGCCGAAGCTGATCGACCGCGAGGACAAGGTCTGCGCCCATAATTACAAACCGCTCCCCGTCGTGCTCGACCGGGGGCTGGGCGAATGGCTCTGGGACATCGAGGGCAAGCGCTATCTCGATATGATGAGCGCCTATTCGGCTGTCAGCCACGGCCATTCCAATCCGCGCCTCGTGACCGCGCTCCATGATCAGGCATGCAAGCTGGCGATCACCTCCCGCGCGTTCCACACCGACAAGCTGGCGCCGTTTCTGGAAAAACTCTGCGACTTGACCGGCCTCGACATGGCGATGCCCATGAACACGGGCGCCGAAGCGGTGGAAACCGCGATCAAGGCGGCGCGCCGCTGGGGCTACCGGACCAAGCACATCCCGGCGGACCGCGCCGAAATCATCGTGGCGCGGGACAATTTTCACGGCCGGACCACGACCATTGTCGGCTTTTCAAGCGATGAGGCGTACCGCAAGGATTTCGGGCCGTTCGCGCCGGGCTTTGTCGAGGTGCCGTTCGGCGATGCTCAGGCCGTGGCGGACGCCATCACCCCGAACACCTGCGCGGTGATGGTCGAACCCATGCAAGGTGAGGCCGGCATTCAAATGCCCCCCGACTCGTGGCTCGGCGATCTGCGCGCAATCTGCGACCGGGAAAACGTGTTGTTGCTGCTCGACGAGATCCAGACCGGCCTGGGACGCACCGGCAAGCTGTTCGCGTTTCAGCATACGGACGGGTTGCTTCCCGACGGCCTGATGCTCGGTAAGGCACTGGGCGGCGGCCTCCTGCCGGTCTCGGCCTTTGTGGGCACGCGCGCTGTCATGGATCTGTTCGACCCGGGCAGCCACGGATCGACGTTCGGCGGGAACCCGCTGGGTGCGGCGGTCGGGCTTGAAGCGCTGACGATCCTTGTCGAGGACGATCTCACCGAGCGCAGCAGACAGTTGGGTGAGCGCATGCAATGCCGGCTGAAACAAATTCAGTCCAAAGAGAATGTGCCGGACGATCAGAAAATCATCCGGGAGGTGCGCGGTGCCGGCCTTTGGGTGGGTGTCGAAATCAATCCGGACCGGGCGGATGCACGTGATATCTGCGAGCGGCTGATGGTGCGCGGCGTGCTGTCCAAGGAGACGCACGAAACCGTGGTCCGCTTTGCGCCGCCGCTGATGATCGATCAGGATGCGTTGGATTGGGGCATCGAACAGTTCGAGGCCGTACTCGACGAGATTCGGTAACGGGTCCGTCTCCCATCGAGGATGCGATCAGGAGCGCCCGAGCAGGATCACATGGGCGGTCTCACCGTCCCAGTCACAGTCGCACAGGCGTTCCGGTATCACGGTGCCAACCTCGGCGCTCATGTTGTTCATGCGGTCGAGGAGCCGGAGCAGCGGCTGCCCGCAGATGTCATCGAGCGGCATGGTCATGGCCGCGCAGGCCACATCATTGGCAAAGATCACCGCGCCCTGATCATTCACGGCCACGGTGGCTTCGCGCGACAGCGACACGATCCGAAACACCGATACGCCCGTGATGGCGCCGCTTGCGACCCGCGTTTCCAGACCGCTCTGCTCATACCGGAGTTGATGGCGCATGCGCGCATGATCGAGGGTCTGATACAGGAGCGCCGGATCGAGCCCCTCGCTCACCAGATAATCCTCCGCACCCGCCCGAAGACATTCGAACGCGAAAGCCGGATGCATGCGGTCCAGGATGACGATGATGACCGCATCGGTCGAGGCACGCACCGCGGCGATGGATTCCTTCATATTCGCATCGTCGGCGACGCCCAGGGTCATCAGAACGAAATCGACGGCGCCCATTTTGAGGCGCGCCCGGGCATCCTGAATGTGCCGGACAAGCTCCACCGCGCCGGTGTCGCCCTTGATCTGATCAAGGCTCACCTTGGTCGCGGCGGCATTCTCCGGGTTCGCATCCACGATCAGGATGCGTCCCAAGGATCGATGTGTGTCGCGGCTATGTGAAGAAAATGACGTCATGGACCGATCGATGCACGCTGCCTCTAAGCTCACCCGCGGGCACAATGGCCACAGCGACGGTCAGCATCCGGCTGACCGCGGAAAACAGTGTTCTGGACCTTCAGGGTCCAGATACCTTTTGTGAAAGGCGCACAGCCGGCCGTGAAGAACCGACCCGTTGCATCCGCAGACCAGCTGGGAACGGTCTTCCGGGAGCGCAGACGTCAGCCTGAAATGTCCGTCCGCAGATCCGCTGAAACGCGGTGATGCCGGCCCGTCATTCGTCAGACCATCGACGGGCCGCTTTGATCAAGCGAACCCGCTTTGCGCAGGAGACCTGCCGCATGCAGCCCGCCTTGCGTCCTTTGCCCCCTGTCGACCTGAACGGTTTCCCGCCCCCGCAGCCCGTCTGCCCCGTCAAAAGCCTGCCGGCGCCGCGTGCGATAAAAACACCGGTTTGGTATTTCCATCACACACCCAAGTGCTAACCGTGCGTGAACACCGATGCAACCCCTCTATGAGGAGTAGAGCGATCTACCAGTAATAATTTTAGACGGGCGAAAATCAATCTTGAGGCGATAAAGCGCGCGCCCCGGAACCATGACGACAGGTCATCTATTTGGATTGGCGCTGAAGCCCTTGGAAAACCGGCCTTTGAGCTACCAGCGGAAATCGATGATGGTATCGACCCTGATCAAAAGGCCTGGTGTGATGTCGAAGTCACGCTGGCGTAAAAAGGCCAATTCCGGCGCAACCTCGACATAGAGCCACTCGCCCCAGAGGCGCCGGCGGTAGCGCGCGCGGGTCACGATTCGATCCAGCGTGTGCACCGGTTCGGTTTCGGCCCGCAGGGCAATCTCGTAGGTCAGCGCGTGACGTGGACCGAGATATTGCACCAGCCGGCTACTCAGGCCGTAGGAGAATTCGTCGTCTTCCTCGGACCAATCGGCACGGGGCGTCACCCGCAGGAAGAACCGCTGATTGAACTGGCGTTCGAAATCGATGACCGATTCGGCGTCGAAGCCGCGATCGGTGAACCAGCGCACCTGCTGGGTCAGGCGCATGAGCCAAGGCTCCAGATCGATGGTCTGGCGGTAGCGCGGGCCGAAAAACGCCTCAGGCTCGAAATCGCGGAAGCGCAAGCCGGTCTGGAACGACACATTGTAGCGTTCGGTGGCCGCGATCAGCGCCTGGATCGCCAGGACCGCGTCCTCGTCATCGACCGGTTCCAGGATGGATTTGAGTTCCGACTGGAGCGGGTGGTCCTCATCGGCATCGACGGCCGAATCGAAGTCGCCGGACAGCAGCACCGAAAACCGGCGCTCCAGATATGGGAACGCATAGCGGAAACGGGTTTTGGGATCGAACTCGACCCCGCTGCCTTCGCGGATATAGGTGTTTCCGCGCAGGCGCAGGCGGGTGAAATTCACCTCGTCCTCGAAGCGCTCATCGGCGAAAAACTCGTCGATCCGCGAGGAGGCCGTCAGCGCCCTCTGAAATTCCGTCGGTTCGCCCTCGACCATGATGTGCTCACCGCCCGGGAGCGTGCCCTTCAGGACATCCGGTTCGACATCACCGGGTTCATCGTCGGAGGTCGCGCGCGGCAGCAGCGAGGGCGGATCCTCGGCATCATCGGAAGCCCATGCAGCGGCCGGTGTCAACGCGACGCCGGCACCGCCCATGAGCGCGATCAGAAGCACGACAGCGGCACGGCCCCGCGCGCCGAGGGCCGTCCACCGGCTCCCGCGGATGCCGATCATCCGCCGCCGGCCGCAGCGATGCTGTTCCGTCCCCTGCGCCATTGGCGCTCCCCTGGCGCACAGCGCCTCTCAGATGGCCTTCCCCCGGCGCTCCCGCGCCGCGATTCCCTTTTGGAACAGTCTAGTCGGGACAAACGGGTTACGCCATACGGCACAACCCCCATGGGTGATGACGGTCCGGCCATACAGGCTGCGCGGCCCCACCCTTACCGCGGCTGACCGGCCATCTGGCAGGCCACCATGCCGCCGACGGGCAGCACGAAGGACCAGCCGGCGGGATCCTCGATCCGCATCCGGCCCTGGGGGATCAGGGCCCCACCGACAATGTCGCCGCGCTGGGCAAACTCCAGATCGAGCGTGATGATCCGGCCGCGATGCTCATAGACCTGCTGGCTGAATTGGCCGAACACGGCCCCGCCGCCGGCCCGGCTGCGCATGAGATCGACGGTCTCGCCATCCAGCGTCATCCGCGCCGCGCCCTGATTGCCCCGCGCCACGAACACCAGCGGCGCCTGGACCTTTTTAATCCACAGGAAGGTTCCGCACATGCCTTCGGGCAATGTCTGGGGCGCCAGCGTGCCGACGGGGTTCAGCGCACCGTCCGGCCCTGGGGGCAGACCGGGGATCTCAGCGGACTGTGCCGGCGCGGATGTTTGGGGGGCTGGAGCGTTGGGCGCGGCAATGCCGGGATCCGGCGGGCTCCAGACCGGTGCCTGTTGGGATTGCGGTGCCTGCGGCCGTGTCGCCTGAGTTTGGGCCTGGGCTGGGGCCTGGGCGGGCTGGCCGGCCGTGCCGGCGGCTTCGGGATTGGCGAAGACCGCCATCAGGGCATCGCGGTCGCTGGCCCGCGCGCGGTCGGCCTCGCGCGCACCCGACCCGCCGCCGCAGGCAGTGAGCAGCACAAGGGCCCCCAGCACAGCGCAGATCCGCATCGGCCCCGTCAAATCGACATGCCTGAGAGTCCCCGTCATACCGGTCAGCGCGCGCGGGACAAACCGCGCCAGCGCCCCTTTTCCTGATAGCGGAAGCTGCCGCCCGCCTCTTCGAAACCCAAGAGCGTCATCGCCTGAACGGCGCCCTGATTGCCGGTCCGGATATCGAGCCCGATCCGGTAGGACCGGTCCGGCTCCAGCGCCAGATCCATCGCCACCCGCTCGGCGCCCGCCTCGCCGCGCACCGGCAGGCTGAGCACGCCGTCCGCACATGTCAGCGTTCCCGACAGCGGCGGACTGGTCCAGCTTTTCCCCGCGCCGTCGTGGATGACCGGATCGGCGGCGACGGTGCCGGTGCCCGCACGGCACCCGGCCTCGGAAATCACCAGCGTCCCGATATCGGCCGCGAAGGCCCCGGTCATCGGCGCCACCGTCGGCAAAGCGGCAAGATCGCCTGCCATCCGCGCGTTTTTAAGGCGCAGCGTGCGCGACAGATCCGCGGTCACGAGCCCCTCGCCCGACACCGGGCCGCCGGCAAAGCGGGTCCGGATCGCCGCCCGGCCGCGCAGCAGATCGAGCGGCTGGAGCGCCAGATCGACATCGCCAAGGGCCATCGGTCCCACCACCGCATCGCGCAGACGGCCATCCCAGACGGTCCCCTCGGCCTGGGCATAGCTCAAGCGCATCGACTGGGCGCCGGACCAGGCGAGCACCGCCGAAAGCGGCAGGTTCGCCACGGCGAACACCACCAGACCGACCGCGAAAACCGCCCCAAGATGCCAGGTTTTCATGATGCGCCGACGCCCGCGAACAGGATCTGCGCACGGACCATCGGTTTGCCGTCATGGCGCCGGATGGTCGCCTTCTCCACCGTGATGCCGTGATCGCCCTGCAGATCCGCGATCCATCCCTGGATCACGCGGGCATCGGCCTCTTCGACCCATACGGACAATCCGCCATTGGCGTCGGGTTCCAACCGCGTGATCGACACGCCCGCCCGGTGCGCGCTGGTGGTCACCGTGACCCGCAAGGGCTCGTCGCTGGCCGAGCGGCGCGCGGTGACTTGCTTGAGGGCATTGGCCTGCGCCGCCCCTGCCGCCACGTCCTGCATCAGGGCTTCGGCCTGAAGATAGGAGCGGTAGGCGCTGTCCCGATAGGCCAGTACCGGGACGTACACGAACTGATAAAGGGCCAGGATCGCGCATAGGCCGCCGGCGCCCGCGATCAGCAGACGTTCCCGGCCCGTACGGTCCTGCCACCACTGCATCAGCGCAGCCCTATGGTGATATCGCCGAGGATCGCATTATCATCCTGGCGCGAGCCGCCTTCTTCGAGACGCCCGCCAAGACCGGTGACCGCCGCTTTGAGCCGTTCCATGTCGCGATAGTCGGCATAGGCGATGCTGGCGGACAGCTCATCGCGTTCGGCAATGAAGCGCACATCGCGGATCTCGATGGCCGGAATATCCGAGACACCGGCGAACAACAGGCCGCTCAGACGCAGATACCGGTCCGACGCCGCGCTTTTCAATTCCGCCAGCTTGGCGCTCATCTGGGTGCGCGGATTGACCACCCGGCGCACCTCGGGGAACGTGGCCTGGAAGGTCTCGACGGCGCGGGTGTTGAGATCGTCCGCCAGCCGATCATAGCGCCAACCCTGACCGACGACCGACAGGCCATAGGCCAGAACGACCAAGCCGGCGAGGACCGCCGCGCGGCGCCATAGGGCAAGGGACAGCCAGCCGCCTTCGGGCCGGGTGAAGGCCCCGGCCATCAGATCGACCCAGCGGGCCGGCCCCTGCGACAAGGCCTCCGAGAAGAACGCACCGTCAGTCATGGCCGGACGCGCGGCGGCGGCATAGCGCGCGGTCAGCGTTGCCGGAACGAGGCGTTGGAGATTGTCCGTCTCCAGAGCAAGCGGGGTACCGTCTTCAGCGAGTTCGGCGACCATCATCGGCGCGATGGCGGCATCCGCGGTGAACCCGGCACCTTCGGCCGGGACCACGACCACCCGGTCGCCGCGGTCGACGATCCGATACCCATCCGCGGGCGGGCTCAACGCATCGTAATCCGCGATCACGGTGATGGGCTTGGATTGCAGCGGCGCCAGCACATCGCGCCAGCGGGCGATGGCGTCCCGGTCGGCGGCGGCGACACGGCGCGTCCCGGCCTCACCGGCCGGACCGAAGGCAAAATGCAACGTGTTCGGATCACGTGCCAAATCATCTTCGAGAAGATAGGGCACGGCGGTGCGTAACTCGGCTTCGCGGCGGGCCTGGATCGTCACATCGCGGGCGAGCACATCGCCGCCGGGCACGATGGCGATCACCCGGTTCGCCTGATCGAGCGGCAGATCGTCGAACGCTTCGGGCCCGGCGATCCGCCCGGTGGCCTCAAGACGCCCGGCGAGTGCGCTGCCGGCGCTGTCGCCGTCGCCCAAGGCATCGGGCCCCAAGGCGCCCAAGCCCCACGCGATGGGGCCGCCAGGATCGGCGCTCAAGGCCAGGATGAGAGACTTGGTCACTCCGCCGCTCCATAGCGTCTGGAAACAACGCCAATATCCCCGGTTGCGGTCAGCGAGAGCAACGATGTCTGCTCGACAAACGCCTGGAGATAGGCGACTTGCACTCTAAGGTCATAGTACTCGGTCTTCAAGGAAACCAGCGCGCGGCGCTCCTCGTTCGGCACCTTTCCGGCGAACCCGTCCTCGGCCCAGAACCCCTCCACAGAGCGATACCCGTCCGCCGGGCGGCGGCGGATGATGGTCCGCGCCTCATCGACGCGCAAGGTCTCCGCGCCCGCCACCATGACGAGCAACGGAGCGTCCCGTTCGGTCAAAGTATTGATGTTGATATAGCTGAAATCCGCCGAGGGATGGGCGCACAGAAACGGGCGGACCAGGGCATAGGTCGCCGGATCGAAGCCGCGCACCGCGCGCAGTTCGGCAACCTCGGCGATCAGGGTATTGGCCGTGCGATAGGGCGGATCGAGACCGGCGTAGTGATAATCCTCCGCGCCGCGGGTGCGGGGCGTGCCGTCGCTGTCGATCCAGTCGGTGGCCGCATTGGCCAGGGCCTCGGCCTCGCCTTCGGACACGCCGATCGCGACCAGCAACGCAGTGAAATAGCCGACACGGGTCTCGTTCGCTTCGCGGTTCCGCCCGCCCTCGCCGCCGACCAGACTGTTCACATTGAAGCAGTTGGACGCATCGCCGATGCGCGCCTCGATGAGGCCGTCATCGAGATTGAACACCGCAGGCTTGTCCATCCACTCGGCCCGCAGGGTGCGGTCGGGGCTCAAGGTGCGCGCCCGGTTGATGAGCTGCTTGGCGAAGGTCTCCGCGCCCACCGCATAGAACTGCGCTTGGGAGCGGGCATCCACATTCGCCGCCCGGCGGATCGCGAAATTGATGTCGTCGAGCACGGCGACGGCCAGCGCGGACAGCACCGCGACGATCAAAAGCACGGTGATCAGGATGCTGCCGGACTGGCGGGGATTACGCAGGCGCGCCCTCATGGGTCGGCTCCCGCCGCCAGGAACACCTGCCGCACCGGACCGATGCCGTCGATATCCATGGCGATCTCGACCGCCGCAGGCAAAAGATTGCCCGCCCGGCTCGATGCCGGCCAGCGGTCCGCCCACTGAGCGCCGTCGAAATACCGCATGGCGACCGAACGCACGCCGGTCAGGACGGGGCGCTCGATGCGCGGGGTATCGCGGGCCGCATCCACCCGGACGGTCGCGGCGCGCATCAAGGTGCCGTCATCCAACCGGTACCGGACGAACTGGAGGCTGCCGCGCGGTTCCCGGCCGCCCGGATTGGCCCAGCCGGCGCGCACCAGATGCACCAGCGCATCCCTGTCGCGGTCATACCCGCCGGTGAAAGCAGCAAGCCGCGACCCGGTGTCAGGATCGCGCGGCTCGCGCAAGACCGCCTGGGTGAAATCGGCCTTGAGGATCGCCCGGGCGACTTGAAGCTCGCCGAGCCGCGCCTCGCGCGCCTTGAGGCCTTCCGTATTTTGAATACCGGTGGTCACGATGCCGGTGCCGGCCACCGCAAGCAGCGCGAAGACCGCGAGCGCGACCATCATCTCGATGAGGGAGAACCCAGAAGCGCTCTGGACGCGGGCCATCACAGATCCCCCCGGAAGCCGCTGACCTCGGCCAGGAGCTGGCCGGTCGTCTCATCGCTGACGGTTACATCGACCCGCAGCATGCCGGCATCGCGGGTGGTGGAAATCCGTTCGGTCCAGGCCCAGCGCAGCCCGGCGATCTCGCTCTCGCCGCTCTCGGTGCCGATCTCGAGCACGGCACTGCGCGCCAGCGTCTCGGCCAGCCGGTTCTCGGCGGCGATGCGCGCATAGGCCCGCTGCTCGAGCGCGGCCACGGTCCGGGCATTCTCCGATTGCAGATGAAGATGGGCGATCACGGCAATGGAGAAGATCGCGAGCGCGACCAGGACCTCGATCAGGCTGAAGCCGTCCGCACACGCGCGCCCCGCCGGATCAGGTGCCCGTCTGTGGGCCGCGGATCGTAACGGAGCCCGTCGCATCGCCTGTTACCACCACTTCTTCCAGCCCACGCGTGAAGATCACATCGAACGGTGTGACCATGCCGATCGGATCGACCCAGATATCCGGCACCAGCGGTGCCGCCTCGCCGTCGCTCTCACGGGTCCGGTCGCGCCGGGTCTCGTCCCGCGCGGCTTTATCGGCGCCCGGACGGTCGAGCGCAACCACCGTTCCGTCCTGCCACGCTCCGCCCGCGAGGGCCTTGCCGTCCGCATAGGGCGACCAGATCCCGCGCCGGTACTGGAGCAGATCGAAGCCGTCCTCGGTCAGCCGCAGGCCCAGGGTCCGGCCCGAGAGAATGCTGGCCTGGACCGTGCGCTCGGCGATGCCCGCGAAGGCTTCCGCCTCGTCGCGCAGCGCATCGTCCGAGGCCGGCATGGCCAGCACCACGACACTCGCGGTGATACCGACGATCACCAGCGTGACCATCAGTTCGACCAGCGAAAACCCGCCGGCTCGCCCGTGGGTGCGCTTACTCCCAGTTGCCGATATCGGCATCTAGTCCCTCGCCGCCCAGCCGGCCGTCCGCCCCCAGAGAATAAAGATCGAACGCACCGCCGCGATCGCCGGGCCGGACATATTGATAAGGGTTCCCCCACGGATCGGTCGGCAGGCGCTTCACATACCCGCCAGGGCGATAGCGCTCGGGCCGGGTCAGATCGCCCGGCGCCGCGGCCAGCGCCTCAAGGCCCTGATCCACCGTCGGGAAGGTCATGAGATCGAGCCGGTACATTTCCAGCGCGCTTTCCAGCGTGGCGATGTCGGCGCGGGCCTTTTCGGCCATGGCCCGGTCCTGGCTGGGCAGCACATTGAGCGCCACCACGGTGGTCAGCAGGCCGAGAATGACGATCACGACCATCAGTTCGACCAGCGAAAAGCCGTCTTGGCGCCCGTCGCCGGTGGTCCGGCGCTCGGCGCGCCCCGTCAGCCTGTGTTTCATGTCGCGTCCTCCGCGGCCCTAAAGAATGGCCGCATTGAATTGCAGAATAGGCAACAGGATCGCCATGATGATGGTCCCCACCATCACGCCCATGCCGATGATGATGGCCGGTTCCAGAAGGCCGATGGCCGCGGTGGTCATCGCCTCGAACTCGGCCTCCAGATAATCGGCCGCCTTGGCCAGCATGGTGTCCAGCGCACCGGATTTCTCGCCCATCGCCGCCATATAGACAACCAGGGGCGGAAACGCCTTGGCCCGGCGCATGGCCGCCGACAGAGACGCCCCCTCGCGCACCTGGGTCACCACATCGCTCACGGCCTCTTTCAGGATCACATTGCGCACGGTGGCCCGCGCCGCCATGAGCCCTTCCAGCACCGGCGTGCCGCTGGCGATCAGCGTACTCAAGGTGCGGGCAAAGCGCGCCGACTGCAATTCCCGCATCAGCCGGCCCGCCACGGGCAGCCGGAGGAGAAAGGCATCGAACCCCCGCCGCACGGCGGGCTGGCGCAGGCTGCGCGCAAAAGCAAGGCCGCCGACGGCCAGAAGGATCAACGCGATGAGACCGTAATCGCGCACCCCGTCGGAGATCGCGATCATGACCTTGGTGAGCATCGGCAGTTCGCGGCCCAGACTGTCGAACTGCTCGACCACCTTGGGCACCACGAACGCCATCAGCATACCGACGACGCCCAGCGCGGTGAGCGCCAGAAAGGCCGGATAGGTCAGCGCGGCGGTCACCTTCGCGCGCATGGCCTGGCCTTTTTCCAGATGATCGGCCAAACGCTCCAGCACCGGCCCCAGCGTCCCGGAGTTCTCGCCCGCCGAAACCATGGACCGATAGAGCGTATTGAACACTTGATCCTGGCCCGCCATCGCCTGGGACAGCTTCTGGCCTTCGGTCACGCCCGCGCGCACCGACAGCAGCGCTTTGCGCACGCCCGGTTTTTCCGCCTGAAGGGCGATCGCCTGAAGCGCCTCCTCGACCGGCGCGGCGGCACTGATCAGCGTGGCCAGCTGCCGGGTCACCAGAGCCAGATCGCGCGGCGCGGCCGAGGGGCGCGAGAAGGACGCCAGACCCGGGATGCGCGCGCGGATCGCGGCGGTCTTCGGCTGGCCCGCCGCTTCGATCTTCAGGGGAACGAGTTTCTTGGCGCGCAATTCACGGCGCGCGAGGCGCGGCGAATCCGCGGTGACGACACCGCGCGCTTTACGCCCGGCCGCGTCCAGCGCCTCATATTCATAGGCCGCCATGGCCGTCCCCGTCGCCCGCCGGACCGGCCGGACGGTCGCTCTCGCGCACCTCGCCCTCATGGCGGCACACACGCATCACTTCTTCCAGCGAGGTGGCCCCGGCCCGCACATGGGCCAGCCCCGCCTGGGTCAGCGTGTCGGCATTGCGGAAGGCATGGGCGGCCATATCCGCCTCGCGCGCATCATCATGGATGAGGCGGCGCAACACATCATCCGTACGCACCAATTCGTAAAGGCCGATGCGTCCGGCAAAACCGGTCTGCTTGCAGGCCGGGCAACCGGACGCGCGATAGAGCGTCAGCGGCTCCCCGGCGGGCACACCGATCAGCGCCCGTTCAACCGGATCCGCCTCGGCCGGCACTTTACAGTCCGCACACAGACGGCGCACCAGACGCTGAGCGAGGATCGCCTTGATGGTCGAGGCGAGCAGAAACGGCTCGATCCCCATATCGCGCAGGCGGGTGATCGCACTCACCGCGTCATTGGTATGCACCGTGGACAGAACGAGGTGACCGGTCAAGCTGGCCTGAACCGCAATCTGCGCGGTTTCAACATCGCGAATCTCGCCGACCATGACCACATCCGGGTCCTGACGCAAAATCGCGCGCAGGCCCGCGGCGAAGGTCATACCGACCTTGGCGTTGACCTGGGTCTGGCCCACCCCTTCGAGCGCATATTCGACCGGGTCCTCGACGGTCAGAATGTTCCGTGTGTTGTCATTAAGCAGCGACAGCCCGGCATACAGCGTCGTGGTTTTCCCCGAACCGGTGGGACCGGTGACCAGAATGATGCCGTTCGGCTCGGCCAGCCCGGCCCGGAAACCGTCGAGCACCGCCGCGCCCATGCCGAGATGATTGATGTCGAAATGGGCGTGATCCTTATCGAGAAGGCGCATCACGACCCGTTCGCCGTGGCGCGCCGGCAGGGTAGAGACCCGGATATCGAGGCTCTTGCCGCCGATGGTCAGCGACATGCGCCCGTCCTGGGGCACGCGTTTCTCGGCAATATCGAGCCGCGCCATGACCTTGATGCGTGAGACCAGAAGCGGCGAAATCTTCGAGGACAGCGACAGAATCTCCTGAAGAACGCCATCGATCCGCAAGCGGACGGACAGCCGCGTCTCGAACGGCTCGACATGAATGTCGGACGCCCGGCATTTCACCGCTTCGGCGATCAGGCCATTGATCAGACGGATGATCGGCGCATCGTCATCCGTATCGAGAAGATCGGCCGTCTTCGGCATATCCTCGATAAGGCTCGAGAGATCATCGCCCCGATTGAAATCGTCTTCGATATCCTCGGCGGCGAAGCCATGCGCCCCGTAATTCTCCGACAGGCGTTTCTCGAAATCCGATGCATTCATGGCCCGCACGGCGAAAGATTTGCCCAGGGCCCGGCGCGCTTCGATGAGCGAGCGGGCGCGTGCGCCATCGCGCATGCCGACCACGGTTTCCTGGCCGTGCTCGACCAGAACCAGGCCATGCTCCTTGGCAAAGCTGTAATTGAACACCGGGTCGAACTTATCCTGCATGCCGTTCGCGATCCCCAATCGGACGGCCCAGGCCGCCCCTTGCTGGCCCAAGGCCCGACCGGTCAGTTGGCACCGCCGTCCGCCGGCACCCGCCCTTGCAAAACATCGGTCGTGAAATAATCGAGCGTCGATGTCTCGCTTGCACCGTAGCCAAGCTGCTGCTCCCGAATGGCATCGTATTGGCGGGCGGTCGCGGTCTCCCGGCCGCTCCGCTCACTGACGATGGTCGGACGCAGGAACACCATCAGATTGGTCTTACTCTTGGAGCGGCCCTTGGATTGGAACAGCCGCCCGACCACGGGTACATCGCCCAGAAGCGGCACCTTCTCGACCGAGACCTGCTCATCCTGCTCGATCAGGCCGCCAAGCACGACGATTTCGCCGTCATCGATCATCACATTGGTCTCAAGCTCGCGCTTATTCAAAATGAGGTCCGCGGAGGCTTTCGTCACCGGACCGAAAATACTGGAGGCCTCCTGGCGGATCGCCAGCTTGATCGACCGCCCGCTGTCCCCGGCGCCGCGCCCGGTATCGAGACCGTTGGTGATCTGCGGCGTGACGATCAGCTTGATGCCGACATCCTCGCGCGCGACCTGCCGGAACGGATTCTCGAAATTCTGGCCCAGCACCTCGCCTGTGGTGATGGGAATCTCCTGGCCGACATGGATCGAGGCGGTTTCGTTGTCGAGGGTCATGATCGACGGGGTGGACAGCACATTGGAGTCCGTATCGCTTTGCAAAGCATTCAGGATCACACCGAAAATCGTGCCGTCGCTGGCCTGCCCGGCTACCCCGCCAACAAATCCGCTCACGCCCAACAGGGAATCGATCGCGGCCTGCTGAAGCTGGGTGACCAGGGTGGTGTCGTCATCGTCATCCACTTCGTTGCCGACGACCAGCGCGCCGGTCGCGGCCAGAATGTTCGGCGCGGTGTTGGAAAAGCTCGTGGCCGTGAACGGGATCCTGCTGTTGGCACCGTCCCCGGACAGAACATATTGCAGGCCAAGCTCGCGCGCGGCCTGATCGGACACCTCGACGATGATGGCCTCCACCAGCACCTGGGGGCGGGGCTTGTCGAGTTCTTCGATGACATTCTGAAGTTTCATCAGCATGTCCGCATCGGCATTGATCACCAGTGCGTTTGTCGCCTTGTGAAAGGCGATGTGCACTTTGGCGTCCGGATTGGACACCGGCGTGCCGTCGGCCTGCTCGGCCCTCACCATCGATGCGCTCACCTGCTGGAGCAGCGGCATCAAATCCTCTGCCTCCGCATAGCGCAGGGGAATAACGCGCACATCCGGCTTGCGGTTCACATTGCGGCTGTCCAGGTCCTGAACGAATTGCGCCATGCGCGCAACGGCCTGCCGGTCGCCGCGCAGGATGAGCGTGTTCGTCCCGTCGATCGCGACCGCGTTGACCGCATTCTTCGCGCCGGCCTCTCCATCGGAGGCCTTCAGGGATCCAACGATCCGCGCCATCTCGGACGCGGCCGTATTCTGCAGCGGCACCGAGGTGAACACGGACAGATCCCGGTCGATATCGCGGATGACCTGACGGATCCGGCCCATATTCGATGCGTAATCGACCACGACCAGGAAGTCGCTGCCGCGATTGGCGACAACGCGCCCTTCATCGTTGATCAGTGGCTTGAGCATATTCTGCGCGGTCGCCCCGTCGACATGACGCAGATTGAACACTTCCGTCACAAACCGATCCGTATCGCCCGCATCGCCGGCCAGCGCGGCATCCTGGACCGCGGCCTCGTTGGGCAGGATCTTGTAGGCGCCGGTCGCCATGGAGGACACGGAATATCCGTTCACGCGCAAAGTGGCGAGAAACACGTCGAAGATATCGGAGGACGCCATCGGCGCGTTGGAGACGACCGTGACCTGGCCCTTCACACGCGGATCCACGATGAAGGTCGTGCCGGTCAGCATCGACACATCGTCGATGAAAGCGCGAATATCCGCATCCCGATAATTCAGGGTGTGTTCCTGGGCGGTTTCGGCCTGCGCGGAGGCTCCGAGAACGGGCGCCAGAGCAAGGGCCGTGCCGACCAGCACGGCACGCAGCGTCGCGGCACAGCCGGATCGTCCCTTACGGCGTTGCGCGCGGATGGCCGCCATCGGTCCTGCCCCTTCCCCCATCATGGCCGCAACTCCGCCATGTCCACCTCGAGCGCAGTGGTGCGGCCGGCCCGCAAGACCTCAAGGCTCACAGGCTCGCCCTCTTCCAGGCGCTCATGCACTTTGCTGAGCTTTTGAACATTATCGAGCGCAAGGCCATCGACCGCCGTGACGACATCGCCCTGCTGCAACCCCAACATGGCCAGGAGTTTAGCATCTCCGGACGGCGCCACATACAGCCCATTCATGCCGTTCGGTCCCACTTGTGGCTTAAGCCCCAGCGAGCGGAACAGCGCCGGGACATCGCTCAGATCCACCGGGGATTGCGCGGCCGCGCCGGAGGTGTCCGCCGGGCGCACCGCCGCAACCGTCTGCGGCGCCGGACGCTGCGGGGCGCTGGCGACCGTGGTTGAATTTTGCGAGTGCCGGGCCGGAGCGGACGCCGCGCGGCGCGAGGGTGCCGCCGGACGTTTCGCGTCATCGAGATAGAGGCTTTCCTGCGCCTCGCCGCGGGCCAAAACCACACGGTCCGCAAACACACCCGCGAGTGTCACCTCGTCGAGAACGGACATGCCCACGCTGTATGCGCCCTGCTTGCTGTCGGGGGTGCGGATGATCGCACTGCCGCGCGTGGGATCGGCTTCGGCACGCACCCCGTAAAGCTTGAGATCAAGCGCCGTTTCCGGAGCATCCTCCTGAACAGCAACCGCGGACGGCGCGGCCTCTTCACGAGCGCGGTCGCGGTGAAACGGGTCGAAGGTCAACGACGCCGCCAGCGGGGGGGCCGGCGCGATGGCAACGGCCGCCGCCGGCGCACCGGACAGGCCGCCGCTTGGACCGGCCGGGCTCGCCCAAATCCAGAAAAGCTGCGCAGAAACGAAGGCGAGAAGCAGGGCCAGCGCGATTTCGCCGCATGCCGCCACCCGTTGCGGCGGCAGGGCATGGATCGATGATCCGCGCACGGAGAGCCCCTTGAGGGCCGAGCCGACCAGTGCCGCGCTCTCCTTGAGCGTCATGGCGTGCGCCTCTCCGTCCGACAACCCAGTCCCGCCCGCCGCGGGCCATTCCCAAGCAGAACCGCTGTGCCGCGGCCCTTGGCGCTTTTGGCCCTTGAGGGTCTTGTGCGCCTCTTATGTGGTGAGGGCTGCAGCCCCGCAAACGGCACTGCAGCCCCATCGTTCAAAGTATGGCGGTCCCCCGCGCGCAGCGCAAGGAACCGGCCATGATCAGTAGCGAGCCTTGATGCCGACCGAGAAGGTGCGGCCGATCTCGTACTGCTCGATGAGGATGTCTTCCGCGTTCAACTCGTAGTCGTCGTTGAGCAGATTACGCGCCTCGAAGCTGACTTCGTAGACCCCACCTGCAAGCGGCAGCTCGCGGGAGTACACGAAATCGAGCAGCGTCGGCGGGCTTTCCACCTCATCCGGCAGACCGAGCACACCGACCGAGTCGATCCGGTCGCCCGTGAAGTTGAACAACAGAGCCGCCTTCTCGCCCCGCTCGAAATCCTGGAAGCCCAACTGTAGGTTGGCCAGAATATCCGACTGACCCTGCAACTCGCGGGTATCGTTGGTCACGATATTCAGCGGGTTGAAGCCGGTCGTCGTTTCGGAGTCGATATAGGCGAAGTTGGTGTTCACGTAGAACTCGCGATCGCCCAGGAAGGTCCAGTCGAACCAATCCTGGAACGGCAGTGCCACCTGAAGCTCAGCCTCGACACCGAGAAGTTCAGCGGACTCACCATTCCGGAAACTCCGGCGCGTTTCGTTACCGAACACGCTGAATGTTTCTTCGATCGGGTTGGTGATGTCCTTGTAGAAGGCACCGAGCGTGAGGAATTCGCCGCGGGCGAAATACCATTCCCACCGAATGTCGTAGTTGTCGATTTCGGCGATGGTCAGGAACGGATTGCCTTCGACTTCCTCATCGCGGTCCGGATCAAGGAACGGCGAGGTCGACAATTCCCGGAGCGACGGACGGTTCAGCGTCTGGCTGAAGCCAAGACGGACCTGGTTGTTCGGGAGGAATTCCCAGGTGGCCGTCACCGACGGCAGCAGGAATTCACCCGTCAGCGTGATGCCGATCTGGTCGCCCTGTTCGAAGATGATTTCCGAGGAATTGGACCCGTCGCTGGCACAGCCCGGAGGGGTCGCACCGCCACCGAACAACTCGCCGCACCGCGTCGCGGTCCGGGCAAAGCTGGTGGTGACTTGTTCAGAGTCTTCATAGCGCAGGCCGGCCGCGATCCGCAGGGTCGGTGTGACCTGAGCATCGAGCCCGGCATAACCGGCGATGATCTCGGAGTCGGCCAGGAAGGCATCGGATGCCTGGGTGTTGTCGACCAGACGATAGCCGTTCGGATCGATGTTCACGCGGCCGAAGATGATTTCCGGGATCTGCTCACGCAGAGGCGCGAGCTGAGCGGACGACAGACCCTGAGCCGGCTGGAAGAGGAACCGGCGCAGACTCGATTCGCGCTCCTGCTCGAAATAGGAACCCCCGGCCTTGAGTTCGATGTCCATATCCCAAAGCGTGAACGCCTGCTTCAGGTCGGCACCGACTTCAAAGGTGGAATCCTCAAGCTCGGCATAGGTGGTCTGGTTGCTTTCCAGGATCCGGCTGTCGAGGCGGAACACCCCGTCCGGCTCCAGCTCGTAGAGAAAGTCCTTGCGGTTATCCACGTCCCGCTTGGCTTCCGAATACGACACCCGCCAATCCAATTGGGTCAGCGGCAGATCGAAGCTGTCGAAGAACGGCAGGAAGTGCTCGCCCACGACCTGATTGGTCCAGGTCTGACGCTCAACCCAATCGATGCGGCCGTCCTGAAGGATCTGGTCCTGATCATCCTCACGACCGGTGACCAGAAGCGCTTCTTTGGTCGTCTTGCGCAGGACCGCCGAGGTCAGCTTGATCGCATTGTCGTTGTTGATCGTGAAACCGACCGACGCCAGGGCGTTCAAATCGATCGTCTGTGTGGTGTCGAAATAGCCGCAATCGAACTCGATCTCGTCGCAGCCTTCCGCATTCGAAGAAAAGTCGTCCTGGATCTCGAGACCTTCAGCGCTGGTGCGCACATCGCGCCGCAGCCCAAAGCGGTTCTCCCAAGAGTTGCCGTAGCCGGCTACGAAGATCACGCCGAGTGCGCTTTCATCGCCCATTTCCCAGCCGTTTCCGGCCGCGAAGTTGAGCGAATAATCGGCCGGCAGCGAGTCATCCGACTGAATGGTCCAAACATTCGGCAGGCTCTCGCCAGCAATCTCGCGTTCGCCTTCCGTCAACGTCGACAGATCGCTGGGGATGGTGCCGCTCGGGAAGGCCCGGAAGTCGTCGATGGCATCAAGGCCGGTCCAATCCCAGTCGGACCCGGCATAGGTCAGACCTTCTTGGAAAGACGTCTCGGTATTGTAACCGAAGGAGCCGCCAACCTCGATGAACGCCTCATCCGGCACCGCCTTGGTCCGCAACTCCATGAGACCGCCGCCGAAATCGGCTGCGAATTCAGGCGAATAGGTCTTCTGAACCAGCACGCCGTCCAGGATGCTGGTCGGGAAAATGTCGAGCGGCACGACGTTCCGCAGCGGCTCGTTACTCGGCAGCGGCGCCCCGTTCAGCGTGGCGCGCGAGTAGCGTTCGTTCAAACCCCGGACAATCACGAACTTGCCGTCGTCCAGGCTCAGGCCCGTCAGACGCTGCAAGGCGTCCGCGATGTCGGAATCTTGCGTCCGCGACAGGGCTTCGGCGTCGAGAATGTTCGAAATTTCAGACGTTTCCCGCTTCTCATCGGGAATAAAGGCGCCCTGGACAACGATGACTTCGTCCGATTGTGCAACCGGCGCATCGTCTTGAGCCAGAACGCTAACGGGCATCAGCATCGCCGTGGAGGCGAGCAAAGCTCCGGTCAACGTAACTCTGGTCGATTTCATGAGAGGCTGTCCCCCAACAGGATGTTTGCTGCGCGCGTGACCCGCGGCGGCCCGAGGGCCGCCGCGGATGTGTGTGGGACGTCTTAGCGGTCCAGCCAGACGGTCCAGCCTTGCGTGAAGTCGTCGTTCGCGTCAGGCACCGCACCGATGAAGTCGACGCTGGTGAAGAACGGATCGACTGGGCCCGGGTCCGTGGCGGCGACAGCGGCTTCGTTGGCGCCGTTGACGTAGAACTGGCCACCACCCAGACGCTCGCCGAGCGACGGAGCGCCGATGACGTTGGTGCCGCGACCGTTGATGAAACCGACCAGGTCGTTGGCGACATCGTCGTCGTCCTGCTCGAGCGCATCACCCGGGGTGACATTGCCGATCAGGAAGCTGTCGACGGTCAGATTGCCGGCGGCGACCTGGGCGTAGGTGGCATCGTTGTCGATGTCGAAGCTGGCATCGACGAAGTTCGCAATCACCGTGTTCCAGTAGTTACCGGCGGTACCGCGACGCAGCACGATACCTGTGTCACCAACCCCCGGCGCAGCGCCGACGAAGGTCATGTTGGCCATCTGCGGCATGGCGCGGGGCAGAGCGTCGTTGTCCTGCTCCAGATTGTCGGCCTCGATACCGCGGTCAGCCCCTTCCGGATGCTGCGGGTTCTGAACCACCAGAGCGAACTGGACCTTACCCGACCAGCCTTGCGTCCAGTCGATCGAGTCGTCGCCGGCGCCGGTGACAACAACGTTCTTGGCATTGACCGTGCCGCCGAAGAACTCGACACCGTCGTCCTGACCGTTGTGGACCTGCAGGTTCTCGACCACGGTGCCGTTCCCGACACCCTGGAAGGCCACGCCGTTCAGTTCGTCGTCGGCGTTCACCCGGTTACCCGCGTAAACCACCCGAACGAAGCGCAGCGAGCCCGAGCTGTCACCGGCGACATCGCCGCCGTAGAGACCCGAGTCGCCCTCGCCTTCAGCTTCCAGACCGACATTGAGCGGCGCGCGGCCGTTTATCACCAGACCGCCCCACAGCGCGGTGGAGGTGTTGAGGCTGGCGTCGGCATCGTCGGCGGTCATCGTGATCGGCGCATTGGCCGTGCCGTTCGCGAACATCTTCGACCCACGCGAGACAACCATGAAGGACTGCGGATCGCGGCCCTGGATAGTCACGCCGGCATCGATGGTGATCGTGGCCGGATTGCCGCCCGGCGCGTTGCCGTCGGCGCCCACATCGGCGCCGATAAAGACCGGACCGTCGAGGAAGTAGTCGAGACCGGCAACCAGACGCAGATCCTGGGTGATCGTGCCGGAAAGCACACAGCCGTCAGCCGTGGTGGTGACACCATCGACATCCGGGCATGCCGGCTCCGGGTTCAGATTGAACGACCAGCCCTGGGTGTAGTTGGTGGCGTCGTCGTTGACCGCACCAATGAAATCCACGGCGTCGAAGAAGCCGTCGACTTCCGAGACGTCGCGGGCGGTCACGCCCTGCTCGGCACCACCGTTGATGAAGCCGCTGAGCGACGGCGACGTCACGACCACATTCGGCGACCCAAGCAGGAAGCCTTCCAGGTCGTTGGCGACATCATCGTCATCCGTCTCGATCGCGTCACCCGGGGTGGCATTGCCGATCAGGAAGCTCTCGACGGTCAGGTTGCCGGCGGCGACCTGCGCATAGGTCGCGTCGTTGTCGATATCGAAGCTGGCATCGACGAAGTTCGAGATGACCGTGTTGAAGTAGTTACCGGCCGTACCACGGCGCAGCACGATCCCCGTGTCACCCACGCCCGGAGCGGCACCGATGAAGGTCATGTTGGACATCCGCGGCGTGGCACGCGGCAGGGCGTCGTTGTCCTGCTCGAGGTTATCGGCCTCGATGCCGCGGTCGGCGCCTTCCGGATGGGCCGGGTTCTGGATCACGAGCGCGAACTGCACATCGCCGGTCCAGCCTTGGGTCCAGTCGATCGAGTCGTCGCCGGCGCCCGACACAACCAGGTGCTTGGCATCGGTGGTGCCGCCGAAGAACTCGATGCCGTCGTCCTGACCGTTGTGGACATGGACGAAATCGACCGTGGTGCCCGAACCGACACCCTGGAACGCCAGACCGTTCAGCTCGTCGTCGGCATTCACGCGGTTACCGGCATATTTGATCTGCACGTAACGCAGCGTGCCCGAGGTGTCGTCGGCGACATCGCCGCCATAGAGACCGGAGTCGCCCTCACCTTCAGCTTCCAGGCCGACATTGAGCGGCGCCCGGCCGTTCAGCACCAGACCACCCCATTCGGCGGTGTTCGGGTCGGTCGTCACCGTGCCGGTGTGGATGTTGCGCTGGGTGCGGCCGAACGCGGACGCAAAGCCCAGATCCTCGGCCGAGGTAAAGATGATCGGCTGGGTCGGCGTGCCGTCGGCAATGATTTCCGAACCGCGCGACACAGTCAGGAAGGACTGCGGGTCGCCGCCGTAAATGCGGGTGCCCGGCTCGATGGTCAGAATCGCCGAGTCGCCGCCCGGGGCCGCGCCGTCAGCACCGACATCGGCGCCCACGAAGACCGGTCCTTCGAGAACATAGATGTTCTCGGCGGTCAGGGTCAGATCATCGGTGATGGTGCCCGACAGCTCACACTGGTCGGAGCCCAGGACCGTCACCAGCGTCGTACCGGCCGGGCAGTTGCCCTGGCTGCCGCCGCCATCGGTGCCGCCGTCCGTGCCACCGTCGGTGCCGCCATCGGTACCACCGTCGGTGCCGCC
>CAZHDI010000009.1:0-5616 GCA_964531285.1 uncultured Alphaproteobacteria bacterium | reverse complement strand
CCGTCGGTGCCGCCATCGGTACTGCCGCCATCGCCCGTGCCCGGGTTCGGGCCGGTATCGCCGGCCGATGCCAGATCGGTTTCAGAATCGCTACAAGCGGCCAGCGCCAGAGTGGCGGCCGCAGCGAACAGCAGGCTTCTCAGCTTAACGTCCATGAGTGGAGCTCCCCCAATCGGAATTCCGGTTGCATGTCAGTCATGGATACAAGCCTCAAGGCTTGCTCCAAACCCAATGGATACGCCGCCGCCTGGCGCCGTATCCCAATCTCGTTCGTGTCGAAGCCGGTTCTCTCTAAGGCTCGGCCCGCCAGCGCGACGGTCCCTCTCCACGAGATGCCAGCCATTCCAGCTTCATGACGGCATTGCCCCATTCGGCGGGGGCACTCCCATTCGACGGGGACAGTCCCTCTCGACCGGGACGCTCCGGCGGGTGCGGACCTACGCAACCGACCGTGCAGCCATGCGCGCTGGGCCGGGCCAAAAACGCAGGCTCCGACGACAAGAGGCACAGTGCCTGACGCATGCGACAGTTTCATAACAGTACGTACCGATTTGAAACGCCGCCCCCCTCTGTTGCCCTGGCGCAACGATTTCGGGATCAGCCCAAGACCCCTTGATTTTCAACGCTTTTAGACCCATCAAACTGTCCTCGGGTCACACCTGATGGCTGTAGTGTGGCCGCGGTTTCACCCGTTCGATTTGTCCCCGCTCAGACCGGCTGACGGGCCGCACGAAGCCCGCTATCCTCGCCGCTCGCATCGCGCCGCGAGGCGCGCAACCCATCGACCGGAGGACCGCATGGATCTGAAATTGAACGGCAAAAAGGCATTGGTCCTGGGCGGCACGCGCGGCATTGGCCGCGCCATCGTCGAGACCCTGGCGGGCGAAGGCTGTGCGGTCGGGCTGTGCGCCCGCACCGGCGCGCAGGTCGATGAGGTGGTTGCCGCGCTCACCGCCAAGGGCGCGACCGCGACCGGCGCCGCGGTGGATGTCACCGACGGCGCGGCGCTCGAGGCCTGGATTCAGGCCAGCGCGCAGACGCTTGGCGGGGTGGATATCCTGATTTCGAATGCCAGCGCTTTTGCCGTGGGCAGCGCGGCCGAAGCCTGGGAGAAGTCCTTCAAGCTCGACGTGCTTGGTGCGGTCCGGGCCTTCGAGGCTGCCGCGCCGTTCCTGGAAGCGGCCGCCGCCCGGACCGGCGACGCATCTTTCGTGACGATTGCCTCGATTTCGGGCCATGCGGCGGCGAGCGGACCGGATGCCTATGGGGGAATGAAGGCGGCCCTTATCCATTACACCAAGGGCGTGGCCCGCGGCTGGGCCGCCAAAAAGGTGCGTGCCAATGTGATCTCCCCCGGCACCGTCTATTTCGAGGGCGGCGTTTGGAACCTCGTCGAGCAATACAATCCCGACATGTACCAAGGTGCGATCAACCGCAATCCGATGGGGCGCATGGCCAGCCCGCAGGAAATCGCGGATATGGCGGTGTTTCTGTCCAGCCCGCGATCGGGGTTCACCACCGGTGCAACCGTGGTTGTCGACGGCGCGTTGCTGGAGGGCGTCATTCTGTAGAGGCGTCAGCCGCGTTGCGCGCGATTTCGGCAACGAGGCGCCGCACCCGGGTGCGCGTGGCGTCGGCCGGGTCCAATGCGGATTGCAGACCGAAGCGCACGGTGCGGCCGGTCAGCAGGCTGCGGGTTTCGGCCTGAACGTAATGCCCCAAAGCGGGCGCGTAATCCCAGACGCGCTCGCGCAGGGGCCGCATCGAATAGGCCGAATACTGCGCGCAGGTCACCGGCACCGTTTCGAAAGCGCCCGCCGGCACCGTCACCGAGCGCATCGCGCCGACCGCGCAGCGCCAGTGCTGAACCGCCCGGCGCGGTGACGGCTCGCGCACATCTTCAACCAGGGTGAACCGCGTGGAGCGGCCTGGAACCGGCGGCCACAAAGCGCCCGGATCGCCGATCACCGTGCGGCGGCCGCTGGAGCGGGCCATGGACCATTCGAGGATCGGCACAAAGCCCGCCTCGTGGCGGCGGTAGCGGTTGCCGGTGCGGGTTTTCCAAACGGTCTCGCCGGGACCGGCGGCCACGAAGGTTTCCACACGGCCATTGTCGTAGATGAAGGTCCGGCCGGGCTCCAGCGGCACGGACGCGTCCGTCTGGCTCAGAGGCGTCGTGGCCGCGCAGCCCGCCAGGAACATCAGCCCGGTCAGAATGGCCATCCGCAAACCAACGGTCATGGCGCCGGCTCCGCGCCAGCGGCCCGGACCAACCCATAGCCATAGACCGGATCGCGCCCGGGATCGCCAAGATCCACCGCGTTGCGGGCCAGCGCCGCCGTCACCGGATCGCTCTCGCCTCGCGCATCATCCGCAGACGGACCGGCACCGCCGGCCGCAATCACTGCGGTCACGAAAGGCGCCGCGAATGACGTACCCGAGCGGGCGCCATAGCTCTGGTCGGCGTCGGCGGCGAGAATGTTCACCCCCGGCGCGGCGAAGGTGACGAAATCGCCCTGATGGGCCCGCCGGAACACACCGAGACGCGCATCCACCGCCGTCACACCGATGGTTTCAGGATACGCCGCCGGATAGCGCGCGCCGCCGGCCGGGCCGTCATTACCCACCGCCGCAACGATGGTCACGTCGCGCGCCGCCGCCCGCTGGACCGCAAGGTGCAACAGATCGTTGGGCGGACCGGTGAGGCTCATATTCACCACGCCGATCCCCGATTGCAGCAGCCAGTTGAGCGCCAGGATGAGGCGGTCGGTCGTGGCGATCACATCGTCGGCGCCGGTAAAGCTGAAGACGCTGGCCACATGAAGATCCGCATCCGGATAAAGCCCGCGATAGCCCGCGAGATCGCGCCCGACCAAAAGCGAGGCCACGGCCGTGCCATGGGCGACGGGCCAGCGCCCGCGCGAGGCAGGCGCGAAATGGCGTTGAACGAAGGGCACGCCGCGCAAGGCCGGGTGGAAATGATCGACCCCGGTATCGATGAGGCCGATGCGGCACGGATCGGGGCACTTGGCCGGCAGGCGCAAAAGATCGGCAAAGGCGGTCGGCCGGTCGCCCGACCGGTCCGCCGGACGGATGGGCTCGCCCGCCCCGGCGCCCGGAGCGGGTTCATCGGCCTCGGGCCGATAGATCGCATTGTCCGCAAGGCGCGCATCGGGACGCAGCCGCTCCAGCGCCAGGGCCAGTTCGGCGCGGTCCACCCCTTCCTCGACCCGCAGCACGGTGAGCGCGAAGCCCAGGGCGTCGAGCGTGTCGGTGCGCAAAATTTCAACGCCCGGAATGTCTTCGACAATCGGCCCGGCCGCCATGTCGGTGAGGATCACGAGTTCATCGGCATAGACATCCTCGGCAACCTCTTCGAAGTCGTCGAAATCGTCGCCGGAACTGTCCGGGTCCGGAATGCCGCCGCCGGCCGCCGTTGCCGCGGGGGCGACAGCCTCAGCCGTGCCCGCACCGTCCGCGGGTGCAGCCCCCATGTCCCAATCGTCTTCTTCCGGGGTTTGCGGCACTTCCGGCGGATCGCTGAATGCCGGCAGGCGGTCGTTATCTTCCGCGTCCGGAGCATCATCCATGTCCGGCATGTCGTCCATGCCAGGATCGTCCATACCGGACCCGCCGAAGGCCGGCAGCCGGTCGCCGTCCTCCATGCCCATGTCCGAATCCATGTCCGGATCCATATCGCCGTCCATGCCCATGTCGGGCATGTCGTCCACCGGCATGTCATCCATGTCGGGATCGCCGACGTTCGGCAGGTCATCCATGGCGTCCGGATCGGTATTGGGCTCGCGGCGGCCGCCATCGACCTCGTCGATCACCTCGCCGACATCGTCGGCCACCTCATCGACGATGCCGCCGGTATCATCGTCGGCGAGCACGCGCAGGCCCGCGGGGGCGCCGAGCCACAGGCCCGCGCCGATCACCGCAGCCGCCAGGAGACGGTATCGGACCGTCATGCCGTCGCGCTCCTTACACCCGATATGCACGTTACCGACCGGTCAGGGGACTGGGATCGCCCTGTTTCAGCCGTTCCGGTGGAACCTTACGAATTGGTTCGGCGATATGCCATGGCTCGAATGGGGGGTTCCACGCTTCTGGCAAGAAAACGCCGCAATCGCCCTTTTATTCGGTGCACTATGCACGGAATTTGGCCGCGCGGGGCGGGCCGGAGTGAAGGGGCAATCATGGCCGAGGCGACGCAGGGCTGGCACGACGAGCTTCTGGCTGTGCTGCCCAGGGTGCGGCGGGTGGCGCTGGCGCTGACCCGGGCGCCATCGGATGCCGACGACCTGCTTCAATCCACCGTGGAAAAAGCCCTGACCAACCGGCACCAGTTCGAACCGGGCACCGCGCTCGACCGCTGGATGATTACGATCTGCCGCAATCTATGGCTGTCCGAGTACCGGTCCAAGGCCCGGCGCGGCCCCCATCAGGCGTTCGACGAGACTGCAATCCCCCCCGAAAATGATCCGGAATGGAATATGGAGCGCCGTCTGGCGTTACAGGACACGATGGCGGCTCTCGACAGGATCACCGAGGATCAACGGGTGATCATTATGCTGTCGGCAGTCGAGCATCTGTCCTACAAGGAAATTGCGGACACGCTGCAAATTCCTATCGGAACCGTCATGAGCCGTCTGGCCCGGGCCCGGCGCGCCTTGTCGGATCAGCTGTCCAAGGGCCATGGGGGGCCACGTAAAGACCATGCGGATCACGGATGACCAGCTCAGCGCCTTACTCGACGGCCAGTTAACGGCCGAGGACGCCGACGCGCTGGAACAAGCGATGGCAAGCGATCCCGAGATCGCCCGCCGATATGTCGAATTGGAAGCGGCCCAGGCCAACGCGGCCGATCTTCTGGCGCTCAAGGCCAGGACGCCGATGCCGCCCTCGATCCTGGAGATGATCGAACAGAACCGGTGCCCCGGCGGGGCCGGTGCGGCGGCGGATCAACCGCGTCCAGCGGACGTGATCCGCCTGGATGCCGCGCGCGCCGAACGCACGGCGAAAGCCCGGGCCAGCGCCAAACCGCGCTATCGCTTCGGCGGCTGGCGGGACGGCACGCCGGTCTGGCGTCAGGGTGCGGCCGTGGCTGCCTGCGCCGTGCTGGCCATTGGCGTGGTCATGACCATGCCGGGCCGCGACCGGGGTCCCTCCCCGCTCATGGCGGTGCTCGACGCCACCGGCCCGGTGCCGCCGGGCGGGCCGATGGAGGCCGGACTCACCCAAGCGGTGAGCGGCGAAACCTTACGCTTTGCCAATGGTGATCTGCTGGTCGAACCGGTGATGAGTTTCCGCACCGCGGACGGCACCTTGTGCCGTCAGGTCGCGGTCCAGGGACCGGCCCGCGCGGCGGATAAGCTGGCGTGCCGGTCTGCCGGCGGCTGGGTGATCGACGCCAGTGCCCCGCGCGATCTCGACAGCGGACCCACCCAGGGCTATCGCACCGCAGGCAGCGCGGTCAGCAGCGTGGAAACCGCGATCGACGCGAAAATCGCCAGCGATCCCCTGTCGGTCGAGGCCGAACGCGCGCTGATCGCCCGGGGCTGGCAGGCCATGCCCTCGAGCGGCGCGCCGCGCACCCGCCCTCAATCGCCGTGA
>CAZHDI010000008.1:41360-61253 GCA_964531285.1 uncultured Alphaproteobacteria bacterium | reverse complement strand
CCTTCTCGCCGCCGAACGCCCCGCCGATCTCCGCACCGCTCGGGCCGATATTCACATTCGCGATGCCGCAATCGCTGCCGACCGCCGACAAGAAGCGCTCGGTTTCCCGCATATCGGTCGTGAACAGGCAGGATGACAGGCCCTGATCGACCGCGTTCTGGCGCTCGATGGCATCCTCCAGGCTGGTGTATTTCATCATGTAGAGGATCGGCGCGAAGGTCTCGGTCCGGACGATATCCGTCTGTTCCGGCATTTCGACGAGCGCCGGCCGGACATAGTAACCGCCGTCGCATCCCGGAATGGCGACCCGGCCGCCGCCGTGCACCGTGCCGCCATCGGCGATCGCGGCCTTGAGCGCCTTGTCCATGGCCTCGAACGAGGCCTGATCGATCAGCGGACCGACCAGCGTGCCGTCGGTGAGCGGATTGCCGACACTGCCGCCCAGGCCGTCATAGGCCTGAACGAGGCGCCGGCGCAGATCGTCGTAAATGGTTTCATGGGCGATCAGGCGGCGCAGGCTGGTACAGCGCTGGCCCGCCGTGCCGACAGCGCCGAACACGATCGCGCGGACCGCCATGTCGAGATCCGCCGAGGGCGCGACGATCATCGCGTTGTTGCCGCCCAACTCCAGAAGCACCCGGGCAAAGCGGCCCATGGCGCGCGGGCCGACCGTGCGGCCCATGCGCGTGCTGCCCGTCGCGGACACCAGCTTGATGCGCGGATCGTCGACAAGCTGCTCGCCCGCATCCTGGCCGCCGATCACCACATCGCACAGACCATGAGGGGCATCATTGCCGAACCGGCGCATTGCCCGGCGCAGAATACCCAGGCATGCAAGCGCGGTCAGCGGCGTCTTTTCGGATGGTTTCCAGACCACCGGATCGCCGCACACGAGCGCGAGCGCGGTGTTCCAGGACCAGACCGCTACTGGGAAATTGAACGCCGTGATCACGGCGGCGGGCCCGAGCGGATGCCAGCGCTCCAGCATGTGGTGTTCGAACCGCTCCGACGCGATGGTCAGACCGTAAAGCTGGCGCGACAGGCCGACGGCGAAATCGCAGATGTCGATCATCTCCTGCACTTCGCCGAGCCCTTCGGAGAAAATCTTGCCGTTCTCCAGGGTCACGAGCCGCCCGAGCGCCTCCTTGTCCCGGCGCAACTCCTCGCCGAGCAGACGCACGAGTTCGCCCCGGCGCGGCGGCGGGACCGCCCGCCAGGCCGCGAACGCGTCATGGGCGGCAGCGATTTTGGCATCGATCGAGGCGCGGTCATCCGGCGCGACCTGGGCAATCACCGACCCGTCGATGGGCGAGGTGACCGCGAGTGATCCGCCCGTGGTCAGCCCGGCATCGAGATCGAGAGCCTTGAGAATGTCCTGAGCAGTCATGGGGGCGGTCATCGGTTTCTCCGTCGGCGGATGAATTGAGCGAAAGGGGGCGCGACACTCCTGGTGATCCCGGGACCGTCAGTCGAGAGCGGCGGTCAGGGATTTGACCATCGGCGTGTCCGGGACATAAACGCGTCCGAACCGGTTGGCAAGAAAGGCGCTCAGATCGATTTCTTCCTGGCGCACAAGCCCTTGCGTCTTGATCTGACCGGCGCGCAGCATATCAAGCACCGCGCAGACCGCGGACGCGGTCGTAACCTGGATTCCGGTCCACACCCGGCCATCCACGGCGCGCGCATAGACATGATTGGCATAACTTTCCTGCATCAGGCGCCCTTCGCGCAGGCCGGTCGCGGTCACGAAGATGATCACCACATCCTGCATGGTCGCCGGGATGGCGTGCTCTAGGATTTCCTTCAAGAGGTCGGGCCGTTCGCCCAGGCGCAGATCGTGGATCAGCAGTTTCATCGCGTCCCGGTGCCCGGGATAGCGGATGGTCCGGTAATTGAGCTGGCGCACGCGCCCGGCCAGCGTCTCGCACAGGCTGCCCAGGCCGCCGGACGTGTTGAATGCCTCGTATTGGATGCCTTCCAGCGCAAAGGTCTCGATTTCCTCGAGCGCGGGCACATTCATCGCCTGACCGTGCACGATCGCCTCGCAGGGGCGCAGATATTCGTTGATCACGCCGTCGGTGCTCCAGGTCAGATTGTAGCTCAAGGCATTCGACGGATATTGCGGCAGAGCGCCGACACGCAGGCGCAAGGTGTCGAGTTGGTCGAAGCGCTTGGCCAGATCGTGTCCGACGATGGAGATAAAGCCGGGGGCAAGGCCGCATTGGGGAATGAACGCGGTCGGCGCGTTCGCCGCCAGGCGCGTAACATGGGCTTTGCTGGCCACATCCTCAGTGAGGTCCAGATAGTGGACCCCGGCCGCCCGGGCGGCTTCGGCCACATTCTGGGTGATCTGATAGGGCGCGGCGCTGATGACGGCGAAATGACCCGCAAGGGTCTGGGTCAGCGCGGCCACATCCATGGCATCGACCTGGGCGGTTGCCACCGCCGGCATGGTCTGTCCGATCCGCGTCAGGGCCTCAGGCGAGCGGTCGGCGATGGTGACCGTGTAATCGCCGGCATGGGCCAGCAGAGAGGCGATTTTCTGGCCGATCTGACCGGCTCCGACAACAAGTATCTTCGACATGTCCCATTCTCCCCTGGACGCCCGGCGGCAGCCGCTGAGCCCCCTTCCTTCAAAATCGGCAATAAAATTGCCACGAGTTGCCGCCGATGTGCAGTCCCAATTCGTTGAAATGCTTGCGCTTAACTGCAAAACTGGTGGCTGATTTCGTTAAAATGACGAGGCATGCCATGGACAGCGTCGACGAGCGCCTGCTGGATCTTCTGAAAACCGATGCCCGGGCGTCGACCGCGGCTCTGGCGCGGCGTCTGGGTGTGGCGCGCTCGACGGTCCAAAGCCGGATGGCCCGGCTCGAGGAACAGGGCATCATCGCCGGCTATACGGTGAAGCTGGGCCCCGGCGTGCGGGCGCCGGTGGTGCGGGCCCATGTGATGATCTGCGTGGAGCTGAACAAGGGGCGGCCGGTCGAGACCGCCCTCAATGAAATCAAGGCCGTGGCCGCGCTCTATTCAGCAAACGGCGAATACGATCTCATCGCGACGGTTGCGGCGGATACGACCGAGAGACTCGATGAAGCGGTCGATACGATCCGCGATCTGCCGGGTGTCATGAAAACCCACACCTCTGTCCTGCTCTCCACGAAGTTCGAGCGCTGAGTGCAGGTCCCGTGCGGTTGCACAGACACCGTGTCCGCATGCGCATTAAATCTCACCGGCGTGTAATCGGCGATACAGCACGCGTCGCCCACAGGGTTCATCCCCGTGTTACGAGTCTGCCGTAAGTTTGACGCGCGGATCCGTCCGCCATCCCCCGCGGAAAAGGGCTCTTGCCATGACACGGACTTGCGACGCTGCGGTGCCGCCACGCCCGTTTGCCTGCCGCCTGCTCAGATATTGCGCACTTGGCGGGCTGGCGGCGGTGGCCTTGTCGGCCTGCGCCGTCCTCGATCCCATGGCCGAATTCGCCAATGACGACCGGCTGGTCGTCGATCTCACGCCCTATCATCAGCGGGTCATAACCCGTTGTTTCCTCAATACACAGATGGCTTGCAAAGAGACACCCGGACCGGAATTGCTCATGGTCAGCACGGCGGGGCCCGACTGCTCGGACCCGCTGATGACGGTCGGGTATTGCATGACTCACTCCGGCTTACCGCCGCGCGCAATCTCGCTGCGTGAGGGTCTGCGTGACGATCGGGTCGAAAACGCGCTTGTGGTGCGCGTACGCCGAAAAGGACGCGTCTGGCTCAAGGTGATCACCCGCAGCAGCATCAATGATTGTGATGCGTTGACGGACGATCTCAAGCTCAAGGGCGGATGCCGGCCGCGCTGACCCGATCACTGTCCCATGTGGTCCTGAACCATCGGTCTATCGTATACCGGTGCTGCCGGGGATCGTCTCGAGCCTCAGGGTGGGCAATGCCTTGCCGCCCATGCTCGCCCGGATCAGCCGTGCCGGCATGGCCACCGGGAGGGCCACCGGCTGAACCGGCGCGGTGGCGGCCCGTCCGCGGTCCGGATGGGGCACGGGCAGGGCACCGGCGTCGACCATGGCGGCGGTCAGCCGGGAGGTGCGCGGCGCCGGGAGCGGCAGCGGCGGGATAGGCTCCGCCGGTCCGGCCAAACCGGCCGGCATGGCCTTCGGGGCTGGCGCCGGCGGTGCGACGGGCACGGGACCCGTCTCCGTCACCGGCATGAGCGCCGTTTGACGCTCCGCACTGGGCCGGGCCGGGCCGTCATGGCGCGCGCGATCGCTCCGGACCCGGCGCTTGAGGTCCGCACTCAGCATGATCGGTGTGCTGCGCCCAGCAAGGAGTGCCCGGTAGACGGTAAGGGTCTCCATGATGCGCTGGACGTAATTGCGGGTCTCGCTGAAGGGGATCCGCTCGATCCAGTCCACCGCATCGACGTCCGGCTCCCGGGGATCGCCGAATTCCCTCAGCCACTGGCGCACCCGCGAGGCGCCGGCATTGTACGCTGCCGCCGTGAGAATGTACGAGCCGTCGAAATCCTCGATCAGGTCCGACAGATGGGCGCGGCCAAGCTGCGAATTATAGTCCGGCTTCGCGGTGAGCCAGGCGCGCTTGTACACCATGCCGTGGCGCCGGGCGGTATCCCGGGCGGTGGCGGGCGTGAGCTGCATCAGCCCGCGCGCATTGGCGTGGCTGACCGCGTCATGATCGAATTCGGTTTCCTGGCGGATCAGCGCCAGCACCAGGGCGCGCTCCGGCTCGGTACCATTGCCCATATAGGGCGGCAGGTCGAGGATCGGATAGCTATGGTCCGTCGCCGGAACATAATTCTGGGCCGCGGTCTTGCCGACCCGCACCGCGACATTCGGCAAATCCAGATCCCGTGCCAGATCCCCGGCCAGGGCGAAATCCTCCGCCGATGTCGCGGTCTCGATCAGCGCGAAGATGAGCGTGCGGGTCACCCAGTCGGGCGCGAAATCCGCACTGACCACGGCGGCGCGGGCCAGCGGGCTCTCCCGGAAGGCGGTCTTGCGCTCAGGTGCCGGGATCGGCGAGGCGGGCAGGCGAAGCACCGCATCCGTGCCCGAATAAACATCCGCGGCGACTTTTTCGGCAGCCAATTGGCCATAGAAGGTGGTGTCGTGCTTAGAGGCGCGCTGGTAGTGGGCCGTGGCCGCGGCCCGCTGACCGGCGGCTTCGGCGGCCCGGCCCAGCCAGTATTGGGCGCGGGCCTTGCTGATCGGATAGGAGACATTGGCCTCGAGCGCCGCGAAATGGCGAATGGCCGCCTGCGGATCATTGAGGAATCGGAGCGCAATCCAGCCGGCCGACCATTCGGCGTCGGCAAAATGGGACCCGCGCGCCAGTCCATGACCGCGCACGAAATCATAGGCGAGGTCCGCCTTGCCGGCGGTGAGGGCGTGCCGGGTTTGAATGCGCCGCTCGATCCACCAGCTTTCCGGGCGGACCAAGGCCATCTTGTCCTTGGGCGCTTGTTTGAGGAGCGGCCAGGTTTCCTGGTCCCGATCGCGCCGGCGGCGCCAGCGGATGCGCTCATACATCAGGCCCGGGTCGTCCTGCAAGGACCGCGGAACGGCTGCGATGGCGCCATCGACGCCGGCTTCCCGGCCGCTGAGTTTGATCCGTGCGCGCGCCAGCTTTGCGGGACCGTCCGGCAGCAGCGCCAGCATGCGCTTGGCGGCACTGCGTTTGCCGTCCCAGATCAGGGCATCGGCGCGGGCCTCATGATCGTCCGTTTGCAGATGACGGATGTGCTGGGCGCGGATCCGGGTCTCGCCGGTCCTTGACAGGGAGGTGTCGCGCCAGGCCCGGCGGATCCAGGCCGCGCCGATGGCGGTGCGGTTGCTGGCCAGATGGGCCTCGCCCAGACGCAGCATGCCATCGCCGGTGAACGGATCGCGCCCCGCGAACCACTGCACCACGGCCTGCGGCGCCATGGTGTCCGGTATCACGGCCTCGGCCCGGCGCAGCAGGCGGTCGCGATTGGGCCAGTCGGGATGGGCATCGGCGAACCGGACGATTTCCTCGAAGGTGCCGCCGCCGGACTCCTGAAGGCGCATCCAGCGAACAACTTTGCGGGCCAGGGGATGGCGCACGCCGGCAAGCGATGTCGCCGCCTTCTCCCAGCCCCTCTTGCGGACCGTCTCCAGCGCCTCGCGCAGGAGATCCGCGTCGGCCTGTGTGAGCACGCGGGGCTCGGGGCGTTCGGGTTTCTCGACCGGGATGGGCGCGCGGGCATCGGCCGGCCCGGCAGGCACCGCCGCGGCGGATGCCAGAAGGGCGAGCGCGAGCGACATCGCCAGCGGGCGGACGCCGGTACGGATGCCGAGGGCGCGCGGGCCGGTGTCTGCTGTCAGGGGCCGTGTACGGATCATGATGCTCCCGATCGATCCAGGCGTGCTCTCCCGCGGGCCCGCGGGAGACGCTCAACAAGTCGGTACCGCAGGTGCGGTGGTCGCGGTCCCCTTCACCGAATCACTGCGTGGTAACACTATCAGCACACCCGCCCGGGCGCCAAGGGAGCCGGCGGCCCGGCCACCCGTTTTGCGTTACGATTTTGTGAGTTGCCAAGCGGGCCGCCGTGTCGGTGTCCGCGGCTTCGCTTGACCCGGCAAATGGTCTATGACTTGGACCAAACAACGCTATATGCACGGGATACGAGCGCGCGGCGGCACTTCGGCTGTGCCGTGCCCATTCTCCCCCCGCCCCGAGGATCCGACCATGGCCGAGACTCAACGCTCCCCCATCCGTGGCTCGCTCTGCGCTTTAATCACGCCGTTTCAGGAGGGCGCGGTCGATCTGGCGGCGGTGCGCCGGCTCACGGCCTGGCATATCGAGCAAGGCACCCATGGTCTGGTGCCGTGCGGCACGACCGGCGAGTCGCCGGTGCTGAGCCATGACGAATGGTCGGATGTGGTGCGCGCGTGCGTCGAGGAGGCGGCGGGCCGGGTTCCGGTCATCGCGGGCACCGGTTCGAACAACACCCAGGCCACCATCGAGAAAACCCTTGCCGCCCAGGCACTTGGCGCCGATGCGGCCCTGGTCGTGGTGCCCTATTACAACCGTCCCGATCAGGCCGGGCTCCTGGCTCATTTCACGGCCGTCCATGACGCGACCGGCCTGCCGATTGTCACCTATAATGTGCCGGGCCGGACGGTGGCCGGTCTTGCGGTCGAGACCCTGGCTCGGCTTGCCGCTCTGCCGCGCATCATCGGAGTCAAGGATGCCGATGGGGATGTGGCCCGGGTCGACCGGCTGCGGGCGCTGGCCGGGCCGGAGTTTATCCAGCTGGCCGGTGAAGACGCCATCGCGCTGGGGTTCAACGCCCATGGCGGGCATGGCTGCATTTCGGTCACCGCGAATGCCGCGCCGGCCTTGTGCGCCGCGTTGCAGACCACCAGTTTGGAAGGGGATATGGCGGCGGCCCGGACAATCCAGGACCGGCTGATCGCGCTTCATGACGCGCTGTTCTGCGAACCGAGCCCTCAGCCGGTGAAATACGCGGTCAGCCGTCTGGGGCTAGCGCGCGACGAGGTGCGCCTGCCGCTGGTCCCGGCCAGCCGGACGGCCCGCGACCGGGTCGACGCGGCGCTGGCCAGGGCCGGTCTGGCGCCCGCGCCCAGCCGTTGAGGGCGCCCCAGCCACCTATCAGTGTTGAATAACAGGAGCACGCCATGGCGGCGCCCCGTAAACCGCGCGCGTCGGACGCGCATAAGGTCGTAGCCGAGAACCGCAAGGCACGGCACAATTACAGTATCGAGGATACGGTCGAAGCCGGAATCCAGCTTCAGGGCACGGAGGTGAAATCGCTGCGCGCCGGTCAGGCCAATATTGCCGACAGCTATGCCGCCGTCGAAGCGGGCGAGATGATGCTGATCAACGCGTATATCCCGGAATACGAGTTCGGCAACCGGATGAACCACCTGCCGCGCCGGCCGCGCAAGCTTTTGTTGCATGCCCGGGAGATCGCGCGCTGGAGCCAGCAGGTCGACCGGGGCGGCATGACGATCGTTCCCTTGCGGATCTATTTCAACAAGACCGGCAAGGCGAAAATCGAACTGGGACTGGCCAAGGGCAAGAAGCTGCACGACAAGCGCGAGACCGACAAAGTGCGGGACTGGAACCGCGAAAAGCAGCGTCTGCTGCGCGACAAGGGTTGACGGACCGGAAAGGACGCAGGCATGGCCGATAGGACCGAATGGGCGCGGGCCTGGTATGCCCAGGATTTGCGCCTCACCGCGCCGATCCGCTCGACCGAACTGTATTCGGCCTTCGCCACCGTGCCGCGCGAGCGATTCATGGGCCCCGGACCGTGGACCCTGCTGTGCCGGCTCGGCGCCGTCAAAACACCGGACGCGAACCCGGCGCATCTTTATCATAACGTCCTGGTACAGATCAGCGCGGAGCGCGGGATCAACAACGGCGATCCTGTGATGTGGGCGCGCTCGCTCGACATTCTCAATTTGCGCATCGGCGAGGCGGTCGTGCATGTGGGCGCGGGCACCGGCTATTACACGGCGATCATGGCCGAATGCGTCGGCGGCGACGGGCAAGTGGTGGCCGCCGAGGTCGAGAGCGATCTGGCGGCGCGGGCCCGTCAGGCGCTGGTGCCCTGGCCCAACGCGCAGGTGGTCGATGGCACGGGCTTCCACATCAATGTCGCCTGCGTCGATGCGATTATTGTCAGTGCGGGGATGTCCCAGATCCCGCGTCAGTGGCTCGACGGGCTCAATCCGGGCGGGCGGCTCCTGCTGCCCCTGACGACCCGGACCCATTGGCCGCTGCCGCGCGGGCGCGGCGATACCAAGGGCGCGGCGGGCGGCATGCTGCTGGTGGTCAAGGCCGAGACCGGTTTCAAGGCACGGTTCCTGAGCCCGGCGGCCTTCATTCCCTGCCAGGGCGGCATTTCAGAAACCACCGAGACGCTTCTGGGGCAGGCGCTCGATACCGGCGGCATGGAGAGCGTGCGGTCGTTGCGCCGGGCACCCGAACAGCCCGACGCGAGTGCGTGGCTCGTCGGCGAGGACTGGTGGCTGTCCACGAACGACGTGTGACGGGACGTGTGACGCTTACGCGCGTGCCGCCACGGCCGCCGCGAACACGGCGTGGAACATCTGCGTGGTCAGACGGCCCGTATTCGTGTTGTAGCGCGAGCAATGATAGCTGTCATGAAGGCGGACGGCGCGCCCGTCGGGAAGCGTCAGATCGTGCCGGGCGTTGTGGGCGAACGGCGCCGCCGCGGCTTTGGTGCCGGTGAGTGCGACCACGCTGTCATGGGCGATGCGGCCCAGAGCGATCATCGCATCGAGCCGGGGCAGGGCCCTGATCCGCGCCGCGAGATAATCCCGGCAGGTGCGGATCTCCGGGCCGGTGGGCTTGTTCTGGGGCGGCACGCAGCGCACCGCATTGGTGATCATCGCGCCTTGGAGCTTCAAGCCGTCATCGGCCCGTGCGCCATAGGTCCCCGCCGCAAGCCCGAAGGTCAGAAGCGTCCCATACAGAAGATCGCCGGCATAATCGCCCGTGAACGGGCGGCCCGTTCGATTGGCCCCGGTCACGCCGGGCGCCAGACCGACGATCAGCAGCCAGGCGTTCTCATCGCCGAAGGAGGGCACCGGCGCGTTGAACCACTCCGGCTCGGCGCTCCGGTTCTCGGCGCGGTACGCCGCCAGCCGGTCGCACCGCACGCAGTCGAGCGGGGCTTCCGGCGGGGCGTCGGGATCGAGGACAGCCGGGTGGCGCGGAGCCATGGGCGGTCAGGCTTTGGGCGAGGTGTCGGGCTCGAAATCGTCGTCGTCTTCGTCGTCGATGAACTCGTCGTCCTCGTAGTCATCGTCCTCCACGGCGGCGGCTTCCACCGGGCGGCGGCGCTGCGGCCGGGTGCCGTCGGGCGCGCCGCGCTGGCCATGTTCGCGGCTGATATGGCCGATGATGTCCTGAAGCTCCAGGAACACATCGGCCTGACGGCGCAGTTCGTCGGCCAGCATCGGCGGCTGGGAGCGCACGGTGGAGATGACGGTCACCCGCCGGCCATTGCGCTGGACCGAGTCCACGAGCCGCCGGAAATCGCCGTCGCCGGAAAACAGGATGATGTGATCGACATGCGGCGTCATTTCCATGACGTCGACCGCCAGTTCGATGTCCATATTGCCTTTGATCTTGCGCCGGCCCTGGGCGTCGGTGAATTCCTTGGTCGGCTTGGTCACCAGCGCATAGCCGTTATAGTCGAGCCAATCGACCAGAGGACGGATCGGCGAATACTCCTGATCCTCGACCAGGGCGGTGTAGTAAAAAGCGCGCACGACCCGGCCCTGGGTGCGGAAATAGTCCAGGAGCCGCCGGTAATCGATGTCGAAATTCAGCGACCGGGCCGCCGCGTAAAGATTGGATCCGTCGATAAACAGGGCGATTTTTTCGTCTTTCTGAAACATGTCCGGTGCTCGTCCTTTAAGCAAAACACTGACGTCGGGAGTGAGCATGATGCGCTGCGGCCCGGCGCCCATCGGGAGCGGCAGGATGTCGGTCGGAGTTCGGATGTCCGGGCGGACCGGCTGAACGGCCGGCGGCAGGGATAATCAAAATCAACGGTCCGATACGCAAATGTGCCTAATCACGCTCTATACCCATTGTCTCTATCAAGGCGCCCGTGGCAGGGAAAGCGCTTTATCGCGGCGCACCCTTGCGGTGCCTGACGGGCTAGGCCCGGCCGAACCGCGGCTGGTCCGATGATCGTCCTGGCGCTGGGGGCCAATCTGCCGGGTCCCGCCGGGCCTCCGGCCGTCACGCTGGCCGCTGCGCTCGAGGTCCTTGCCGCCGAGGGCGTCGGGATCGAGCGGGTCTCGCGGCTGTACCAATCCAGACCCGTGCCGCCCTCGGGACAGCCGGATTTCCGCAATGCGGCGGCGGCGCTGCGCACCGAGCGGTCCCCTGATGCCTTGATGGACCTGTTGCTCGGGGTCGAGGCGCGGCTGGGGCGCACCCGGTCCCAGCGGTGGGAAGCCCGGGTCATCGACCTGGACCTGATCGATTATCACAGTTTTGTGACATTCTCGCGTGATGACCGGCAGGGCCTCGTCCTGCCTCATCCGCGCGCCCACGACCGGGCGTTCGTGCTGGATCCGCTGGCCGATCTCGATCCGGCCTGGCGGCATCCGATTCTGGGGGCCACGGCAATGGCGCTGCGGGCCGGGCTGGGCGCCGAGCAGGTCTGCGCCCCGGCGCCGGACCGCTGGACCCCGCGTTTCGGCGGTTAGGCAGGTGTTTCAGGTCTTGTCAAGACGCCGCGTGCCGAGTATGTCGGAGACTCAGTGTTCCCCCCGATCTGGAGGCGCCGTATGGCCCGCGTGACTGTCGAGGACTGCATCGACAAAGTGAACAACCGTTTCGATCTGGTGCTGCTCGCGGCCCAGCGCGCCCGGGCGATCTCCGCCGGCGAGCCGCTGTCCATCGACCGCGACAACGACAAGAACCCGGTGGTGGCCTTGCGCGAGATCGCCGATGAGCGGGTCCAGCCGGAGGTGCTGCGCGAGGATTTCATCCATTCCATGCAGCGCCATGTAGAAGTGGACGAGCCCGAAGAGCAGGCCGTGCCCCAGGTCGCCGCGACGCCCGATCAGCCCGAGGCGATCCCGATGACCGAGGAGCAGTATCTGCGGGCCATGCAGCAGGATTCCCAGTCGCGCGCCGAGGCGGTCAGCCAGCATGACCGCGAGATGGGCGACATCTGACGGCGTCGCCGCTGGGTCTGCATCGTGCGTGACGCCGTGCCGGGCGCGGCGTCATAACGGCTTCTTCCCTCATTTTTCGGCTGGTCAGGGCGCGGAACACGCGCCACCATAGGCCCATGCTCAGACAGTACGAACTGGTGGAACGGGTCTGCGCCTATGATCCCGATGCGGACGAGGCACTGCTCAACCGTGCCTATGTGTTCACCGTCAAGGCCCATGGCAGCCAGACCCGCGAAAGCGGCGATCCGTACTTTTCCCATCCCGTCGAGGTCGCCGGGCTGCTGACCGATCTCAAACTCGACACCAAGACCATCATCACCGCGCTGCTCCATGACACGGTGGAGGACACCGATGTCACCACTGAGGAGATCAGCGCGCTGTTCGGGTCGGATGTGGCGGGCCTTGTCGACGGGGTCACCAAGCTGTCGCAGCTCGAACTGGTGTCCGAGCAAACCAAACAGGCGGAGAACTTCCGCAAGCTGCTGATCGCCATGGCGCGGGACGTGCGGGTGCTGTTGGTGAAGCTGGCTGACCGGCTTCACAATATGCGCACCCTGCATTTCGTGAAAAAGGCCGACAAGCGCCGCCGGATCGCCCAGGAGACAATGGAGATCTATGCGCCGCTGGCCGGCATCATCGGGATGCAGTCGTTCCGGGACGAGCTTGAGGATCTGTCGTTCGCCGAGATCAACCCGGCTGCGCGGGAGTCGATCCAGAACCGGCTCGAGACGCTGGAGAGCGAATCCGGCGGGCTGATCGGCCGGATCGAGGAACAGATCCGCGGGGAACTCGACAGTCACGGGATCGAGGCCCGGGTCTATGGGCGCACCAAGCGGCCCTATTCCATCTGGCGCAAAATGGAGCGCAAGCAGATTTCCTTCGAGCAGCTTTCGGATGTCTTCGCCTTTCGGGTGATCCCCAGAACGGTCGGCGATTGTTATCTGGCGCTCGGTGCGTTTCACACCCGCTGGCCGTTTGTGCCCGGACGGTTCAAGGACTTTATCTCCACGCCCAAGCGCAACGATTACCAGTCGATCCACACGACGGTGATCGGCCCGGAGCGCCAGCGCGTGGAAATTCAGATCCGGACCCAGGAAATGGAAGATGTGGCCGAGTGCGGCGTGGCCGCCCATTGGGCCTACAAATACAACGGCAAGGCACCGGCACGGGGCGATGAAAGCCGGATCGTGCAATCGATCCAGCAGATCGCCGACATCATGGAGCATGGTGCGTCGCCGGAAGAATTGATGGAGAACACCAAGCTCGAGCTGTTCCTCGATCAGGTGTTCTGTTTCACGCCGAAGGGCGCGTTGATTGCTCTGCCGCGCGGGGCGACGGCCATCGATTTTGCCTATGCGGTGCATACGGACATTGGCGACACCTGTGTCGGAGCGAAGATCAACGGTTATCACCGGCCGCTGAGGGCGCAACTCAGCAATGGCGACATGGTGCAGATCATCCGGTCGGAGGCCCAGACGCCGCGCCCTGAATGGGAAAATTTCGTCGTCACGGGCAAGGCGCGTTCGGCAATCCGGCGCTTCGTGCGTCAGTCCCGGCGCGAGCAATTCGTCAGCCTGGGGAAGCGCCTCGCCGAACGGGTTTTCGAAACCCATGGCTACGAGTTCTCCGAAAAAGGCATTCAGGGTGCGCTCAAGCGGCTGAAGCTGCCCCATGTCGACGACGTCTACGCGGCGGTGGGCGAAGGGACGCTGGTGGCCGACGGGCTTCTGGAAGCGGTCTATCCCGGTATCAAGTTGGAGGCGACACCGGTCGGCACCAGGGCGCGCACCCGGAAGAAGGCGCCGCGCAAGCGCAAGGGCGACGAGGCCGTCCCCGTGCCGATCAAGGGTCTGACGCCGGGGCTTGCCGTCCATCTGGGGCAATGCTGCCATCCGCTGCCCGGCGACCGGATCGTCGGCATCATGAGTGCCGGCCAGGGCGCGACCGTCCACACCATCGATTGCGAGACTCTGGAGACCTATCACGACGCACCGGACCGCTGGCTCGATCTGGCCTGGGATGATGCGACCGGCGAAGGCCATGTGCCGGTCGGGCGGGTCGTTGTCCTGCTCAGCCATGAAGCCGGGGCACTGGGGGCGCTGGCGCATATCGTCGGCGACCATGGCGCCAATATCAGTAATCTCAAGATCACGGACCGCAATCCGCTCTATTTCGAGATTCAACTCGATCTGGAGGTCGAGGACCTGAAGCACCTGACCCAGGTGCTGGCGGCCCTGCGCGCCTCCAGCCTCGTGGAAAACGCCGAGCGCGCGCGGTCCTGAAGCGGGTGCTTGCCGGACGGCGCGCCAGCGGGCAGGGTGCGCTCAAAATCGGCTGATCCATTTCCCTTACCAAGAGGGCTGGCCATGACTCCCGATCAGGTTCTCGATGAATTCCGCGGCGCGGGCGCTCTGCTGGAAGGCCACTTCATTCTGTCGTCCGGCCTGCATAGCCCGGTTTTTCTACAAAAGGCGCTGGTGTTCAAGGATCCGGTGCGTACGGAACGTCTGTGCCGGGCCCTGGCGGAGCGTGTGCGCGAAGCGGTGCCGGGCGGAGTCGATCTCATTGTCTCGCCGGCGGTGGGGGGAATCATTCCCGGCTATGAGACCGCCCGCGCCATGGGGCTCGAGGCGATCTATACCGAGCGCGAAGAGGGCAGCTTCCGTCTGCGCCGGGGCTTTACGATACCCCAAGGCGCCCGTGTGCTGATGGTCGAGGATATCGTGACCACCGGGAAATCCTCGCACGAGTGTCTGGAGGCGATCCGCGCGACCGGCGCCGAGGTCGTGGCCGGGGCCTGTCTGATCGACCGGTCGGGCGGCTCGGCGGATATCGGCGCGCCGCTCATTGCCCTGGCACAAGTCGATTTTCCGGCTTATGCGGAGGATGACCTGCCGCCCGAGCTGGCCGCTCTGCCGGCGGAAAAACCGGGCAGCCGGCACCTGCATCAATAACGAGCCGTCAGTCGGCGGGCTTCATGGCCATGAGCATCACATGGCTGGCATCGTGGAGCAGGTCGTAACCGGCCGCGCGCCGTGTGTTCATGGTCAGCAGCACCGGGAATTTCCGCGCGACGATATCGGCGTTTTGAAACACCGAGTAGCTGTAGTAAATCCCGTCGCCCTCGGACTGTTTGTACATCCGGCCCTTGGTCTGGAGATAAATCAGGCCATTCCATAACCCGAGCGACCGGACGATCCGTTTGAACAGGCGCTTGCCCGCGCTCCCTTGGCCGAAACAATTGCTGTCGGAAATCATCACGCCGGTGCGGGCGACCCGGACCATCTCCGAGACGGCCTTTGCCGGATCGGGCACATGATGCAGGCAGCCGGTCTCAATTACGAAATCGAATTCATTATCGGGAAACGGCATGGCCATGGCGTCGCCGTCCACGAGCACATCCTCGCTCAGACCTTTCGCGTAGCCGACCTGCCGAAGGGCTTGCGACGGTTCAAGGCCGACCACCCGGGCGTCCCTGAACCGGTCTTGAAGGCGAAAGATGCCGCGCCCGGTGCCGGCGCCCACATCCAGAATGCTCGACGGGTTGCGGGCCGCCGCAAGGCCGCTGAACGCATCCAGCGCCACCATGTGCTCGCCGCTCGAGGAGGCCATGTGCATGGAATCGTAATGCGCGGCCGTCCGCTCGTAGTAAGCGGTCTGCAGTTCCACGGCATTGGACATGCGGAGATCCTTTCGGGACGGGGCGGACAGAGGACGGCGCCGGAGGGCGGGCGCCGGGCTTTGCACAGGCCTTACCGCCGTTGCGCCGCCTAATCAATCTGATTTGGCGCCGTCAGGACATCCCTAGTGTCGTGGTTTGGAAGTTCGCCTCATGATTCGCGGATCGTCCGATAGCGAACGTCCGAACCGAAACGACACTAGAACCATAAACTTGCTCGTGTGGCTTTGATTCAGGAATTCGCAAAAACACGCATCGGGCACTCATGCGAATTCCTGAATCGCCACACGAGCCGGCCCCGTGCATTGGCCCGGGGGCCTGTGGCCGGAACAAGGGTGCCGTCCCCGGCGGTGCTGCGGCCATTGTGTTCCCCCGCTCTTGCTTTCCGGCGCCGCGGGCGTGTCAGGCCGCCCGGTCGCAAATGGCTTTATACTGACGGACAGCACCTTCCCATCCGAGGAGAAGGGCGTCGGCCGTGATGGCATGGCCGATGGACACCTCGGCGCAGGCCGGGACCGCCGCCAGATACTCGGCCAGATTATCGAGATTGAGATCGTGACCGGCATTGACGATGAGCCCGGCGGCCTGGGCGGCCTTAGCGGTTGCCTGATGGGCCGCGAGGATCCGCGCGCCCTCCGGCGTGCCGTAAGAAAAGGCATAAGGGCCGGTATAAAGCTCGATCCCGTCGGCGCCGAGCGCTTTGACCCGCGCAACGGCGGCCGCGTCGGCATCCATGAACAAGACGATCCGGCGACCCGCGGCTTTCAACCGCGTGATGGCATCGCGCAGTGCGGGATCGTCCAGGCGATCGTTCCAGCCATGGTCCGAGGTCGCCTGCCCAGGGGCATCGGGCACCAGCGTGACCTGATGGCAGACGGTCGCGATGACCAGATCCAGAAAGCCCGGCGTCGGAAATCCTTCGACATTGAATTCCAGGGCGCGGTCCGGCCGTGAGGCGATGGCGGCGGCAAGAGCGGGGACATCGGTGCGCCGGATATGGCGTTCATCGGGGCGCGGATGCACAGTGATGCCGCCGGCCCCGGCATCGAGCACCAGATGAGCCGTGTCGATCACATTCGGATAGCCGACGTCGCGCTGGTTACGCAGAAGCGCAACCTTGTTGAGATTCACGCTGAGACGTGTCATTCGCGGGCTCCCTCACCCGTCCCCCGGGATGCAATATGGGTCAAGGACCCCCGCCAGGAAAGAGGCTCCATGATCATCGGCATTGGCAACGACATTATCGACATCCGCCGGATCGAGCGGAGCCTGGAGCGCTTCGGCGACCGGTTCACCCACCGGGTGTTCACCGAGATCGAGCGGACCAAATCCGACCGGCGCCGGAACCGGGCGGCCAGCTATGCCAAGCGCTTTGCCGCCAAAGAGGCCTGTTCCAAGGCGCTCGGCACGGGCTTTTCCCAGAAAGTGTTCATGCGCGATATCGGAGTGGTGAATAAGCCGACCGGCCAGCCGACCCTGCATCTGACCAATGGGGCCCTGGCCCGTCTTGAGCGCCTGGTGCCGCCGGACCGTGTGGCCGATGTGCATCTGACCATCACCGACGACTTCCCCTGGGCTCAGGCGATCGTGCTGATCGCCGCCTGGCCGAGGGACGGCGCGGGCGGCGGCGGCAGCGATTTTTTCGGGTAAATCAGGCCACAAGGCTGTCGGCCCGGCGCCGGGACCTGCTAAGCTTCGCCCAATGGTTGGGGCAGGCCGGGGGCGGTCGGGGATGGCAACCGGCCCCGCGTGACCATATTGGGAGCACAATCTCTGCCCTAGTCTGGTATTCGGTTCATGAACACCGGCGGTCATGGGCAGCGCCCCTGTGACAACCCGCGCTAGGAAATGGCCGGTCTGGTCCTGTCATCGGGGCCGGATCATTTGGGAAGGACAAGAGCGCCACATGTCTTCTGTCGAGGCACGCGAGTCGAGCGGCATGACCCACAATTCCGTTTGGGAAAACGTCAAGACCATCGGCATCGCGCTGCTCATCGCGCTGGTGATCCGGTCGTTCCTATTCCAGCCGTTCAACATCCCGTCCGGGTCGATGAAGAACACGCTGCTGGAAGGCGATTACCTCTTCGTCTCGAAATTCTCCTATGGCTACAGCCATCACTCCCTGCCGTTCAGCCCGCCGCTGTTCGACGGCCGGGTGTTCGGGTCGGCGCCGGAGCGTGGGGACATCGCGGTGTTCAAGCTGCCGCGCGACGGGCGCACCGACTACATCAAGCGGGTGATCGGTCTGCCGGGCGATCAGATCCAGATGCGCGCGGGCGTGCTGCACATCAACGGCATCCCGGTGCGGCGCACCCAGATCGACGATTTCGTCGAGCGCGATCCTTACGGCAATATCCGCTATATCCCGCGGTATCGCGAGATTTTGCCCAACGGCGCGAGCTACGACATTCTGGATGAGCGCCCCGACAGCCTGCATGACAACACCCGGGTCTACACGGTGCCGGCCGGCCATTACTTCATGATGGGCGACAACCGCGACAACTCGTCGGACAGCCGGGAGTTGGGCAGCGTCGGGTTTGTGCCGTTCGAAAATCTCGTCGGCCGTGCGGAAATTCTGTTCTATTCCACCACCGGCGAGGCCCGTTTCTGGGAAGTGTGGAAATGGCCGTCCGCGACCCGCTGGTCGCGTCTGTTCCGGCCCGTCGAGTAACCCGCGCGCGCCGGACGGCGCGCCATCGTGCGTAATCGAAGGAGACCAGCCGCGTGGCGGTTGAGAAAGGTCAGCGCCGGGGACCGTCGCGGCGCGGTGGGGCGGCGACCATGCTGCCCGGCCAGCAGGCCATCGACGCATTTCAGACCGGCATCGGATACCGCTTCGCCAAGTCCGCCATGCTTCTGGAGGCCTTGACCCATGCCAGCGCCGATACCGGCGGCGTGGGGCGGGGACGCCGGGGGCTGCGGGTCAATGAGCGGCTTGAGTTTCTCGGCGACCGGGTGCTCGGGCTGATGGCCGCCCAGGCCTTGCTGTCGGCGTTTCCGGATGCGCCCGAGGGCGAGCTGGCGCCGCGCCTCAATGCCCTGGTGCGCAAGGAAACCTGTGCGGAGATCGCCATTCAGGCCGGGCTCGATGCCGTGCTGGTGCTGGCCGAGGCCGAAGACAGCGCCGGCGGGCGCCAAAAGACCGCGATCCTCGGCGATGCCTGCGAGGCGCTGATCGCGGCGATCTATCTCGATGGCGGTTTCGATGCGGCGCGCGTGTTTTTCGACCGGTTCTGGGGCGAGCGGGTGACGGCCCAGGACACCGTGCCGCGCGATCCCAAAACCCGGCTTCAGGAATGGGCGCAGGCGCGCTGGCGGGTCACCCCCACCTATGAGGTCCAGGGACGTTCGGGACCCGATCATGCGCCGGAATTTGTCGTCACCGTGGACATTCCCGGCGTCGCGCCGGGCGAGGGGCGCGGGCCATCCAAACGCGCCGCCGAACAGGATGCCGCCGCACATGTCATCGAGCGCGAGAAGATCGGACCGGAGGCAGACGGATCATGACCAAGCGCGCCGGCTTTTGCGCCATTCTGGGCGCTCCCAATGCGGGCAAGTCCACGCTCCTGAACAGCCTCGTCGGCACCAAGGTCGCGATCGTGACGCATAAAGTGCAGACGACCCGCACCCGAATCCGCGGCGTGGCCATCCATGGCGATGCGCAGATCGTCTTTGTCGATACGCCGGGGATCTTCGCCCCGCGCCGCCGGCTGGACCGGGCGATGGTCGATGCGGCCTGGGGCGGGGCCGCCGATGCCGATGCGGTGATGGTGCTGGCCGATGCGCCGCGTCTCGCCGCGCAGGACGGGGGCGGGAAAACCGCGGAGGACACCGCCCGGATCATCGAGGGGCTGCGCGGGGAAGGGCGCAAGGCCATCCTGGTGCTGAACAAGGTGGACGATATCCGCCGCGAGCGTCTTCTGCCCCTGGCCGAGAGCCTTTATGACCCGGGCGTCTTTACCGAGACTTTCATGATTTCCGGCCAGAACGGCGATGGGGTTGCCGCGTTGCTCGATCATGTGGCGGGCCTCCTGCCCGAGGGCCCATGGCTTTATCCGGAAGATCAGGCTGCGGACATCACCCAGCGCCTGTTGGCGGCGGAAGTGACCCGCGAGAAGCTGATCCTGCGCCTACATGACGAGTTGCCTTACGATGCCACGGTGGAAACCGAGAATTGGAAGGTGCTCAAGGACGGCAGCATACGGATCGAGCAGGTGATCTTCATCGCGCGGGAGAGCCAGAAAAAGATCGTGCTCGGCAAGGGCGGGCAGACCGTCAAGGAGATCGGCTCCCAGGCGCGCGAAGAGCTTCAGGAGATGCTGGGGACGAAGGTCCATCTGTTCGTCTTTGTGAAGGTGCGTGAAAGCTGGGCGGACGATCCGGCGCGCTATCGCGAGATGGGTCTGGACTTTCCGAAGGGTTAGGACCGGCGCTCGGGAGCGCCGGCCGGAGCGGGAGCAAGGACTGCAGCCCT